>NZ_VXCW01000027.1:0-19889 GCF_052850675.1 Pseudomonas sp. 1152_12 | reverse complement strand
GGCGCCTTGCCGGGTTTTTTGTGAGCGTCGACAGGTTAAACTCGCTACCTTGTTTTTATCGACCCTTGCCTAGGAGGCCGCATGCAGCACACCGACAGCGACTTGTCGGATGCTGACTTTCGCAAGGCCGAATTGATCGACTGCAGCCTTGCCCACGCCCGCATCAACGGCGCCAACTTTGCTGGTGCTGACTTGCGCGGTGCGGATTTGAGTGGCTTTCGCCTCAATGATGCCAAACTGTTTAAAGGCGCCGTGATTTCCCAAGCCCAGGCGTCGATGTTGTTGTCCGAATGGGGTTTGTCCGTTGCCTAAGGTTTTTGAGTGATGCTGGTAATTTCCAACACGGTGCAACTGCCCGACGCCGAGATCGAGCTGACCGCGATTCGCGCCCAAGGCGCTGGCGGGCAGAACGTCAACAAGGTGTCGAGTGCGGTGCACCTGCGGTTTGATATTCCGGCGTCGTCGTTGCCGGACTTTTACAAGGAGCGGTTGCTGGCACTGCGCGACAGCCGGATTACCAGCGAAGGTGTGCTGGTGCTCAAGGCCCAGCAATACCGGACGCAGGAGCAGAACCGCGCGGATGCGCTGGAGCGCTTGGTGGAGTTGATCCTCAGCGCTACCAAGGTTGAGAAGAAGCGCCGCCCGACTAAGCCCACCTTGGGCTCGAAAAAGCGCCGCCTCGAATCCAAGACCAAGCGTGGCAGCATCAAGGCCGGGCGCGGCAAGGTCGACTTCTAGGCGTCACGCGCCTCGCGTGCCTTGGGGGCTTGCCGGTACAGGTAGACGCTCAGCAGCAAGCCACCGGCAGCTGCGAGGGCGGCGAACAGGAAGATCGAGGCAAAGCCGAAGCCTGCCGCCACCGCACCCGCCAGTGGGCCGGTGATGCCCAGCGACAAATCGATAAACAGCGAATAAGCCCCCACCGCCGAACCTCGGCTGGAGGCCGGCACCAGGTTAACCGCCTCAACTCCCAGCGCCGGAAACACCAGGGAAAAGCCAAACCCGCTTAACGCTGCGCCAGCCAGGGCCAGGTGAGCATCCGGTGCCAGCCACAGCAGCAGCAGGCCGAGGATTTCCACCGACAAGCAGGCAATCGCCACGCGAAAGCCTCCGATACGGTTGATCAAGTTGCCGAACAGCAGGCGTGCGCCGATGAAGCTGGCGCCGAACAGGCTCAGCGCCCACACCGCGTTGTCCCACTGCTGGGTGGTGTAATACAAGGTGATAAAAGTCGCGATGGTGCCAAAGCCGATCGAGCCCAGCGCCAAGGCGCAGCCGTGCGGCAACACCCGGCCCAGCACATTCATGAACGGCAGGCGCACACCGGCCACAATCGGCGCGGCGACCTTGTTCCAGGCCAACAGCACACCCAGTACTGCCAGCAGAATGATGCTGACGCCCATGCTCCACAGTCCGAGATGACTGACCAGCACCACTCCAAGCGGTGCGCCGACGGCGAGTGCGCCGTAGCTGGCAATGCCATTCCACGAGATGACCTTGGCCGTGTTGGCCGCGCCGACCCGACCAATGCCCCAGCCGATGGCACCCGAGCCGACCAGGCTCTCCGCGCTGCCGAGTACCAGCCGCCCGATGAGCAGGCTGACCAGGCTGAAGGCCGGCAGGCTTGAAAACCACGCCGCCAGCAGCATGAATACGCCACTCAGGCCACAGCCCACCAAGCCGATCAATACCGCGCGTTTGCTACCGAGGTTATCAATGATTTTACCGGCATACGGGCGGCTCAGCAGTGTGGCCAGGTATTGCACGCTGATCACCAAGCCGGCAATCACCGCGCCATAGCCCAGTTCACTGTGCACATAACCCGGCAACACGGCCAGGGGAATGCCGATATTCAGGTAACCGATGAAGGTGAACAACACGATGGAAACGACTTGCAGCGTGACCGCCATGGGGCGCTGGGTATCTGGCATTGGAGTGGTCCACTGTCGCAGCAGGTAAAGATAGGCTGCTAATGATACCGCTGCTCGGGCTGGGCCGGGCGCCAACACAGCATAAACTTTAGATCAAACGCGTCAGGATTTGGCGGGCGCCAGCATTTGCGTGGTCACCAGGGCGGCCAGGGCGTTTTCCTGGGTGCCGAAGCGCTTGAGCAGTAAAGCTTGTTTGTCGGGGCTGAGGCGGTTCCAGACGTCGATCATCTGCAAGGCAGCATCGAGAACGGCGGCGTCGGGGAGGGTATCAGTCATGGCGGGCATCTCGGGTGATTCAGGCAGTGTGGAAAGCGCTCAATGGTACGCTTTCCACACGGTCTGGTACGGCATCAGTCCTGGCGTTTGCTGTCGACTGGTTTTGCTTTTTTGGCCTCAGGCTTTTTGTTACTGGCCTGCTGGGGTGTTGGCTGCTCAGTTGGGTGCAGGCTTGGGAAGGGGAGATTAGGTATCTCGTGCATTGTCGTCGCTCCTCGCAAGGTCTGTTTTATCAATCTCAGGTGATTGCGCGCTCTCAAAAAGCCTTGGCAGGATACAGCACTGAAAATGACAAAAAGAATTTTATGTCGACGGATGTAGGATTTTTCATTTTTTTAGCAAGTGACAAGAGGTCACAGGCCTGACGGCTTTCTCTTTAGAAAGGCACTTTGCCCAGAACCATGTCGCGGTACATCACAAAGTCGCCCAGCAAGCTGTAGAACGGGTGTTGAAAGGTCGCCGGGCGGTTCTTTTCGAAGAAGAAGTGACCGATCCAGGCAAAGCTGTAGCCGGCGACCGGCAAGGCCAGCAGCAGGCCCAATGAACCTCTGCCGATGGCATACGCCAGAATGCCGATCACAAGCGTAGTGCCGATAAAGTGCAGGCGCCGGCACGTGCTGTTGCCATGTTCGCTCAGGTAGTAAGGGTAGAACTCGGCGAAGCTATTGAATTGTTTGATGTTTTCCACGTTGGCCGGCCCTTGGGTGGTTGTACCGCCCAACAGATGTTCGGCGGGGAGCTTATTTGAGTCTAGAGTGATCAGTAGTAACAGCCAGTGACAATAGATGCCACTTTAGTATCCTTGGCTTCCTGGCTGACGTTTAAGCCTGCTTTTTTAAGAAGACGCCATGAGCGAACGAACAACTTCTGCAAGCTGGGCGATGGGGATAGTCAAGGCGTTGGAAATGGACGGCTTGGACTGCCGTGTCTTGTTCAAACAGTTGGGCCTGGACTACGCCGCCCTCAGGGATCCTGACGCACGTTTTCCACAGGACTCCATGACCCGGCTGTGGCAGCGGGCCGTGGAGCTATCGGGTAACCCGGCGATTGGCTTGAATATGGGCAAGGTGGTGCGCCCAGCGTCGTTTCATGTGGCCGGTTATGCGCTGATGTCCAGCAACACCTTAGCCGAAGGCTTTATGCGCCTGGTGCGCTATCAGCGCATCATCGCCGAAAGTGCAGACCTGAGTTTCCGACTCTTACCCGAAGGCTATGCATTGATTCTGACAGTGCATGGTGATCACCTGCCGCCTACCCGGCAAAGCGCCGAAGCCTCGCTGGCCAGTGCCTTGGCTCTGTGCGGCTGGTTGACTGGCCGCACCCTGCAACCGCGCAAGGTGGTGTTGCAAGGTGAGCAACCGGCGGACCTGGCGCCTTACAAACAAGTCTTTCATGCGCCCCTGGAGTTCAATGCGCCCTATGACGCACTGATTTTCGAGCAAGCGGACATGGATGCGCCGCTGCCCACCGCCAACGAGGCCATGGCGCTGTTGCATGATCGGTTTGCCGGTGAATACCTCGCGCGGTTTTCCGAGAGTCGCGTGACCCACAAGGCGCGCCAGGTGCTGTGCCGTCTGCTGCCTCAGGGCGAACCCAAGCGCGAAGTGGTCGCTCAGACGTTGCACCTGTCCCAGCGCACCTTACAGCGGCGTTTGCAGGAAGAGGGCACCAGTTTCCAAGCATTGCTCGACGACACTCGTCGCGAACTCGCCGAGCAATACCTGGCGCAGCCGGGCATGACCCTGCTGGAAATCGCCTACCTGTTGGGCTTTGCCGACCCGAGCAATTTCTTCCGCGCGTTTCGTCGTTGGTTCGACGTCACGCCCGGCGAATACCGGGCGCGGTTGCTGGAAGCGTCGACTATCAGTGCCGCCAAAACGCCGGAATGCACAGAACAAAGACTGTAATGATCTCCAGTCGCCCCAGCAGCATGCCAAATGACAAGATCCACTTGGCCGCATCCGGCAGGCTGGCGAAGTTGCCGGCCGGGCCGATGGTTTCGCCCAGGCCCGGGCCAACGCCCGACACAGTGCTGGCGGCGCCAGTTAACGCGGTCATCCAGTCCAGCCCCAGCAGCGAAAGGGCCAGCGCAATGGCGCAGATAGTGATGGCGAAGAAAAACGAAAAGGTCAGAATCGAGCGCACGATCTCTTCGTCGAGGCGGTGGCCGTTGTATTTTTGCTTGATCACGGCGCGCGGGTGAATCAGCTGGTTCAAGTTGGCCTTGAGCAGGATGTAGGCAACCTGAAAGCGGAAGATCTTGATCCCGCCCGCCGTGGAGCCCGAGCAGCCGCCGACAAAGCCCAGGTAGAAGAACAACATCAGTGAGAAGTTACCCCAGATGCTGTAATCCCCCAGTGCAAAACCGGTGGTGGTCACCACGGACGTGACGTTCAGCGCCACGTGACGCAGCGCGTCCAACCAATGCAAATTGGTCGTCCACCAGTACCAGGTGCCGAGCACCAGCCAGGTTACCAGCAGCAAACCGAGCAGGCCTTGCACTTGCTGATCCTTGAGCAGCGCCCGACGGTTGCCGCGCAAGGTGGCCACGTACAGGGTGAACGGCAAGCTGCCGAGGATCATTACCACCACGGCGACCCAGTGCACCGCCGGTTGTTTCCAGTGGGCCAGGGATTCGTCGGAAGTGGAAAACCCCCCGGTGGAAATCGCCGACATCGCGTGGTTGATCGCGTCGAACAAGCCCATTCCGGCCCACCAGAACGCCAGGCTGCCGAGAATGGTGATGCCCACGTACGCGGCCACGATCAGGCGCGCCACCATGTGCGAGCGCGGCATGACCTTTTCCGAGCGGTCCGAGGATTCGGTCTGGAACAGGCGCATGCCACCAATGCGCAGCAGCGGCAGGATCGCCACCGCCATGCCGATAAAACCGATGCCGCCGAGCCAGTGCAGCAGCGAGCGCCACATCAGGATGCCCGGGGACATGCTGTCCAGCCCGCTCAATACGGTAGAGCCGGTGGCGGTGATGCCGGACATGCTTTCGAAGAAGGAGTCGGTATAGCTGATGTGTTGGGTCAGCAAAAAGGGTAGCGCGGCGAAGATGCACACCACCAGCCAACTGCTGACTGTCAGCAGGTACATGTCCCGGGGGCGCAGGTGCACGTGTTCGGGGCGGCCGGGGATGACCAGGGCCAGGCCTGCGAGAAAGGTGATCAGGCTGGCCCACAGAAACGAGGGCAGGTCGCTGGTGCGTTCGAAGAACACCAGAGTGGCCATCGGGATGACCATGGCGATCGCGAGGGTGATCAGGAAGATGCCGATGATGAAACCGATGATGCGTAGGGTCGGCAACGCCATGAAGTTTGCTCGGGTGTTGGAGGACAGGCGCCATTCTACCTGGGGTGCAGGGCATGTAAACCTGGAGCCTGAGATCAATGAAGATCAACAGTGGGCGCTGGCTTGACGGCGATGGCGGTGCGCCATTCGATAACTCAATTGCCGACACACCGCTATCGCAGGCAAGCCAGCGCCCACAGAGGTCATGGGGTGGTCGAGCACGCACAAAAAAGGCGACCCGAAGGTCGCCTCATTTAACTCACCACTGATCAGAATGCGTGATCAGAGCTCGTGATCAGCGTTATCCGGGTTCAAGTCGCTGATACCCAGCTTGCTTGCAGCCGCCTCGATCGATCCTGTCTGCTTGACCAACGCAGCGATGGCGTCACGCACGATCTGGTTGCCGGCATCGTTACCCGCGGCGATCAACTGGTCGTAGTGCTCACCCTTGTTGGCGTGATCAACCATGACTTGGATCTTCGCTTCAGTCGACGCCAAGTCAGCCTTCAGCGCGTTATCGGCAGCGGGATCAGCCTTGGCCACCAGCGACGACAAGCTCGGGCCCGTCATCTTGGTGCCGTCAGTGCGGGTGTACTCACCCAGGTAAACGTTACGAATACCTTTGGCGTCGTAGAAGTGCGAGTTGTGGGTGTTGTCGCTGAAGCAATCCTGCTCGTCTTCCGGCGAGTTGGCTTCCAGGGAAACCTTCATGCGCTCACCCGCCAGCTCGCCCAGGGACAGGCTACCCATTCCGAACAACATTTTGCGCAGGCCGTCGGTAGCCGGTTCTGCTTCCAGGGTGGCGCGGTAGTTGTCTTCGACGTTGGGTTTCCAGTTGCCCACCATTTCTTCCAGGTCGCTGACCAGCAACTGGGTCACTGCACGCAGGTAAGTGCGACGGCGCTCGTTGTGGCCGCCAGTGGCGCCATCACCGGTCATGTAGTCGGAGGCAGGACGGTTGCCCGCGCCAGGTCCGGTGCCATTGAGGTCTTGGCCCCACAGCAGGAACTCGATAGCGTGATAGCCGGTGGCGACGTTGGCTTCGGAACCGCCCAGCTCATTGAGGCTGGCGAGTTTGTCCGGGGTGATTTCCTTGACGTCGACCTTGTCTTCGCCGACCTGGATCTGGGTGTTGGCGATGATGTTGGCGGTGGCGCCTGGGTTACCCAGGGCGTGTTCGTAGGATTTGTCGGTGTAGTCGATCAGGCCTTCGTCCAGGGGCCAGGCGTTCACTTGGCCTTCCCAGTCGTCGATGATGGTGTTGCCGAAACGGAACACTTCGCTCTGCAGGTACGGCACGCGCGCGGCCACCCAAGCGGTACGGGCCGCTTTCAGGGTTTGGTCGTCCGGGTTGGCGAGGAAAGTGTCGATCGCGGTTTGCAGGGTCTTCGCCGTGGATTCGGCATCGCTGTACACCGCGAACACCATGTCAGCGTAATGCGCGACCACGGCCTTGGCGGCTGCTTCGTCGACCTGGCCTGCTGAGGTGGCAGCCGCTGGAGCGGTAGTGCTGGCAGTAGGGGTCGGCGCTTGAGGCGCGGCGGCCTTGTCTTTACCTTCGCCGCAACCGGCGAGAGAAATGGCAATGGCCAGCAGACTGGCGGTGGCCAGGGGCATACGAATCATGGCGAACATCCTGCTTCGGTTGTTGATAGGGCGCTCGGGGAGCGCAAAAGCTGCGACATAATGCGAAGTATTTGCATTATGTGTAAAGGGGTATACGCGGGAAATATTCAGTATCGTTTTGTTATTTCAGAGAATCGCTGCGTTATTGCGCTCGGACTGTTTCAAGTAAGCGGCCAGCTCTCGGGCCGGCAATGGCTTGCTGTAGTGATAACCCTGACCTTCGTGGCAGCCCTCGGCAATGATGTAGGCCTCTTGCTCAGCGGTTTCCACGCCTTCGGCGATCACCTGCATGCCCAGGCTTTTACCCAACTGAATGATGGCGCGCACGATGGTTGCATCGTCGTCGTCATCGAGCAGATCCTGGACGAAGCTCTTGTCGATCTTGATCTTGTCCAGCGGCAGGCTTTTGAGGTAGCTCAAGGATGAATAGCCGGTGCCGAAGTCATCAATGGCGATCAGCGCTCCGGAACGGCGCAGGCTCAGTAAGTGCTGGGCGGCGGTGCTGATGTCTTCCATCAGGCCGGTTTCGGTGACTTCCAGTTCAAGGCTGCGCGGCGGCAGGCGGTAGATCTGCATGAGGTTGTTGACCACCCGTGGCAGCTCGGTGTGGTGCAACTGCACGGTGGACAGGTTGACCGCCATGCGCAGCGCGGTGAAGCCCAGGTCATGCCATTCGCGTAATTGCCGGCAGGCTTGGTCCAGCACCCATTCGCCAATCGGAATAATCGTGCCGTTCTGTTCCGCCAGCGGGATGAACAAATCGGGCGGCACCAGGCCGTGCTCCGGGTGTTGCCAGCGGATCAGCGCTTCGACGCCGACCACCCGGTGGTCGCGGTAGCTGATCTGCGGCTGGTACACCAAGTGGAACTGGTCACGGCTGAGGGCATCGCGCAGGTCTTTTTCCAGTTCGCGGCGCCGGCGCATTTCACTGTCGACGCTGGCGATATAGAACTGATAGCGGTTGCGCGAACGGCTCTTGGCCAAGGTCATGGTTTGTTCGGCTTTTTGCAGCAGCTTCTCGGTGCTGTCGCCGTCTTCGGGGAACAGGGTGATGCCGATGGTGGCGCGCAGGCGAATCTGCTCATGCTCCAGGGCGAATTCGGCTTCCAGGTCGTCCAGGATGCTTTGTGCCAGCTCGGCGGCTTCGTAAGGCTGGTCGATGTCGGCCTGCACCAGCGCAAACTGGTCGCCGCCCAACCGGGCCAGTGCGCCGAGGCGGCCGCTGTGGGCGCGCAAGCGGTCGGCCAAAGCCAGCAGCAGTTTGTCGCCGGCTTGGTAGGTGAACTGTTCGTTGACGCTTTTAAAGTCATCCAGCCCCACGCACAACACCGCAACGCGACGTTGGCGGCGGCCGGCGTCGGTGAGGATCTTGTCCAGTTGCTCCTGCAACTTCTGGCGGTTGGGCAGGCCGGTGAGAAAGTCGTACTGGGCCATGCGCAGCAGGCTGGACTCGGCCTCGTGGCGCAAGTGGGTGTTGCGCTCAATGGACTCAAGCAGTTGGTTGGCGGTGTTGATCCACAGCCCCAGTTCATTGCGTTCGTGGCCTTTGAGCTGGGGAATCTTGTGTTCGCTGGGGCGGTCCGGGTTGATCGAGGTCAGGTGCTCGATAATCCGCGACAACGGCTTGGTCAGCAGCCAGTGGTAGACGAGGTACAACACCAGGCCCATGGCCAAGGCGCGCAATACGCCGGAAATAAAGATGATCACCGAACTGACCAGAAAGCCTTTGCCGTAGGTGGCCGTGTCGAGGGTGATGCTCAGGTCGCCGTAATACTCGCTGTAGGGGCCTTTGCCGACCAATGAAGTGGTGAAGGTGCGTTCCTGGCCAAGAATCAGGTCGGTCAGCCAGCGGGTGGGCGATTGCTGCATCGCGCGGCTTTTTTCCGCGAGCATGGTTTCGTTGGGGTGGCCGATGGAAGCCATGCGCACGGCTTCGTCTTGAAACAAGCCTTCGATCACCTGCATACCCATCTCGCGGTCCAGGCTGTACACGGCCTGGGTGGAGGGGTCGCGAAACATGTCGAGGATGCGCTGGGCATCACCGGCCACGGCCTGGCGTGTCTTGTAGGCATCGAACACGATCTGCGCCGCGCTCAGCGCCACGCCCACGATCAATGCCGACAGCAGCACAACCCGTAGCAACTTCACCGACAAGCTGTTTTTGAGTTCCAGCTTCAAAGGGGCATTCCTTGTTCCGTTCGGGTGGCCTCAATATGCCATGAGTATTGGCAATCTGGTGATGGCAGTCAAAAGAACATTAGGGCGTCGGTGGGTTTGATGGGGAACTTGAGCGGGCGCTGTGGCGAGGCGGACATGTATCCGCCTGCCTCAGACAGGTCCATCGGCGCAGTGGGTGCGCAGGGAGCCGACGCTGTTTTTAAGAGAAGTTGATGTTCACTTTGTTGCTTGTCGATTCGCTGTTCGAAAAATTCACACGTTCCTTGCTCTGCATAGCTTCATGCGCGATCTTGTGTTGATCACCGCCACCCTCTTTATTGCCCGATTGCGATTTGACCATTTGAGTGGCCATTTTGGCGATCTCGGTGCCCATTTTTAACACTTCGCCAACGAGACCTACAGCTGGGCCCGCGAGACCGGCTATTGCTCCAATGCTCATGTAATATCTCCGACAGGTAAGAGAGGCGAATTCCTCACACTGACTACGTGGCATGATCGGCGCACTGAGTTCCAACGACTTGACCACAATTCATTGCCCACAGAAATCTATGGTCACCCCCATTTTTGCATTACTGATTAACGGGTGGCCTCCGAAAACAAAACACCCCGTGAAAGCGTAGCCCTCACAGGGTGTTGGGGTGACCATCTCATTAGCCCGGCAATTGCCACCGGGCCAGTGAGTTTTTCATTGCCTGATGCAGTTCGCCGGTCGGTCGCCAGCGTTAGGCGTCAGGTGCTGACACAGATTACTTTCAGGTCTGCGGGTGTTATCGCCGAATTCTGGTCCATAACCGCCCCCAGTTGCCATTCGGCAACCAGGTTCCGTTACCGAGTAGCCCACTCAGTTCGTTAAGCGCCCCCGACAAAGTACCGGTATTTCCCAAGACTCCCGTGATACCGAAAACGACGGTGTTGAGGTCACCAGCGATGTCGAATTTTCTGACTCCGGGTAACAGTGACCGGGTGTTGAAGGGGAACGGCTCTACCAGGCGCAGATTAAGTGTAGGGCTCATATTTTCTGGCAACTCGCCGAGGCTGCCTAACAGTACGTTTTGCGTAGGTGAAATGGCCGCTGTGCGTTGAAAAACAGCCTTGCCCACAGTACGCGCCGAGTTACCCAGATAGCGAGCAAACATAGCTGCCCTCTGTACAATCTTGCGTCCTAGTGTCCAGGCTCCGCCAGCCAAGCCGAAGACAAGGGAAGCCCAGGCCAATCCAGCAGACCAGTCCTTATCGATGTCGGCAACGTACACCGATGCGATGGCCAGGGTTGCCGAAATAGCGGCTAATCCGGCCAACAATAGCAGCGTTGCTCCTCCGGTCATGAGGGCCGTGAGCACCCCAATACCGCTAAAGATGAACGTAGAGATCTTATCCGCGTCTTCGCCCAGGCTTTCTGGCTGAGGAAGGCGGCCTCCCCAATACTCCCAGAGTCGGTTGTTCGCCGAGAAGTGACCACTGGGATCCTGAAAGTTGATTGGGTCGTGGTCGGTACAGTAACCATAAGCGTGTGGGCCGCCTTTGCCGAAGGGACTGAGTGAATCCGGGGCGTTGAACTGTCGAGTCTGCGGGTTGAGAAAGCGGTAACCGCAGCCCAAGGGGTATTGGCCGATTGTGCTGTCGTCGAGTTCGCCGTTGGCACCGAGTAATGAGTGGATATCCTCAAAGAAGTGTTCGCCATAGGGGCTATAGGCGTGAAACTTCGTGGTGTCGGCCACCGCGTCGTAAGTCACCCACACTGTACCGTTGAGGTCGCGCCATTCGTAAAGGGTTCTGTCCACCCCTGAAACTCTGGATCGTTGAGCGGTGCAGGCGGCACTGCCGGGCTGCAGTTGACGGGCGTTGTTGTTATCGCCGAGCGCGTACTCGCCATTGACCTGAAGGTCGTTATAGATGATTTGACGTTCTTGCGGCCCCTCGTCATGAGTCATCAGGCGATCACTGGGGTCGTAGGTATACCGACTGCTCCCTACCTGTGTCAGTCGCCCCAACCAGTCATAGGTATATTTCTTACCGTTTTGATCTTGAGTGACACGACCGGCAGCGTCATACCTCAAGGTCGCCGATTTTGTGTAGTCTGCGTGAGTGTTCGTGATCTTTTCCAGGCGAACGCCCATTGAGCTGTCGTAGGTATAGGTTGCTGTGTTGCGCACGCCTGCGAACGTGCTGATGCATTGGGTGACATTGCCCACCCCGTCATAGGTGAACTCTTGCTTATCTATGAGCGTACCTTTCGGGGTTTTAGGCCTCCAGACCCCAGTTGTCGTGCAGGACTTAAGCCGCCCGCCCGCACTGTAAGTGAAGCTGCGAGAGCCCAGGACCGCGCTGCCTTTTTTCAGTTGGACCTGTTTGAACTTGCCGTCGGCATAGTAAGTGGTTGCTATTGCCAGGTTAACGGGGGTGTTCCCAAGGGACACGAAGCGGCGGCTGGTTTCACGCTGCTCAGCGTCATACGTGTAACTTACTTCGACCGTTTTCGTTGCGCCGGTTCGAGTCTCTACAACCTCTTCAGCCAACTGCCCCTGGTCGGTGTAGGCGTGCGTTGTGAAGAATTCGTTCATGCTTCTATAGCGCTGCCCCCCGTCGTTGTATCGAAACTCCGTCGAGGCCCCTATTACGTCGGTCTTACTGAGCAGACGCCCTGCAGGAGAGTAACGAGTGGACACTTCTTTGGCTTCGCCAGGTTGAGTTTGCACGCGTTGTTGGTTCACACGTAAGTTGAGGTCATGGTTGTACTGGAGAAAATGCTCTCCCTCACTGGCCGTGGAGAGGCTTTGCTTAGCGTAGGCATAGGTGAAGGTCTTCTGCTGGCTGCCGTCCGCGCTACTGACTTTGCTCGGTTTATTGCCCAGTTCTTTGATGTACTCGTGTTTGAGGACGGTGCCGTCAGCGGTTTCCGTCGAAGCGGGTACCGGACTGGCGCCATCGTAAGTGTAGGTCTCGGTGGCGTTGCCTCGGGTCAAGCTGGTGACACGGTCCCAGTCGTCGAACGTTCGGCTACCTAATAAGCGTTTCTGCAGGCCGTGATGGATCTCTATGGTTTCGGGTTCTTCGCTCGTTGAACCCAGGGAATAGGTGTAGTGGTAGCTGTAAACAAGGTTCGGGGAGAGCAGCCCTTTGTCCTTTTCGCTATGGGCCTCTGTCAGCACACGCCCGAAGGGGTCATAGGTATAGTTGATGGTCGTGATGCCGAACTCGCCATCGGTTACCAGCCGTTCAAGCAGCAGTGCAGGCGTGTAGGTTGCGGTTTGGGTTTGGTAGACCGCGCCATTTTGACCCAACAACTCAATTTTCTTGATCGTCTCGTCGAGGTTGTAAGTCGTCACCTTTCGGTGTTTGTCAGTGGGTTTTCCGGTCCACTCGGACCGTTTCATCTCGATGGGGTCATACAGATTGAAATCTTCCCGGCCATCGCTGTAGCGCCGCCCGCTGATTTCACCCCAACCACCGTATTTAACTTCGCTCCAGTCGCTGATCTGGGTGCCGTCAGCCCGGTAATCGTACTGAGTGCTGCGATTCTCACGCCCGAGCGCGTCGTAGCTGATTTCCTTGAGCAGGCGTGGAGTGTCCGCTGTGACATAGTCGTACTCTCTTACCAGTCGGTCTTGCCCATCGTATTCGCTCAAGCGCACCCGCCCATTGGGCTCGGTAAGCTTGATTTGGCCAGGAGCCGGGTACGTATAAGTAGTGGTTTGTTTATAGGTTGGGCTTTGTGCACACAGTGTGTGCGTCGACAACCTGCCGAAAGCGTCGTAGGTGTACTCGGCCTGGTTACCATCGGTGTCTACCTGACGAATAAGGCGCCCACTGAGGATGCTTTGAGTGTTTGAAGACGTGCGCGGGGAGGAGGCGTTTGTGTATTCGGTGCACTGGGTGGTCAGTTCTGTATTGTTTGTGCCGCCGAGTGTGTACTCAAATTCACGTGTGTGTGAAGTAAATACGTTGACTTGCTGCTGGACGGCCTCTGTTTTTCCTTTGCGAAAGTCATTGGTCTGGTAGTAGCTGAAAGTTTGGGTGGTTATAGTGGGGTTTAAAATATTTAAGGGGGTAAGGTTTTCTGTTATATGCCTGAGTTTTTGCGCGCGCAGACCATCTATCCTGCCATAGAAATACTCTTTTTTGCTGATGGTTGGGGCTAATAGATTGGCGGATTTTACAAACTCTAGAGATACGTAGTTGGACTGGAATTTTTCGTCGCTG
Organism: Pseudomonas sp. 1152_12; assembly: GCF_052850675.1. NCBI lineage: Bacteria > Pseudomonadati > Pseudomonadota > Gammaproteobacteria > Pseudomonadales > Pseudomonadaceae > Pseudomonas > Pseudomonas sp. 1152_12. The sequence continues at coordinate 6,381 of NZ_VXCW01000027.1, read as the reverse complement.
TCACGCTGGTATATGAAATCCGTGAGTCTGTTGTGTTGCTTGTTTTCAATCAGGGCGGCGTCTTGGTTGAAGCGGTTATGAATGTCGACTTTTCGACTTTTACGCTGTTGTGTGTAAGTAATGGAGTGCTCATTTTTTATTGTATTTTGAGTCGCGGAGATGGTGTAGTTTGTGGCGGTGGTGGTGACGCCCGAGTTACTTGAGAGGGTGGTGGTTTCTAATAATATTTCGTTGGTGTTCCGGTCGTACTTGTATTCGACAGTACTACGATAAGAGCCATCATTTTTGACGCTGGTGGTTGTGTAGAACTTAAGGTCGGAGGCGGTGGCATACGTGTAAAGCGTATAGATCATTGTTCCGCCGCCGGTAGGCTGCATGTAATGCTTGCTGACGCAGGGGAGTGCTGAGAGTTTGGGGTTGTCCGGGAATGTCCGCTGATCGTCGCTGTACTCAAGCGCTTCAGTGAGCCCTTCCCAGCCGGTGACCTTGTTCAGTAGCCATCCGGCGGTCTCGTGATCTAAATACTCAAACGTGGCTTTAATATCCTCGGCCAGCGCCACGGATTTAAGGGCGTAGTCTTCAATGGTCAGTTCATAGCGCAGTGTTTCAGAGGGGTCATCGGGCCAATAAGTCAACGTGACCGGGGTGATTGCCGGTTGGGCGTTATCGTCGGCGAGCGTATATTCAATGTTGAGCAACGTACGAAGACTGTCTCGAACGCTTTGCAGCTTGGTTTGATAATAGGTTTTACCGTCTGTGACATGGGGGGTGGCAATCCAGGTCATGTACAGGAAATTGTAGCCATCGGTGGTCAGCGATTCGGGCAGATAAAACAGCGATTCGCCCAGCTTGGACAGAATCTCTGTTCTGCCGCCTTTGCGATAGACCGTCAGCTTTTCATCGGCGCCCCATTCAGCAATGACCGCCGGTTGTTTCAGGTTTTCACCCTTTTCCAGGGCCAGTGTTTCCCCGGTGTTGAGCGTCAATTTTTTATGTTCTTCACTGTAAATAGTAGGGCTGAACTCCCAGCCATCGCCCAACGCAGCCTGATTGTTTGTCAGGGGGCTATAAAACATGTCCAGTTCTAACTCCGGTCCGCTACCCGAGTTACCGACCACTGAGAGCATCTTCAGATACGCCTCGAAGAGTCCGGTGCGGGTATTCACCATGTTGAGTTTTTGGGTGGTCGCATTAAAAATCGGCTCGCTTTCGTAATCGGCCGGGTCCTTGCCCATTGGATTGTGCGCCATGTGGAATCTCCTTATAAATGTGCATGTTCTGAGACTTCAGAACAGTCATGGTGATCCAAGTTTACGCACTGGTTTTCCGGCGGGCAGCTGTGAGTTCTGACAGTTTTTTATGCGTATTCGCTATAAGTTTCATTGTTTTAAGTGTTAACAGCTAGGCTGTATATCAGGCATAAAAAATCCGGAACCTTTGAGGCGGTTCCGGATTTTTTGAACGGGTCACGGATTATTCGATAACCACGTAACTGAACAGCTGTACGGCAAGCAGTACTTACGCAGTGAAGGTTTTGCCTTCGAACTGCTCAGCCACGAACTTCCAGTTGACCAGGTTCCAGAACGCTTCCACATACTTTGGACGCACGTTGCGGTAGTCGATGTAGTAAGCGTGTTCCCAGACGTCGCAGGTCAGCAGCGGGGTGTCGCCGCTGGTCAGCGGGTTGCCGGCGCCGATGGTGCTGGCCAGGGCCAGGGAACCGTCAGCTTTTTTCACCAGCCAGCCCCAACCGGAACCGAAGGTGCCGACGGAAGTCTTGGTGAACTCTTCTTTGAACTTGTCGAACGAACCGAACGCTGCGTTGATGGCCTCAGCCAGTGCGCCGGTTGGTTGGCCGCCAGCGTTTGGCGCCAGGCAGTTCCAGTAGAAAGTGTGGTTCCAGACCTGTGCGGCGTTGTTGAAGATGCCGCCCGAAGAAGACTTGACGATTTCTTCCAGGGTCTTGCCTTCGAACTCGGTGCCTGGCACCAGGTTGTTCAGGTTCACGACATAGGTGTTGTGGTGCTTGTCGTGGTGGTACTCCAAGGTTTCCTTGGAGATGTGCGGCTGCAGGGCATCGTGTGCGTAGGGCAGCGGCGGCAATTCGAAAGCCATGATGATTCTCCTAATCAGGTCAGTTGCGGTGAGCGCAAGGCCGATCACGGGCGGCCAAACAAGCGCCGGGGAGTTTGTACTCCTTGCGGCGCAGGGTCCGGATCATAGCACCGGGGGTGTGGCAAAACCACGCAACAACTGTGTGGGATAGAGGTTCCAGAGCGTTTTGGAATATTCATCAAGCGCTGATCAATTGATACGCCACACTGAACATCATCACCGCTACCAAAAAGTCCAACAGCCGCCAGGTGGCGGGGCGCGCCAGCCAGGGCGCCAACCACGCGGCGCCCAATGCCAGGGTGGCGAACCACAGGAACGAGGCGCTGGCGGCACCGGCCACGTAGGCGCCGGGTTCAGTTTGTTGAGCGCCTAAAGAGCCAATCAGCAAGACGGTGTCCAAATACACATGCGGATTAAGCAACGTCACTGCCAGGGCACTGAGTAACACCGCGCGTAGGGAGCGCACCTTGAGGTGTTCGCCTTGATCCAGGCTTTGCTTGGAGAACGCCCGACGCAGCGCCAAGGTGCCATACCATAATAGGAACGCCGCGCCGCCCCAACGGGCAATCGCCAGCAGCAGCGGGTTTTGTGCCAGCACCGTGGCCAGGCCGAATACCCCGGCAGCCACCAGAATCGCATCACACACGATGCACAGCGCCGCCACCGGCAGGTGGTGTTCGCGGCGCAGGCTTTGCGCTAGCACAAACGCATTCTGGGTGCCGATCGCCATGATCAGGCCGAGGGCCACCAGCAGCCCATTCACGTAGCTTTGCCACATAGCCGTTACTCCGCGTTGGCTGCCAATTGGCGCAATACATCCAGGGCCCGTTCAGCATCGCTGCGGCCGACAAACAGGTGGTCGTGGTAGTAACCCGCGATCACGTTGCAACTGATGCCGGCCTTGGCCAGTGCAGCGGCAAAGGCAGCGGTCAAACCCACGGCTTCCAGGGCGGAGTGCACATTCAGGGTGATCCACGCGGCGATGTAGTCAAACGCCAGCCCGGCTTGCTCCGCTTGTTGGCGCTCGAGGATCAGCGTCAGCCCTTCCCGTTCGCGGAAGCTGCCGATAACGTCGCAGCCTTCGGGGAAACGGTTGTCGGGCAGGGTGCAGAACACGTAATCGCCATCGTTGAGCTGTGGGCTCATGCTGTGAAGCAGGGTGACCAGGGCGGTTTCGCCAGCCATGTGAAGTTTCCTTAAATAGACAGAGACGCAATGCTGGTCATTCTCATGGGCTACGCTGTATAAGAAAAACAAATATTGCTGATCGCTCATAAGAGAAACTGATGTTCGACTATAAATTGCTTTCCGCCTTGGCGGCGGTGGTGGAACAGGCTGGCTTCGAGCGCGGTGCTCAGGTGTTGGGCCTGTCGCAGTCGGCGATCTCGCAACGCATCAAGTTGCTCGAGGCGCGTGTCGGCCAGCCGGTGCTGGTGCGGGCCACGCCGCCGTCACCCACCGAAATCGGCCGACGCCTGCTCAACCATGTGCAGCAGGTGCGCTTGCTCGAGCGCGACCTGCAAAGCCAGGTGCCGGCGCTGGATGAGGAGGGCATGCCCGAGCGCCTGCGCATTGCACTGAATGCCGACAGCCTCGCCACCTGGTGGGCCGAGGCCGTCAGCGACTTTTGCGCCGAGCAGCATTTGCTGCTGGATTTGGTGGTGGAAGATCAGACCGTCGGCCTCAAACGCATGCGCGCCGGTGAGGTAGCAGCCTGTATCTGTGCCAGCGAGCGTCCTGTGGCGGGCGCGCGTAGCCTGTTACTCGGCGCCATGCGCTACCGAGCGCTGGCTAGCCCGGCTTTTATTGCCCGGCATTTCCCCGAGGGCGTGCGCGCCGATCAACTGGCGCGCACACCGGCGCTGGTGTTCGGTCCGGATGATTTTCTGCAACACCGTTACCTAGCTTCCTTGGGTGTGGATGGCGGTTTCGAACACCATTTATGCCCTTCGTCCGAAGGCTTTATCCGTTTGACCGAAGCCGGACTCGGCTGGGGCCTGGTGCCTGAATTACAGGTGCGTGACCAACTGCAAACCGGCGTATTGGTCGAGTTGTTGCCAGATAAGCCCATCGATGTGCCGTTGTACTGGCATCATTGGCGCAGTGGCGGGCAGCTGTTGGGCCTGTTGACCGACCATCTGGCCCAGGCCTGTGGCCAATGGTTGGTGCCGTTGGAGTGATGGCGGGCGTCAAGGCAACAGCGATGAAAAACGAAAGAACATGGGGTAATGCATGAAAATTCTGGTCACCGGCGCAAGCGGCTTCATCGGCGGGCGCTTTGCGCGTTTCGCCCTGGAGCAAGGCCTGGACGTGCGGGTCAACGGGCGGCGCGCCGAAGGTGTGGAGCACCTGGTACGGCGCGGCGCCGAGTTTATCCAGGGTGATTTGAACGACGCCGATCTGGTGCGCCACCTGTGCCGCGATGTTGAAGCCGTGGTGCATTGTGCCGGCGCCGTTGGGTTGTGGGGCAAGTATCAGGACTTCCATCAAGGCAATGTGTTGGTCACTGAAAACGTCGTCGAAGCCTGTCTTAAGCAGCGCGTCGGGCGCCTGGTGCACCTGTCGTCGCCGTCGATTTACTTCGACGGGCGCGATCACTTGGGGCTGACTGAAGAGCAAGTGCCCAAGCGCTTCAAGCATCCCTACGCCACCACCAAATACCTGGCGGAGCAAAAGGTGTTTGGTGCCCAGGAGTTCGGCCTGGAAGTGCTGGCGTTGCGCCCGCGCTTTGTCACCGGTGCCGGTGACATGAGCATCTTCCCGCGCTTGTTGAATATGCAGCGTAAGAACCGCCTGGCTATCGTCGGCGACGGCCTGAACAAAGTCGATTTCACCAGTGTGCACAACCTCAATGAAGCGCTGCTGAGCAGTTTGCTGGCGACCGGCTCGGCACTGGGCAAAGCCTACAACATCAGCAATGGCACGCCGGTGCCGGTGTGGGATGTGGTCAACTACGTGATGCGCCAGATGGACCTGCCTCAAGTCACGCGTTATCGGTCTTACGGTTTGTCCTACAGCGTAGCGGCGTTGAACGAGGCATTCTGCGCGATGTGGCCGGGGCGCCCAGAGCCGGCGTTGTCACGGTTGGGCATGCAGGTGATGAACAAAGATTTCACCCTCGACATCAGTCGGGCGAGGCATTATCTCGACTACGAGCCCAAGGTCAGCCTTTGGACCGCCCTCGATGAGTTCTGCGGTTGGTGGAAAGCCCAAGATCCGGGGCGCCAGTAAGTTCACACCTGGCAACACTTCGGGAACCGCATGGGCGGTTCCGGGTCGATCAGTGCGGCGCAAGCGCGGTTTATACTCGTGCTGCTCGGCTTTTTAGATAGCCATCTCACCGATTCAGGGTTGATTCATGCGTAACGATGCTAAAGACGACTTCGACAACGTTCCCAGCCTGCGGGCCGACATCGGGGACGATGATGATTTCGAGCCGAGTCCCGCCACGTCGGTGCGCTCGCGCAGTCCAAAGGTGGTCAAGGTCAAGAGCGCCAGCACCGGCCCGCTGTGGGCCTTGGTCGGCGCGCTGCTGATCGCCTTTGCAGGCCTTGCCTGGTGGAGCTTCCAGCAGATCTCGCTGATGGGCCAACAATTGGTCGCCACCCAAGAAAGCTTTGCGCGCATCAGCGAAGAAGCAGCGGGGCGCCTGCAGGATATTTCCGGCAAGGTGGTGGCCAGCCAAGCCAGTGTGAACAATGGCAGCGAAGCGCTCAAGTTGCAGATCAAACAGTTGGAAGCGCAGTTGCTGGAGCAAGGCAAGCAGCAAGTCGGTGTTGCTGGCCAGGCCTCCGAGCTGGACCAGCGTCTGGCGCAGATGACCGCCAGCACCAGCGACCTGTCGAACGCGAATGCCAAGTTGCAGGGCCAGGTGCAGGCGCTGACCGACGCGGTCGCCAGCCTCAAGGCGGCCCAAGGCGAAGTCAAGGACTTGTCCGCCGACGTGGCCGCCCTGAAGAAACAGGGCAACCCGAGCGCGGCCATTGCCCGCCTGGAACAGGACCTCGTCGTGCTCAAGAGCGCGCAGGACAACCCGTCGACTAACACTGATGCGCCGACCAACAAAGAGTTCGACGTGTTCCGCATCCAGACCACACGCAACATCACCACCTTGCAAAGCCAGGTGCAGAACCTGCAGCACCAGCTCAACGCACCAGCGAAGATCAGGCCTCTGGGGCAGTGATAGCAGGTGTAAACCGGCTTTCAACTGTGGGAGATTCTATAGTTGAGGGGAAGCCTCCAAAACCGCTTTTGACTGGTATTCGC
>NZ_VXCW01000026.1:0-31147 GCF_052850675.1 Pseudomonas sp. 1152_12 | reverse complement strand
ACCGCGAGGGTGGTTTTTTCACAGCATCGGCTTACTCGCCGCGATAGATGCAGCCACTGGTGCAAGTCTCATGGATACGAATCGCGCTGAGCTCTGGCAGCAGGGGTTTGAGCTCATTCCAGATCCACTTGGCCAGCACTTCGCTGGTCGGGTTTTCCAGACCTGGGATGTCATTGAGGTAGTTGTGGTCGAGGCGTTCATAGAGCGGCTTGAAAATCGCCTTGATCTCCGAGAAGTCGCGAATCCAGCCGGTATGGGGATCCAGGTCGCCACTCAGGTGGATCGCCACCTTGAACGAATGCCCATGCAGGCGCCCGCATTTGTGGCCTTGCGGTACGTGGGGCAGGCGGTGGGCGGACTCGAAGGTAAACTCTTTGAAGATTTCCACAGTATTTTCAGCTCGGTCAGGTATCTGGCAGACGGCGAGTTTAACAGTTTGATCCTTCGCCGCGCATGCCACTTGGTCATAGGGCCAGCAAGTGCTCGCCCAATTGGCTGTTATCGGCCAGGTCCAGAAACTCATCGCCCAACCGTCGGCTCTCGCTCATCGCGGTTTGCCAGTACTTATGGCGGCTCGGGTCATCGCCCATGAAGCGCTTGAAGTCGCTGCGGTCCGGCAATTTGCCATGGGGCAGGCGGGCCAGGTAGTCCTTGGATGGCGCCAGCAGCAACACATCCTGCAAGCTGTGCGAATGACGGCGTCGCCACGGCAGACCCTTGTCGAACCAGCCGGGGATGACCCGGTCGGTGAAGTGCGGGTACAGCACGATGTCATCGCCGTAGTAGGGCAGGTCGAGGTGGTAGTCCAGCAGGCCGCCGTCGCGGTAGGTGCCGACGCCGGCGCCGGGCAGGTCGCGCACGCCTTGCATCACCATGGGGATCGAGCCGGACGCCAGCAGCGCCTGGCGCAGGTTGCCCAGGTCCAGCGCGAGAAAGCGCGAAGGGAAATCCTTGAGCGGATGCACCGGTGGCGGCTGGCGTGGGTCGTGGATGATCAGCCGCTCGAAATGCCGCGACAACCGTGCGCGGCCACGCAGGTTGTCGGCAATCACCGATGACAGGCCCAGGCCGAGCAGCCCACGGTGGTCATCGGCGAGCAGGCCGTGGCTTTTGACCACCATGATGTTCAGCCGATAGTCGGGGTTGTCCAACACCCGCGCATCGCGACCGGCGAGCAGTTCATCGAGCATACGCTGACAACTGTGGCTGACCTCGGCCATGGTCACGCCCTTGGCAAAGCGTTGTTCGTTGTACAGGCGGCCAAGGTCAAGCAGGCCTTGCACCGGGTCGGGCAGGCACGCGCTGGCAAACCGCCAGGAGCCAATAGATGCACCGATCAGCGCGCGTTCGCGTGGTGCGCGCGGCAACCACTCGCCGAACAACGCCAGGTCCAGGCCCTGGATGCCCAGCGCCTTGGGGCCACCGGCTGCGCCGGGGAGAATGCCAACATCCGCAGGCGCCAGGCCCTGTTCGCGAATGCGCGTAAAGGCGCGTTTACCGGCCTTGAGCGTCAAGGCAGGGAATTTGATATGGATGGCTGTCATACCGGTCTCTTTTGGAGCGAGCGGGGCAGTATAGAAAAACTCGCAGCGTGATAGGTGAAGAAGAGCGCGAGGAAATTGCCATGGTGGCAATTCAGTTTCAGTTAAGTTGCCGCGAGTACGGTGATCCGCGTAGGAAAAACATCCTGAAACGGAGATTTGCCATGAAGCGCCTCACAGTGCTGGTCGCCGCCGGTATCATCGCGTCCACCGCGGCACAGGCCCGAGCAGTGGACCCCGACAAGCCACTGCAATTGCCTGGCACTGTTACAATTGTTGCCTTTGATCAACTGGAAGCCACGGCCTTGGCGCTGCATCCGGGGTCGACCCTACTCGACACCGACCTGGACGAGGCCTACGGCAAGTACCTGTATCAAGTCGAACTGGAAGATGCCGACGGCATCGAGTGGGAAGTCGAATTGGACGCGCTCTCCGGGCACGTTCTCAAGAATCATCAGGATACGTAATGACGGTATATCGACGCACCAGCGGTTGGATGGTGCTGGCGCTCATGGTTTTTTGCTCAAGCCTGGCGGCCCGTGACCTTAACCAGGATGAAGCCTTGGCACTGCGCCAGCAGGGCGTGATCCTGCCGCTGGAGCAACTGTTGCAACAAGCCATGGCGCGCTACCCCGGCTCCCGGTTGCTGGAAGCCGAGCTTGAAAAAAAGCACGGTCAATATGCCTATGAAGTAGAACTGGTGACCACCGAAGGCGTGGTGCGCGAGATCAAGCTGGATGCCACCACGGGTGTGCTGCTCAAAGATGAGGAAGATGACTGATGCGCCTGCTGCTGGTGGAAGACAACGTGCCCCTGGCCGATGAACTGTTGGCCGGTCTGCAGCGCCAAGGGTATGCCGTCGATTGGCTGGCCGATGGCCGCGATGCCGCGTATCAGGGCCGAAGCGAGCCTTATGACTTGATCATCCTCGACCTTGGCCTGCCCGGTTTGCCAGGCCTGGAGGTATTGGCGCAGTGGCGCGCGGCCGCCCTGGCCACGCCGGTGCTGGTCCTTACCGCCCGCGACTCCTGGGCCGAGCGCATCGAAGGGCTCAAGGCCGGCGCCGACGATTACCTGAGCAAACCGTTTCACCCTGAAGAACTGCACCTGCGCATCCAGGCCTTGCTGCGCCGCTCCCACGGCCACGCCAACCAGCCGACCTTGCAAGCCGCCGGGCTGCACCTGGATGAAGGCCGTCAGTGCGTGCTGCGCGATGGCGACGAGATCCAGTTGACCGCCGCCGAATTCCGCCTGCTGCGCTACTTCATGCTGCACCCGGACCAGATCCTGTCGAAAAGCCACTTGGCCGAGCATCTCTATGACGGTGAGACCGAGCGTGACTCCAACGTGCTGGAAGTTCACGTCAACCACCTACGCCGCAAGTTGGGTCGCAGTGTGATTGAAACTCGGCGTGGCCAGGGTTACCGGTTTGGCGCCGGCGCTGCATGAAGTCGATTCAGCGGCGCCTGAGCCTGGGGCTGATCAGCGTAATGGTGATCGTCGGCGTGGTGCTGGCGCAAACCAGTTTGTGGTTGTTCGAGGCCGGTTTGCAGCGCTACTTGGAAGCCGGCTTGCGCAATGACGCCGAGAACCTGCTGGTGGCGCTGGTGCGTGGGCCGAACGGCGTGCAGTTGGATGAGCAACGCCTTTCACCGGCCTATCAGCGGCCGTTTTCCGGGCATTATTTCCGTATCGATTTTGCCGAGATTCATTGGCGTTCCCGCTCGCTGTGGGACCAGGAACTACCGCGACTGCCCGAAGCCGGGCTCAAGGGCAACCTGCAGTTGGGCCCGGAAGGCCAGCAGTTGCTGGTGTTGCGTGCGGACTACAAGCGTTTTGGCCAGTCGATTTCCATCAGCGTGGCCCAGGACTACACGCCGGTGCGGGAAAGTTTCCGTTTGATGCGTCAGATTGGCCTGGTGATGGGGCTCGCGGCATTGCTGTTGGTGCTGATCCTTCAACGGGTGACCGTGCGCCGAGCCTTGCGCCCGCTGGAAACCGCTCGTGAACAGATCGCCCAATTGCAACAGGGCCAGCGCTCGCAACTCGACACCCAAGTGCCGCAGGAACTGGAGCCGCTGGTGGCGCAGATCAACCATCTGCTGGCCCACACCGAAGACAGCCTTAAGCGTTCGCGCAACGCGCTAGGCAACTTGGGGCATGCGCTGAAAACACCGTTGGCCGTGCTGCTGAGCGTGGCGTCGAGTGAACAGCTCAGAGCTCATCCCGAACTGGGCAGACTCTTGCGCGAGCAGTTGGAACAGGTGCAGCAACGCCTTAATCGCGAACTCAACCGCGCACGGCTTGCCGGTGAAACCTTGCCAGGCGCTTTGTTCAACTGTGAAAAAGAACTGCCTGGCCTGCTGGCCACGTTGAACATGATCCACGGCGAACACCTGGATTTGAGCTACCACGTCACGCCCGGCCTACAATTACCCTGGGACCGTGAAGACCTGCTGGAACTGCTCGGCAACCTGCTGGACAACGCCTGCAAATGGGCAGATGCCGAAATACGCTTGAGCCTCAGCGAAACGCCGCACAGCTACCTGCTGGCAGTGGAAGACGACGGCCCTGGCATCCCACAGAGCCAGCGCGACCAAGTGTTCAGCCGTGGCACGCGCCTGGATGAGCAGATTGACGGCCATGGCCTGGGGCTGGGGATCGTGCGGGATATCGTCGAGGTGTGGGGCGGGGTGTTGCAGTTGCAGGAGAGCGAGTTGGGGGGGTTGAAAGTGCTGATCGAATTGCCCAAGCGCCAGGCCTGACCCACCACCAATTAAAAAAACGTGGGGGCGGGCTTGTGTGGGAGCAGGCAAGCAGCTCCCACATTAGTTATTCGCCATCTTGAAAATTTATACGCGGAACTGATCCATCAACCCCTGCTGCTGATTGGCCAGGCTGTTCAATGCCTGGCTCACCCGCGCCGATTCATTTGCCTGCTCCGACAGCGACTCGGTCACGTCCCGGATCGTCGCCACGTTGCTGTTGATCTCTTCGGCCACCGCGCTTTGCTCTTCGGCTGCGCTGGCGATTTGCAGATTCATGTCGCTGATCACCGTTACCGCATCGCCGATCTGGCGCAGGGCGGTGACCGCCTGGCCGACCTGCTCGACACTGCCCTGGGCCTGGCGATAGCTGTTGCCCATGGAACCGACCACAGCGGTGGTGCCGTTTTGCAGTTGTTCGATCACCACGCGGGTTTCTTCCACCGATTCCTGGGTGCGTCGCGCCAGGTTGCGCACTTCGTCGGCGACCACGGCAAACCCACGGCCGGCTTCACCCGCGCGCGCGGCTTCGATGGCGGCGTTGAGTGCCAGCAAGTTGGTTTGCTCGGCAATGCCCCGAATCACTTCCAGCACCGAACCGATTTTCTCGCTATTGGCCGCCAGGCCTTCGACCTGAGCCATGGCGGTGCTCATGTCCGCCGCCAGATTTCCGATGTTAGTGGTGGTGCGGTCGATCACGGTCAAGCCTTCGCGGGTGGACTGGTCGGCGTCGCGCGCGGCGTGGGCTGCCTGGGCGGCGCTGCGGGCCACGTCCTGTGCGGTAGCGCTCATTTCATGCGAGGCAGTGGCCACTTGATCGACCTGGCGGTATTGCTGTTCCATGCCGGCGCTGGTTTGTGTGGCGATTGCGGCGGATTGGTCGGCGGTGCCACGGGCGTCCTGCACCGAACGTTTGACCTCGGCAATTATCGGTTGCAGCTTGTCGAGGAAGCGGTTGAACCAGCCGGCCAGTTGCCCCAGCTCATCCTGTTTGTCATAGGCCAGGCGGCGGGTCAGGTCGCCTTCGCCACTGGCAATGTCTTCCAGCATGCGCGCTACGCTAAGGATCGGGCGGGTCACGCTGCGCGCCATCAGCCACACCAGGATCAAGCCGATCACGGCGGCCAGCAGGCCCAGGCTCAGTTCCAGCCACGTGCCTCGGGTGTTATCGGCGTCGAGTTGCGCCTTGAGCGCTTCGGCGGGGCCGACCAGAACTTTTTCCGGCACATCCAGCAACACGCCCCACGGCTTGCCACCAGGAATCGGTGCGAAGGGCGCCAATACTTTGAGTTGATGGTCGGTGCGCAAGCTGCGGATCTGCGTGCTGGCTGCCAGGGCGTTGATCAATTGTGCGCCGCTGGCAGTGTCGACCTTATCCAGGCGCTGGCTGAGTTTGCTGGCGTCCGGGCTGTAGCCGGCGAGCAAACCGGTGGGGCTGAGGATGCTGACTTGGGTCTGACCGTCATACAGCTTCTTGCTTGCCTTCTGGCTCACGGTCTGCAGGCTGTTGAGGTTGATGTCCACCGACAGCGAGGCAATGACTTTGCCGTTGACCATCAGCGGGAACACGATGCTGGTCATCAGCACGTTTTGCCCGTCGATCACATAAAAGTACGGTTCGATCACGCAGGGTTTCAAGGTTGAGCGCGGGCAGGTGAACCAGGCGTTGGCTTGTTCTCCGCTCGGCCCGATGCGGGTATCGGCCATGTCGCTTTCCGGCAGCGACATGGAGGTCAGTGTGCCTGGCGTCGGCTGCGACCAGTACAGGGCAAAGCGGCCTTTGTCATTGCTGCCCAGCTCTGCCTGGTTGGCGAACAACTCGTCTTTGCCGTCCAGCGCATTGGCTTCGAACACCAGTGACAAGCCGAGCAGGTCCGGGTTGGCCTGCAACGCGGCCTTGACCTGTCGGGTCAGGTCTTCGCGGGTATCGAAGGCATCAAGGAAGCGCTTTTCCGCCTGTTCGCGCAAAAACAGCACTTGGCGGGAAAAACCATGACCGTACTGGTAGGCGTCCATGAATTGCTGGCGAATCCCCAGCGCCTGTACTTCACCTTGGGCCTCGATGCGCGCCTGGGCGGATTCGTCAAGCATTTGCATGCTTGAGGCTTTGACCTGTTGTGAACTGTGCTCCATGCGATACAGCGACAGACCCACCAGCAGGGTCACGATCCCCAGCAGGCAGAGGCCGGCGAGCAGGGTGATTTTCCATTGAATGGACAGCTGTCTGAGGGACATCGAGGAGCATCCTTAACCTGAAAACACAGAGAGCCTTTGTATCGGCCGTTGTCGCGGCTTCTTTATTATTTAAACGTTCAATTGAATCGCGCTTTTGTGGTGGGTGAGCTTGTTGTGGCGAGCAAGCTCGCTCGCCACAGTTTTTGACATGCGCGCCCGCCTGCTGCAAAGTGCGCGCCCTCTAATAAGACCTCCTAAAGCCTGCACGCCGGTCGCCAACCCATGGCCGCTTGGGCGCGGGCATGCCTGTTGTTTATGTTTCTGTCTTGAGGTAACCATGATTAACGCAGTCATCGCCGCGGTCGGCACCATGCTGGTGCTCAGCTTGTCCCGCGTACATGTGGTCATCGCCATCATTGTCGGCGCCCTGGTGGGCGGCTTGACCGGTGGCCTGGGCATCGAGGCTACACTCAAGGCCTTCAACGGCGGTTTGGGTGGCGGCGCGACCGTGGCGCTGTCTTACGCTTTGCTCGGCGCTTTCGCGGTTGCGATAGCCAAGTCCGGCCTGGCCCATGCCCTGGCGGACAAGGCGTTGGTGCTCGTCGATCGCCAGGAGACCAGCGGCGCCAGCCATGTCAAATGGCTGCTGATCGGCCTGTTGTGGGGTGTGGCGATTGCCTCGCAGAACATCCTGCCGATTCACATCGCGTTTATCCCGCTGCTGGTGCCGCCACTGTTATACGTGCTGACCAAGCTGCAACTGGACCGTCGCCTGATCGCCTGTGTGATGACCTTCGGCCTGATCACCCCGTATATGTTCCTGCCGGTGGGCTTCGGCAACATCTTCCTCAATCAGATCCTGCTGGCCAATGTGGCCAAGAGCGGCGTGGACATCAGCCAGGTCAACGTTACCCACGCCATGGGTTTGCCGGCGCTGGGCATGGTGGTGGGCCTGCTGGTGGCGGTGTTTGTCAGCTACCGCAAAAAGCGCGTGTACGACCTGGAAAAAATCGAGCGCGTCGAACAAGTGGCGGTGCAGTACAACCCGCTGACCCTGCTGGTGGCGGGGCTGGCGATTGCCTCGGCGTTTATCATTCAGTTGTGGTTGGACTCGATGATCATCGGTGCCTTGGCTGGGTTCCTGATCTTCTCGGTGTCGGGCATTGTGCGCTGGCGCGAAACCGACGACTTGTTCACTGAAGGCATGAAGATGATGGCGATGATCGGCTTTATCATGATCGCCTCCTCGGGTTTTGCCGAAGTGCTCAAGGCCACTGGTGATGTGCGTTCGCTGGTGGAAGCCTCGGCGGCGTTTATCGGCCATAGCCGTGGCGTGGGCGCGTTGCTGATGTTGCTGGTGGGGTTGCTGGTGACCATGGGCATTGGTTCGTCGTTTTCCACGGTGCCGATTCTTGCGGCGATTTTTGTGCCGCTGTGTGTGCAACTGGGATTTAGCCCGTTGGCTGTCGTGTGCATCGTCGGCACGGCAGGGGCGTTGGGCGATGCGGGTTCGCCTGCGTCGGATTCAACCCTGGGCCCGACTTCCGGTTTGAACATCGACGGTCAGCATCACCATATCTGGGACACGGTGGTGCCGACCTTCTTGCACTACAACATTCCGTTGTTGGCGTTTGGCTGGATGGCGGCGATGACCCTTTAATTATTGGAAATGCCTTCACCTGTGCCGGGCGAACTTGTTCTGGCAATCCCCGCTCGCCACAGCTGCTTAGTGTCCTACAGATAATTCGCAACCGGCCGTTAACCTCTGAAGTCGCCCCTAATAAGAGAGAAACGCCATGCGTCTGAGTTTGAAGGCCAAAGTCCTGTCCCTGGCCGTCGTGCCGGTGTTGCTGTTCGCCGTGGTCATCAGCCTGACTACCGTTTGGATCCTGCAGGGCCAGGCGCGCAACGAGGTGGATGAAACCCGCCAGCGGCTGCTCAACGACGCCAAAGCCACCCTGCAAAGTTATGTAGAGGTGGCCATGACCACCATCAAACCGCTCTACGACGCTGCCGCCCCTGGTGATACCGCCGCGCGGGCTGAGGTGGTCAAGCTGCTCTCTAACACCACTTACGGCAAGGACGGTTACTTTTTCGGCTATGACTCCGAGACCATCCGCCTGTTCAAGGGCAACAGCCCGGACGGCGTGGGCAAGAGCTTCAAGGACAACCGCGACCCTAACGGCGTCTACGTCAACCGCGACCTGGTCAAGGTCGGCAAGGATGGCACTCATTACCTGCAATACAGCTCGACCCAGCCCGGCCAGAGTGAACTGGTGCCCAAGCTCGGCTACACCGAATACCTGCCCAAGTGGGACATGGTGATTGGTACCTCGGTGAACCTCGATGGTATCGAAGCCCAGGTGGCGGTGGTCGAAGCCAAGGTTGAGAAGCGCATGCAAGGCGTGCTGCTGAGCATTCTTGGTGTCGCGGTGGTGGTGTTGCTGGTGATTGCCGCCGTGGGCATGGTGACGGCCAATACCATCCTGCGTCCGTTGAGCTTGATGAAAGCCAACCTCGACGATATCGCGGCGGGCGAGGGTGACTTGACCCGCCGTCTGGCGATCACCAGCCAAGATGAACTGGGCGATCTGGCCGGTGCGTTCAACCGTTTTGTCGACAAGATCCACGGGCTGGTGCGCCAGATCACCGAGATGACCTCGCAGCTCACTGGGCTGGTCGGGCAGGTGTCCGAGCAAGCCCAACGCTCGGAAACCGCGATGGAGCGCCAGCGTCACGAAACGGACCAAGTGGCCACGGCCATTAACCAGATGTCCTCCGCGGCCCACGAAGTTGCCCGCAGTGCCCAGGGCGCCGCCGTCGCTGCGCAACAGACCGACGCCGAGGGCCAGGCGGCCAAGCGCGTGGTAGACGGCAGCATCGCGCAGATCCATGCGCTGGTGAACGACATTCGCAGCAGCGGCGTATCCCTCGACAGCCTGCAGCAGGATGTGTCGTCGATTGTCAGCGTGCTCGGGGTGATCCGCTCGATTGCTGAACAGACCAACCTGCTGGCGCTCAACGCCGCCATCGAAGCCGCGCGGGCCGGTGAGGCCGGGCGCGGGTTTGCCGTGGTCGCCGACGAAGTGCGCGCGTTGGCCAGTCGCACTCAGACCAGCACCCAAGAAATCCAGGGCATGATCGACCGCCTGCAAAAAGGCACCGAAGCCGCCGTGGACGCAATGCGCCGCTCCAGTGATGCCGGCGATGGCACCTCCGCCCAGGCCAACCAGGCCGGGGCGTCGCTGGACACCATGGCCCAGCTGATCGGCACCATCAACTCAATGAACGCGCAAATCGCCAGCGCCGCCGAAGAGCAGACCGCCGTGGCCGAAGAGATCAACCGCAGCGTGCATCAGATAGCCGTGGCGGTGGACAGCGTGGCCGATGAAACCCAGCTGGGCGCCCAAACCTCACGCAGCCTGGCGGAGTTGGGCCAGCGCTTGGGGCAACTGGTGGGGCAGTTCAGGATCTGATCTTGCAGTGCAGGGTCGGCATCAGGTCATCTGTATCAGGGTCTTGAGGATCGTGCTCTCCGTCGAGATGGTTTTCGCGTTCGCCTGATAGTTGCTCTGGGCCTTGATCAGTTCCACCAGTTCGTTGGTCAGGTTGACGTTGGAGTTCTCCAGAGCGTTGGCCTGGATGGCGCCCAGGGTGCCGGCCTGCGGGGTGTCATAACCCGGCTGGCCGGAGGCGAAGGTCTCTCTCCAGGTGGTGCTGCCCGCCGGCTGCAGGCCTTGTTCGTTGTTGAAACTGGCCAGGGAAATCTGGCCGATGGCCTTGCTCTGTTGGTTACTGAAGGTGGCGAATAACACACCGCTGCCGTCGATTTTGAGGCCGGTGATTTGGCCGGTGGCATACCCATCGGTGACCGGTGGGTTGCGGTAGCTGGCCGAGTTGAATTGGGTGATGTTGGCCATGTTGACCACCACACCGCCGGGGTTGGCAGCGGCACCGTTGGCTTTCCACACGCCGCCGGTCACGGTGCCCGGTACCCAGTTGGCAAGGGTCAGGGAGGTGTTGGACGCCGTGCTTGGCGGGGTGACGATGCCGCTGAGTTTGCCGCTGGCGTCGAACGACAACGTCGATGCCACCGGTGCCACGCCGCCTGCGCCGGTGATCGCGGTGCCATCAGGGTTGCGGCCGTCGATCAAGGTGTAGGACTTCCACTGGTTGGCGTCTGTCTTCACCATGTATTGCGCCATGGCATGGGCGTTGCCCTGGGTGTCGTACAAGGTGGTGGTGTATTGGGTGGTGAAGGTGCGGGTATCGCTAGGGTTGAATGGTTTGGCTGTCTGATCGATCACCGGTTCTGAGGATTTCAAGTTACTGGTGGAGTCCACCTTGCTTGAGGCCCTTGGCGCCAGGCTGGCCAGGTTCAATTGAAGGTCGGCCAGGGCGCCCTTGATGATTTTGCCGTTGGCGTCTGCCGCATAGCCTTGCAGACGCGAGGTGCCGGCAGGGTTGGTGATGTAGCCGTCTTTGTCGGCCCGAAAAGCTCCGCTGCGGGTGTATTCCAGCGCGCCGTCGCTGGCTTTTTGTACGAAGAAGCCGCCGCCCTGGACGGCCATGTCCAGGGTGCCGCCGGTGTGATTCACATCGCCTTGAGTGAAGCGCTGCGACACCGCCGCCAGGTTCACACCATTGCCAGCGCTGTTCTGGCCGCTGCCCAACTTGGAGGCGGCGTAGATGTCGGCGAACTCCGCACGGGACGCCTTGAAACCGGTGGTCGCGACGTTGGCGATGTTGTTGCCCGTCACGTCCATTTGCTTGTTGGCGGCGTGCAGCCCGCTAAGGCCAATATTGAAAGACATATCAACTCCTTCTGGTGCCGGTTCTGTTCGCGGCGGGGAAGGGCTGAGTGTGCGCAAGGCGCATGGACGTTCGTGGGAGCCTGTATGGAGAGCCGGTGGAGGCCGCGGATTATTTACGCGGCACCGGGTTAGAGATCGCGCATCAGCAGGCCGAAGCGCAGGTCCATCTCGGCCGGGAGCGGCACATACACGGTGTGCCCATCGCCCGGCGCCACCTCGATGGCTTCGCCCTTGGCGTTGTGCAGCGTGGCCAGGTCAAAGTGAAAGTTGCCGGCGGGGGTCATCAGTTCCAGGTGGTTGCCCACGGCGAAGCGGTTCTTGACCTTGACCTCGGCCAGCTCGCCACGGCGTTCGCCGGTCAATTCCCCGACAAACTGCTGGCGCTGCGAGACTGAACTGCCGTTCTGGTAGTTCTGGTATTCGTCGTGCACGTGGCGGCGCAAAAAACCTTCGGTGTAGCCGCGCTGGGCCAGGGATTCCAGGTCAGTCATCAGGTTGCGATCAAACGCGCGACCGGACACCGCGTCATCAATGGCCTGTCGATACACCTGGGTGGTGCGTGCGCAGTAGAAGTGCGATTTGGTACGGCCTTCGATTTTCAGCGAATGCACGCCCATCTGCGTCAGGCGTTCCACGTGCTGCACGGCGCGCAGGTCCTTGGCGTTCATGATGTAGGTGCCGTGTTCATCCTCGAACGCGGGCATGTGCTCATCGGGGCGGTTGGCTTCCTGCAACAGGAACACTTGGTCGGTCGGCGCGCCGATGCCCAAGGTCGGCTGGCATTGCTGGACGATGTCGCCCGTGGCGTTTTCCACGGCCGGCGTGGCCTGGTACTTCCACCGGCACGCGTTGGTGCAGGTGCCTTGGTTGGCATCGCGTTTGTTCATATAGCCGGACAACAAACAGCGCCCGGAATAGGCCATGCACAAGGCGCCGTGCACGAACACCTCCAGTTCCATGGTCGGCACCTGCTGGCGGATCTCGTCGATCTCTTCCAGCGACAGCTCGCGCGACAAAATCACCCGGCAGATGCCTTGCTGCTGCCAGAACTCCACGCTGGCCCAATTCACGGTATTGGCCTGCACCGACAAGTGAATCGACATCAGCGGGAAGTGGCGGCGCACCAGCATGATCAAACCCGGGTCGGACATGATCAGCGCATCCGGGCCCATGGCGATCACCGGCGCCAGGTCCTTGAGGAAGGTCTTGAGCTTGGCGTTGTGCGGCGCGATGTTGACCACCACGTAGAAGCGCTTGCCCAGTGCGTGGGCTTCCTGGATGCCGAGGGCCAGGTTGGCGTGGTCGAATTCGTTGTTGCGCACGCGCAGGCTGTAGCGCGGCTGGCCGGCGTAGACCGCATCGGCGCCATAGGCGAAGGCGTAGCGCATGTTTTTCAGGGTGCCGGCGGGGGCGAGCAGTTCGGGGGCGATCACAGGGGGCATGGGCTCACGTCGCAAAAGGTCGCGAGGGTAGTGGAGCTAGAGGTGAGATTTATTGACCCAGGTCGGCCTTTGCTGATTTTTTATCATGACTTGATTGATGCGCAGGGCGAGTGCGAAGGCACAGGCTTCAAGCCCTTGAGTCAGGCGGTCTATGCTGGTTGGAGAATCAAGGGCACTCCCAGGATTGGCTGCGGACTAAGCAACAGGGCCTACACAGGGCCTTTGCTTTTCTGACATGGACCGGACATGAATCAAACCAACCTGCAATTCAAGACCCTGCTGTTGCTGCTGGCCCTGGTGACCATTGCCTTTATCTGGATATTGCTGCCGTTCTACGGCGCGGTGTTCTGGGCGGTCATCCTCGGTATTATCTTTGCCCCGATGCAGCGGCGCCTGCAACAGCGGTTCAGTTGGAACCGCAACCTGACGTCGCTGGCAACCCTGACGGTGTGCCTGATCATTGCGATTTTGCCGGTGATTATCACCAGCACATTGCTGGTGCAAGAGGGTGCGACGCTCTACAAAAACATCGAAAGCGGCAAACTGGATGTGGCCAGCTACATCGAGCAGTTCAAGAACGTGCTGCCGCCTTATTTTCAGCACCTGCTGGACCGCTTCGGCATGGGCAACCTGGAGGGCCTGCGGGAAAAAATCGTCAAGAGCGCGATGCAAGGCAGCCAGTTCTTTGCGAGCCAGGCATTCAGCTTCGGTCAGGGCACGTTTGATTTTCTGGTGAGCTTTTTCATCATGTTGTATCTGCTGTTTTTCCTGCTGCGCGATGGCCCCGAGCTGGTACGCAAGGTGCGTGCGGCGGTACCGCTGGCCGAGCCGCAAAAGCGTCGCTTGCAGATCAAGTTCAACCGAGTGGTGCGCGCCACGGTCAAAGGCAACGTGTTGGTGGCCGTGACCCAAGGTGCGTTGGGCGGTTTGATCTTCTGGTTTCTGGATATTCCCAGTGCGTTGCTCTGGGCGGTGTTGATGGCGTTTCTGTCATTACTGCCAGCGGTGGGTGCGGGGATTGTGTGGGGGCCGGTGGCCGCCTACTTCCTGTTGAGCGGTTCGATCTGGCAGGGTGTGGTGCTGGGGTTGTTCGGGGTGTTTGTGATCGGGTTGGTGGACAACGTGCTGCGCCCTATCCTGGTGGGCAAGGACACCAAAATGCCGGATTACTTGATCCTGGTCTCGACTCTGGGTGGCCTGTCGGTGTTTGGCCTGAACGGGTTTGTAATCGGGCCGCTGGTCGCGGCGTTGTTCATGTCCAGCTGGGCGCTGTTTGTGGAGAGCAAGCCGCGGGTCAAGCTGCCACTGCCTTAAACATCAAGCGTGAAGCCTGAACGTGGATGCTTGTTGCAGCTGTTTTTGTGCGGCGGATAACGAGGTGAGCGGGCCGCTGATGGGTTCGCCATCGCGTACCAGGTACCAGCAGGCCAGTAATCCATGCTCGCGAAGCGAGGCGGGGACGGCGCTGCCGATGACGGACATGATCTGGACAGTGGGCATAAATACCTCCTATTTCTATGGAGGTCACCTTAAGCGGTGAATGCACGCAGGAAAAATCACCTGGCTCGATAGTCGACATCAACGCTAAGCGTCAATCCACGACCTGATCCAGCATGTTCACCACTTCCTGTTCGCTGATCAGGCCCTTGCGCACCAGGTTTTCTGCCAGCAGCGCCAGGAACTTCGCGCTGCGGTGGCCTTCCAGGTGCTTGAGTTCGGTCAGTGCGCTGTAAACCTTGCTGGAGGTACACAGGCCGGCGGTACGGTGTGGGTTTTGCGTGGGCATGGTCAGTCGTCCTTGTTGTTTTTGGCTGGACAGGGTCAATAATGAGACTTTTTGGTGACGTAAACATGACAGTGAGAGTATCGGTCCGGCAAGTAGACATTGGCCTTAATCATGTGTGATTACGGCCATGCCATTGTCCTCATAGCGACCTTGGCACTCTGAAACCGGACTTTGCGGGCAAAAAAAGGCCCCGCATGTAGGCGAGGCCTGTCCCTGTCATGTCCGTTAAGTGTTACCAGCCGCGACGGTAATAGCCGTGCGGAGGGCCGTAGTAGCCACGCGGTGGGCCGTAATAGACAGGCGCCGGGCGGTAGTAAACCTGTTGTTGCACATACACCGGCGGTGGCGGTGCGTAGTACACCGGCGGCGGAGCGGCGTACACCGGCTGCGGCTGGACGTACACCGGCTGCTGCACGTAAACCTCACGCGGTTGGCTGGCAACCACGGAGCCCACGACAGCTGCGCCGACTAACGCACCCAAGACGGCCGGGCCACCCCATCCGCCACCGTGGGCGGAGGCTTGGCCTGCCATAGCGAGTGCACCGATAAGCAAGGCGATCTTGGGGATTTTACGAATCATGGTCATTCCTCGGTTAGCCCCTGCGCTTGTGGTCTGCAATCAATAGACTCAAGGATTGTCGCGGGGATACTTTTAAGACAACGTGTTTCTGAAAAACAGCACAGCCGATAGGTAAAGGTTGTGTAAGGTCTGTACCCAATTGCTTACTCAGAGGAGTTTTCCATGCAGATGCACCCCAACAAGGACACCCAACTGTGCATGTCACTGTCGGCGCGTCCCGGGAATTTTGGCTTGCGTTTCCATAACCATCTGTATGAACAGCTGGGTCTGAACTTCTACTATAAAGCCTTCAGCAGCCAGGATTTACCCGGCGCGATCGGCGGTATACGCGCGCTGGGCGTGCGCGGCTGCGGCGTTTCGATGCCGTTCAAGGAAGCCAGTATCGCCCTGGTCGATGAGCTGGACGACTCGGTCAAAACCATTGCTTCCCTCAATACCATCGTCAACACCGACGGCCACCTCAAGGCTTACAACACGGACTACATCGCTGTCGAACACCTGCTGAAAAAGCACGCTGTGCCGAAGGATTCGACCTTTGCCCTGCGTGGCAGCGGCGGCATGGGCAAGGCCGTGGCCAGCGCCTTGCGCGACGGTGGTTACGCCAACGGCGTGATTGTGGCACGCAACGAGGCGGCGGGCCGGGCGTTGGCCCAGAGTTTGGGGTATGAATGGCAGGCGGAACTGGGTGACCTGCGCCCGCAGATGTTGGTCAATGTGACGCCGATCGGCATGAGCGGTGGGGCGGAGGCGGACCAGTTGGCTTTTTCAACTGAAGCTGTGGACGCGGCCGACACGGTCTTCGATGTGGTGGCGATCCCGGCCGAAACGCCGCTGATCGTGCGCGGGCGTGCCCAAGGCAAGCGGGTGATCACCGGCCTGGAAGTCATCGCGATCCAGGCGTTGGAGCAGTTTGTGCTTTACACCGGCGTGCGGCCGACTGATGAGCAGTTTAAGGCGGCAGTGGCCTTCGCCCGAGGCTAAGCCTTGTACATAGTCAATGTGGGAGCGGGCTTGCTCGCGAAGGCGGCGTGTCAGTCAATAGATGAACCGACTGATTCATCGCTTTCGCGAGCAAGCCCGCTCCCACATTTTTGACCGAGTTAAGCCTGTTCCAACTGGGCCAGGCGCTCTTCCAACGCAGCAATCCTGGCTTCAAGCTCTTCGATACGATCCAGTGAGACCGCACCGGTCGACCGCTCCACCGGACTCCCGCGCGCCGCCAGAATCACCTCAATATCCGCCGGATCCCCCAGCGCATGGGTATAACGATCTTCCCGCTGCCCCGCCTGTTTCGGCACCAACACCGCCAGCCCGCGCGCAATCAGGCGCTCCAGCTGGTGCACCACTTGCTCGGCATCTTCAAAATCGTGCATGCGCCCGCTGCGCGTCAGCAGCTCATTGACGGTCTGCGGCCCGCGCAAAAACAGCAGCCCAATCAGAACCACCTGGGCCGGCACCAGTTCCAGCGCCTTGTCCACGCGATGCTCCCAACGGTCGGCGCGACTGCCCATCACCAAGCGCGTAAAGCCTTGGCCTTCCAATGCACGCAGGCTCTGGCCGACCTGGCCTTGGCTGAGGTTCGTCACCGGCTCGCGGCTGGTCTTCTGGTTGCAGGCCAGCACCAGCGCGTTGAGGGTCAGGGGGTAGGTTTCCGGGTTGGTCGCCTGTTTTTCGATCAGGCAGCCCAGGATGCGGATTTCCGTGCTGTTCAGGCGCGGCTCAGGGGTCTCGGTGTC
Organism: Pseudomonas sp. 1152_12; assembly: GCF_052850675.1. Classification (NCBI taxonomy): domain Bacteria; kingdom Pseudomonadati; phylum Pseudomonadota; class Gammaproteobacteria; order Pseudomonadales; family Pseudomonadaceae; genus Pseudomonas; species Pseudomonas sp. 1152_12. Next base: position 14,308 of record NZ_VXCW01000026.1, on the reverse strand, counting down.
GTGCTCGGCGGTCATCGCGCTTTCCCTATGCAGTGAATGCACTAGCCTAAGCTGGAAAAAATAAAAGACAAGCAGCTGGCATGTCTATAATCGCCGTTGGTTCCAAACCCTGCCATAACCGCGAGACTGTCATGACTATTTCCCTGTACGCCGCCTCCATCCCGGTCTTCAAGCAAATGCTCAACGCCTTGAGCGATGTGCTGAACAAAGCCGAAGCCCATGCCACCGCCAAGAACATTGAGCCTAGTGCCTTGCTGCAAGCGCGTCTGTTCCCGGACATGTTCCCACTGGTGCGCCAGGTACAGATCGCTGCCGACTTCGCCAAAGGCGTTTGCGCACGCTTGGCCGAGATGGAAGTGCCGAAGTACGAAGACAGCGAAGTCACTTTCGCTGACCTGCAAGCATTGATCGCCAAGGTGCTGGCATTCGTCGACACCATCAAGCCTGAGCAAGTCGACGGCAAGGAAGGCATCGAGATCATCACCCGCCCAGGCACGCCGAAAGAGAAGCGCTTCAGCGGCCAGTCCTACCTGCTGACCTACGGCCTGCCGCAGTTCTTCTTCCACGTCACAACGGCTTACGCCTTGCTGCGTCACAACGGTGTAGAAGTGGGCAAGCGTGATTACATGGGTGCGTTCTAAGTAGCTGCTGTCTAAATAGCCGCTTTCCAAGCCCATAGAAAAGCCCGGAGTTGTTCTTGATCGAACGCCCCGGGCTTTTTACGCCTGATGATTAAGCGGGCTGCTCTTCCTTGCCTAAACATGCGGCAGCAGTGAACAGCACATCGGTGGACGAATTGAGCGCGGTTTCCGCCGAGTCCTGCAGCACGCCAATGATGAAGCCGACGGCCACCACCTGCATGGCGATCTCGCTGGGAATGCCGAACAGGCTGCACGCCAATGGGATCAGCAACAGCGACCCGCCGGCCACACCCGATGCGCCACAGGCACACACCGCCGCGACCACGCTGAGCAGCACGGCGGTCGGCAGGTCGACGGTAATCCCGATGGTGTGCACGGCCGCCAGAGTCAACACGGTGATGGTCGTCGCAGCACCGGCCATGTTGATAGTGGCACCTAGCGGGATTGACACCGAGTAGGTGTCTTCATGCAGGCCCAGGCGTTTGCTCAACGCCAGGTTCACCGGGATATTCGCCGCCGAGCTGCGAGTAAAGAACGCGGTGATGCCGCTTTCGCGAAGGCACATCAGTACCAGCGGGTACGGGTTGCGGCGCAGTTTCCAGAACACGATGGCCGGGTTGACCACCAACGCCACGAACAGCATGCAGCCGATCAACACCGTCAACAGGTGGGCGTAGCCGAGCAGGGCGCCGAAACCGGAAGTGGCCAGGGTCGAGGCCACCAGGCCGAAGATGCCCAGCGGTGCGAAGCGAATCACCACCCGCACAATCAGTGTCACCCCGTTGGACAGGTCAGCCAGCACCGTGCGGGTAGTCTCGCCGGCATGTCGGATCGCAACGCCCATGCCGATGGCCCAGGCCAGGATGCCGATGAAATTGGCATTCATCAGCGCACGGACCGGGTTATCCACCACGCTGAGCAGCAGGCTTTGCAGGACCTCGCCGATACCGCCGGGGGCGCTGACGGTCAGGTCATGGGTGGCCAGAACCAGCGTTGAGGGGAACAGCGTGCTGGCCACCACCGCGACGACGGCGGCGGCGAAGGTGCCGAGCAGGTAGAGGAACAGGATCGGCTTGATATGGGTTTCCTGGCCATGTTTATGGCTGGCAACCGATGCCATTACCAGTACAAACACCAGGATCGGCGCCACGGCCTTGAGCGCGGCGACAAACAGCTTGCCGATAAAACCGGTGGCCATGGCGGCCTCGGGCAACAGCAGAGCCAGCAGAATGCCGGCAACTAGGCCGACGAGGATTTGCGTGACCAAGGTGGTGCGGGTCAGGCGCTGGAAGAGGGAAGGGGCGGCAGTCATAAACAGTTGTCTCTAGTTGTTTTAATGGGAAGCAGCATTGCAGGCAGGTAGCGCGAAGGAAGCAGGCGCAAAGTCTAACATGCTGTAGGAAGAGTCCCGTTCAGTGCGACATTCCGTCACCGTGTTCGTAGGCTTTGGCCAAATACCGACCTACTCTGTTAACATTCTCTCCTCTCACTTTTCCTATCCGTCAGCGAGCCCTTCGGGCTGTCGTTGATGTCGTCGTTTCTGGAGTTTTCATGTTGTTTCCCATCTTGCTGCTGTCGGCCGCCGGCTTTACCGTGCTGACCACAGAGTTCGTCATCGTCGGCCTGTTGCCGGCGATTGCCCGAGACTTGAATGTCAGCGTGTCCCAGGCCGGTCTCCTGGTGACCCTGTTCGCCTTTACCGTGGCGGCGTTCGGCCCATTTCTTACGGCGTACTTCGCACGCTTTCCACGCAAGCGGCTGTTTATCAGCATCCTGATCATGTTCGGCGTGGCCAACACCGTGGCAGCGTTGGCGCCGAATATTTGGGTGATGGCGTTCGCGCGGTTGATTCCGGCGCTGGGCTTGCCGGTGTTTTGGGCTTTGGCCAGCGAGACGGCAGTGGATATCGTCGGCCCGGAATATGCCGGGCGCGCCATCGAAAAAATCGGCTTCGGCATTGTGTGCGCCACTGTGTTTGGCATTCCCGTGGGCACGTTGGTTTCCGATATGTTCGGCTGGCGCACTGCGTTTGCCATCCTCGCCGTGGTGGCGTTGGCCAAGGCTTTGCTGCTGTTCATTTACTTGCCGGTCACCCAACCGAAGAACGATCAGGTGACGCTGCGCTCGCAGTTCAAGATCCTGCGCAATCCGGTGATGCAGGGCCATATTTTGCTGTCGATCCTGGTGTTCAGCGGCATGTTCACCGCTTATACCTACTTGGCGGACATCCTCGAGCGCTTGGCCGGCTTCGACGGCACGCTGGTGGGCTGGTGCCTGATGGGTTTTGGCGCAGTGGGCTTGCTTGGCAACGCCTTGGGCGGGCGCGCGGTGGATCGCCACCCGTTGATCGCGTCCATGGTGTTCTGTGGGTTCATGATCGCGGGCATGGTGGCCTTGGTGCCGGCGATTCATTCAACGATTGGCCTGGCGGCCGCGATGGCGGTGTGGGGCGTGACGCAGGCGGCAATGTTCCTGGTCAGCCATGTGCGGTTGATGAAAGCCGCGCCCCATGCACCGGCGTTTGCGGCGTCGTTGAATATTGCTGGCGCCAACTTGGGCATTGGCTTGGGTGCAATGGTCGGTGGGCATGTGATCGACACGCTGGGCCTTGGCAGCCTGGGCTTTGCGGCATCCGGTTTTATCCTGGCGTCGATCCTGCTGGCGCTGTGGCTGATGACTGCTAAACCGCTATCCACCTGTGCCTGACTTTTGTGGAAGCGGGCTTTTTGGGAGCGCTTCGCACCCCAGCGCACGCAAGCTTGCTCGCCACACGGCCCTCAGGGCAGGGCGGTAAACAACTCGCGCCGTGCCCCTTCGGTAATCGCTACGATTCCTAGGTGCTTGACCTTGCGTTCCACCGAGATCGCGTAGAACGACTCCGTCACCGCGTCGGTCTGACCGATCAGCACGACGCCGTACTGGCGCACCACTTCATCGGCAATCACGCTGGGGGCGATAAAGATTCCGCTGCCGGATTGGCCAAACGCCTGCATCAAGGCACTGTCGTCGAACTCGCCGATGATCTTCGGTTGTATCTGCTGCTCGGCGAACCAGCGCTGCAAGCGACTGTGGACTACCGTTTCCGCACCAGGAATCAACAGTGGCGCACCCTGTAGGCACTGTGGGAAGTCGCCTCTGTATTGGTCAGCCAATGCCTGAGTGGCAAAAAAACTGATCCCGCATTCGCCCAGTTTCTGGCTGTAGCCCTTAATGTCCAGGTGCGTGGGCATAGGACTGTCGGAGATCACCAGGTCCAGACGCTGGATCGCCAGGTCGGCCAATAGACGCTCAAGTTTGTCCTCACGGCAGGTGATGTGGATCGGCTCGCTCAACGCCATGGTCGGCGCGATGAGCCGGTAGACGATGGATTTAGGTACCACATCCGCCACCCCAACCCGGAACAGAATCTGCTGTTCATTGGGTTCTGCGCGCAACAACGCCTCCAACTCATTCGCGGTCTGGAACATCTGCTCCGCGTAAGGAAGGGCCCGGCGCCCGGCGTCGGTGAGTTCCAGCTGACGACCGACACGCTGAAACAACGCGATACCGAAGGTTTGCTCGAGCAGGCTGATCTGCCCGCTGATGGTCTGCGGTGTGAGGTTCAGTTGCTCACACGCGCGCACGATGCTGCCGGTCTTGGCCACGACCCAGAAGTAATGCAGTTGTCGATAATTGAGCATGACGACCTACACTTCGTAAAAAACGAAGTATATATGAGAAAAATACGAATTTTCCTGAACTGTTCGGCTGCATAGAATGCCTGGCTATCGGGGGGCCGCTATTTGGACCCAATGGTTTTAACGAGGAATACATCATGAAACTGAATTTCCTAGGCGCTGCGTCGCTGCTTGCGCTTTCATTGGTGGTGATCAGTGGTTGTGATCAGGTTGAGAAAAGTGCGCAGCAGGTACTGGGCAAGGCAACCGAGTCCGCCAAGCAAGTTATCGACGACACCCATAAGGCCGCCGAGCAGGCATTGAGCGAAGCGACACAGGGTTTGATCAGCCCGCAGAAAAAGGATGATCAGCCAGAGAAAGAGCCCGATTCGAGCAGTAAAGAAGCCTAATTTCCCAGCACAACGTCAGGACTGACCTATGGATTACCTTTTACAACTGGCTGCCAGCCCCACCGCCTGGGTCGCACTGGCCACCTTGATCGTCATGGAAATCGTGCTGGGTATTGATAACCTGATCTTTATCTCGATCCTCACCAACAAATTGCCCGAGAAGCACCGGGCCAAGGCACGCCGCATCGGTATCAGCATGGCGCTGGTATTGCGCCTCGGCCTGCTCAGCACCATCGCGTTTATCGTGCAGTTGACGACGCCGGTGTTCGAAATCTTCGGCCAGGCGTTTTCGTGGAAGGACATGATCCTGATCGCCGGTGGCCTGTTCCTGGTATGGAAGGCGACCACCGAGATCCACCACAGCATGGATCCCGAGCCTGAAGAGAAGCAAACCGTCAGCAATACCGTGACCATTGGCTTTGCCGCTGCCATCGGGCAGATTCTGTTGCTCGACCTGGTGTTCTCCATCGACAGCATCATCACCGCTGTGGGCATGACCGAACACTTGCCGATCATGATCATTGCTGTAGTCGTCTCGGTGATCGTGATGCTGGTGGCGGCTGAGCCGCTGGCCAAGTTCATCAACGACAACCCGACCGTGGTGATGCTGGCGCTGGGCTTCCTGATTATGATCGGCATGACGCTGATTGCCGAGGGCTTCGGCGCCCATGTGCCAAAAGGCTATGTGTACGCGGCCATGGCGTTCTCGGCGGTGATCGAGTGCCTGAACATCGCACGACGCAACCGTCACAAGCGTTTGCTCGCTGCCCGCCAGTAACGGCGCACTTACAAAAGACGGCTGAGCTCACAAGAGCCCGGCCGGATTTTTGCTGTCTGGTAGAATCCGACCACTTGTTACCTTGAGGTCCACCATGAACGAGCCGATTCGCCTCACCCAGTACAGCCACGGCGCGGGTTGCGGCTGCAAGATTTCACCCCAGGTGCTGGAAGTGATCCTCGCCGGCAGCGGCGCGCAGAACCTCGACCCCAACTTGTGGGTCGGCAACGCCTCACGCGACGACGCGGCGGTGTACGCCATTGACGACGAGCGCGGCGTGGTCTCCACCACTGATTTCTTCATGCCGATTGTCGATGACCCGTTCGACTTCGGCCGCATTGCCGCTACAAACGCGATCAGCGACATCTATGCCATGGGCGGCGACCCGCTGATGGCCATCGCGATTCTGGGCTGGCCGGTGAATGTGCTGGCACCGGAGATTGCCCGTGAAGTGATTCGTGGTGGCCGCTCGGTATGCGACGCCGCCGGTATCCCGCTGGCCGGTGGGCATTCCATCGACGCCCCGGAACCGATCTTCGGCCTGGCCGTTACTGGCATCGTGCAAAAACGTCATATGAAGCGCAACGACACCGCCACCGCCGGGTGCAAGCTGTACCTGACCAAACCGCTGGGCATCGGCATCCTCACCACCGCCGAGAAGAAGGGCAAGTTGCGCGAGGCGGATATCGGCCTGGCCCGCGACTGGATGTGCACGCTCAATAAGCCTGGCAGCCGTTTCGGTAAATTGGCGGGCGTGACGGCCATGACCGATGTCACCGGTTTCGGCCTGCTTGGCCATCTGGTGGAAATGGCTGACGGCAGCGGTCTGACAGCGCGCATCGAGTATGAAAAAGTCCCACGCCTGCCAGGGGTTGAGGACTACCTGGATCAGGGCTGCATGCCCGGTGGTACGTTGCGCAACTTCGACAGCTATTCGAGCAAGCTCGGTCGCTTGCAGGAGCTGCACAAACGCGTGCTGTGCGACCCGCAAACCAGCGGCGGCTTGCTGATCGCCGTTACCCCTGAAGGTGACGCCGAATTCCACACGGTGGCCGCCGAGCTGGGCCTGAGCCTTGAGCCAATCGGCGAGCTGGTTGAGCGACAGACCCGCGCGGTAGAGGTGTTTTGATGGCAACTGACATCACCGACTACCGCGACATCTTCCTCAACGATCGGCCGATGATGGATACCCGCGCGCCGATTGAGTTCACCAAGGGCGCGTTCCCTGGGGTGATTAACCTGCCCCTGATGACCGACGACGAGCGCCAGCGGGTGGGCACCTGCTACAAGCAACAGGGCCAGCAAGCGGCAATCGTTTTGGGGCATGAGCTGGTGTCCGGGGCGATCAAAGCCGAGCGCATCGAGCAGTGGGCGCAATTTGCCAAGGCCAATCCTGATGGTTACTTGTACTGCTTTCGTGGCGGGCTGCGTTCGCAGATCGTGCAGCAATGGCTGAAGACCGAAGCCGGTATCGAGTATCCCCGCGTCGGCGGTGGGTACAAGGCTATGCGTACCTTTCTGCTGGATACGCTGGAGCACGCGACGGCAGAGTGTGATTTCGTGTTGTTGGGCGGCATGACCGGCACCGGCAAGACCGAAGCGCTCAGCCAGTTGCGCAACGCCTTGGACCTGGAAGGCCACGCCAACCATCGCGGCTCCAGCTTTGGCAAGCGCGCCACCGCTCAGCCGTCCAACATTGACTTCGAAAATCGCTTGGCCGTGGACCTGCTGAAAAAGCGCGCGGGCGGCATTGAGCAATTTGTGGTCGAGGACGAGAGCCGCATGATCGGCAGTTGCGCACTGCCATTGCCGTTGCACAAGGGCATGCAGACTTTTCCGATGGTGTGGTTGGAAGACAGTGTCGAAGGCCGCGTCGAAAGAATCCTGCGCGATTATGTGGTCGACCTGTGCGCCGAGTTCATCCAGTTATTCGGCGAAAACGGCCAGGCGCTGTTTGCCGAGCGCCTGACCCAGAGCCTGGCCAATATTCACAAACGTCTGGGTGGCGAGCGCTTCCAGCGGTTGCAGGCGATCTTGCAGGAGGCCTTGGCAGAGCAGTCGCGCAGTGGCGCGGTGGGCTTGCACCGGGAGTGGATCGAAGGGTTGCTGCGTGAGTATTACGACCCGATGTACGCCTTTCAGCGTGAGAGCAAAGGCGCACGGATCGAGTTTGCGGGCGAGCAGGGCGCCGTGGTGGAGTACTTGCGTGAGCGCCGTGGCAGGCGAGCATAATCGGTGGTTTTGAGGGCCTCTTCGCGAGCAAGCCCGCTCCCACATTTAACCGCGTTTATCCTGAGGGGCACGGTCGACATGTGTGCGGGCTTGCTCGCGAAAGGGCTCTAAGCCTCCCTCAAAGCCTACAGGATAAACGCTCCGATCAACCCGCACACCACGCCCACCAACATCGTCAGCCCGGCCACCGTCACCAGCACCCGCGCATCGAAATCCTTGCGCAGCATCAACAGTGACGGCAGGCTCACGCTGGGCAGGGTCATCAACAAGGCCACGGCCGGGCCGGTGCCCATGCCCAGGGTCATCATGGTTTGTACGATTGGGATCTCGGCGGCGGTAGGAATCACGAACAGCGTGCCGACGATCGCCAGCGGCACCAGCCACATCAGGCTGTTGGCCATGGCCCCATCGACATGGGGGAACAGCCAGACTCGAGCGGCTCCCAACACCAGCACAGCGAGGATATAGACCGGGATCGTGCTCCAGAACAACTGCCACAGGGTACGCAACCAACGGCTCAGGAACGGTTGAGATTCGCTCAGGCTAGCGTCGGCTACCGCGTCTAAAGCGGCTTCGGGCACCTGATCGGGTCGGGCAATCCGCTGTGCCACCAGGGACACGCCGACCACCAGTACAATCCCCGCAACCAACCGCAACGCGGTAAAGCCCCAGCCCAACACAAAGCCCATGAACACCAGCGTCGCCGGGTTCAAGACCGGGTTGGCGATCCAGAACGCCAGTGCCGCGCCCACCGACACGTGCTGACGGCGCATGCCCGCCGCCACCGGGGCCGCACAGCAACTGCACATCATGCCCGGCAAAGCGAACAGCCCGCCGCGCAGGGTCGAGCCCAGCCCGGCGCGGCCAAACAGGCGCAGCAGCCAGTCACGAGGGATCAACACTTGCAGCAGTGAACCCAGCAGCACCGCCAGCACGGCGGCCTTCCAGATCGCCAGGAAATACACCTGGGCATAGGCCAAGGCGGCCGTCAGGGGCGCGGTTTGCTGGTCATTGAGAATCGAGGCACCGATGCTGTGGTTATCCGCTGCCACGAATGCCTTGAGGTAGTAGGGTGACCACTTCACGTAGTAGAGGCCAACGCAGGCCACCAGTAGGAATAGCGCTGGTTTCCACCAGAACGACCAGCCCCGGTTGGGCTGGGTGGAGATGAGGTTGGGCATGGTGCAGGTCCGCAGATGATTCAATAGCGGGGCATCATACGCCTGTGTCAGATATCCGCAGCGGTCTGCGTTGCATCTGGGCACGTCTGCTGGCCGTTATCCAGGCCTTGCTTGTAGTTGCGGCTGAGCAGCGAGGCCTTGCCGTTATGCCAGGTCAAGGTCAGTACATACAAGGTGTCGAAGTCACTGCCTGACCAATCGTCGGTGATGGTGTGTTTTTCACCCGAGGCTTCACTGGCAACCTTGTTGATCAGCTCCGGCAGGTAGCCGTGAGACCAGGCGGTGTAAATGATCGAGTTGTGGTACTTGTCTTCCACCAGCTCGTCAGCGAGGTCGCTGGTGTCGTTGGCCGAGAACTTGATGTTCACCGGCAGGCCGAGCTTGATGGCGCTGGGGCTGATGGTCATCAGCGGCCGAATGTAGCTGTAGGAGTTGTCGTGTTCGCCTTCCTCGACAGTGCGCGTCGGGTCAGGGGCAAACACGTAGTTGGCCTTGCCGAATTTTTGCGGCAGCACGGTGGCCAGGTTCATCGCGCGGTTCAGCCCTTGACAGTTGAGCTGGCCGAGGCCGCCGGCGGGTTTTTCGCCGTGGCGCAGGAAAACCAGAGTTTGCACGCCGTCGACCGGCCCGGCGCTGCTGATTCGTGATTCCAGGGTCAGACCGATGGCGCCGGCCGCGATGAGCAGTGGCAACATGATGTATGAGTAACGTTTAAGGCGTAGTGCCAGGCACAAAGGCTTGATTGTCATTAGGTTCGAGTCTTCAGCGCTGCGAATTAAGGCGGACAAGCCCGGCCCCAGTGACGTCTCTCGCGTCCTGCGGTTTTCCATGTCGTTGTAACAGGGTGTCTCCTTTCACCGTAATGGCGCACTTAAGAGTGCACATCGGCGCTTTGGTTCGCCTGCCCGACAGATTAGCGCGGCTATGTTGCGCGATGATGACCCATGCAGGACGCCAGGTTGGTGGCTATCATGGGCGCTTTCCGCCTGGGGATTTCCCGATGAATGCACTCGCCGCCTTCCCGATCAACAGCAAATGGCCCGCCCAGCATCCAGAACGCCTGCAGTTGTATTCGTTGCCCACGCCCAACGGCGTCAAAGTGTCGATCATGCTCGAAGAGCTGGGCCTGCCTTATGAAGCGCACAAGGTCAGTTTCGAGACCCAGGACCAACTGTCGCCCGAGTTCCTGTCGCTGAACCCGAACAACAAAATCCCTGCAATCATCGACCCCAATGGCCCGAGCGGTCAGCCGCTGGCGTTGTTCGAGTCCGGTGCGATCCTGATTTACCTGGCGGAAAAAACCAGCCAGTTGCTCTCCGAAGACCCCGCCACGCGCTACGAAACCCTTCAATGGCTGATGTTCCAGATGGCCGGTATCGGCCCTATGTTTGGCCAAGTAGGGTTCTTCAACAAATTTGCCGGCAAGGCCTACGAAGATAAGCGCCCGCGCGATCGTTATGCCGCCGAGTCCCGGCGTTTGTTGGACGTGCTGGAAAAGCGCCTGCTGGGCCGCACCTGGATCATGGGCGACGAGTACAGCATCGCCGACATCGCCACCTTTCCGTGGATTCGCAACCTGATCGGCTTCTATGAGTCTGGCGATCTGGTTGGCATTGCCGATTTTCCGAATGTGCTGCGCGCGCTGGACGGCTTTGTCGCCCGCCCGGCAGTGATTCGTGGCCTGAACATACCTGCCTGACCCCCTAGAGCGTTGAAGTATGCCGACTTTCGATTTTAAGCAACTGGATGTATTCAGCAGCGTTTCGCTCAAGGGCAACCCACTGGCGGTGGTGTTGGGGGCTGACAGCCTCACCGACCAGCAAATGGCCGATTTCGCCAACTGGACCAACCTCAGCGAAACCACGTTTTTGCTGACGCCGCGTGATCCCCTGGCTGACTATCGGGTGAGAATTTTCACCACGCTCAAAGAGCTGCCGTTCGCCGGGCACCCGACGCTGGGCAGTTGCCATGCCTGGCTGCAAGCGGGAGGTGTTGCCAAAGGTGAGGAGATTATTCAGGAGTGCGAAATCGGTCTGGTACGTATTCGGCGTGAAGGCGATGAGCTGGCCTTTATAGCCCCGCCATTATTGCGTACCGGCGCGGTCGAAGCGCCCGTGCTGGAACGCGTTCGCCGTGGGCTCGGCCTGGCACCGGAGGCGATTGTGCGCAGCCAATGGGTCGACAATGGTGCGGACTGGCTGGCGGTGATGCTTGCCGATCGCGAGCAAGTGCTGGCCCTGCAGCCGGATTACGCGCAACTGCACGGCTTGGCCATTGGCGTCATCGCGCCCTGTGACCCGGCGCGGGATGCTGTGGACACGCACTTCGAAGTCCGCGCCTTTATCGCCGGCGACGGTGCACAGGAAGATCCGGCCACCGGCAGCCTGAATGCGGGTATTGCGCAATGGCTGCTGGGAGAGGGCCTTGCACCGAGCCGTTACGTGGTCAGCCAAGGCACGGCCATGGGGCGCGCCGGGCGTATTCGCGTCGAGCGCCATGGTGATGAAATCTGGGTCGGCGGCGCGGTCGCGGTGTGCATCGAAGGGCAAGTACAGCTCTAGATCAATGAATTGTTACGAGCTGCGCAATACACTATTGGCCCCTTGGCGTTTGTACTGCCGGGGGCAAGGGGCATAAGCTTTTGCCCCAAATATTCTGCCGCTATCCAGGAAAGCCATGACCAGCCAGTTCCCCCAAGCCCGCCCACGTCGTCTGCGCCGCTCCCCGGAGCTGCGTGGCCTGTTTCAGGAAACCGAATTCACCCTTAACGACTTGGTACTGCCGATCTTCGTCGAAGAAGAAATCGACGATTTCGTACCGATCACCAGCATGCCGGGTGTGCAGCGTATTCCTGAAAAGAAACTGGCCGGTGAGATCGAGCGATATGCCCGCGCGGGGATCAAGTCGGTCATGACCTTCGGCGTGTCCCACCACCTGGACGCCAACGGCAGCGACACCTGGAAAGAACGCGGCCTGGTCTCGCGCATGTCCTCGATCATCAAGGACGCCGTGCCGGAAATGATCGTGATGTCCGACACCTGCTTCTGCGAATACACCGACCACGGCCATTGCGGCGTGATGCACGGCGCCCACGTCGACAACGACGCGACCCTGGTCAACCTCGGCAAACAAGCCGTGGCCGCCGCCCGCGCCGGTGCTGATGTGATCGCACCGTCCGCCGCCATGGACGGCCAGGTCCAAGCAATCCGCCGCGCCCTGGACGATGCCGGCTTCACGCATATTCCGATCATGGCCTACTCCACCAAATTCGCCTCGGCCCTCTACGGCCCGTTCCGCGAAGCCGGCGGCAGCGCGCTCAAAGGCGACCGCAAAAGCTACCAGATGAACCCCATGAACCGCCGCGAAGCCGTGCGCGAATCGCTGCTCGATGAACAGGAAGGCGCGGATGCGCTGATGGTCAAGCCGGCCGGTGCCTACCTCGACATCATCCGCGACATCCGCGAAGCCTCGCGCTTGCCGGTGGCGGCGTATCAGGTCAGTGGTGAGTACGCGATGATCAAGTTTGGTGCCCAGGCGGGGGCGATTGATGAAGCGCGAGTGGTGCGGGAAACGTTGGGGTCGATCAAGCGCGCGGGGGCGGATTTGATTTTTACGTACTTTGCGATGGATTTGGCGTTGGCGGGGATTTGAGATCGGGTTTTAATCCTGTGGCGAGCAGACTTGCTCGTCGCGGGGGTTGGGATTGCTGGAGCATAAACGTACGGATACGCAATGTGTATTGAGGTTTTTAATGTGTGCTCCTGTAGTGATTTAACCGGCTCAGGAGTGTTTGCATGAATTTTCTTTGATCATTTACAGGTGTGCTGAAGTAAGTTGCCATGGTTTTAAATACTGCATCAAAGCTGTCGTTGATAGATAAGTAGTGGTCGATAGAACCGATAAACCACTCCTGTTCAATTTTTGTATATGACAAAAATTCGGGCTTGGTCAATTCATCAAAAAGCTCCGAAAGCTCCTTTTCATCATTTATATCTTTTGATGCGATGAGTTTTTCTCTTTCTAGATCATCGGTATTCTCAATGTCATAGGTAAATAATAAACCTCGAACTATTGACATGCTTGGCTTGTTTTTCATGTTTTTTCACTCCGTGTACGCAGTTTTAGGTTTGCCATGGCTGTTGAGTATTACTCGTGCATTACGATTTTGGCCATATTGCATGCCGTCACTGGAATACCCGTCGCCAATAATTCTTCCCATGTCCATGGGTTTTAATGATGTGGCATGACCGTTTCTTCTGAAAATGAGCTGTGCTCTAAATATTGAGTTCAATTGGTCCCTGTGACTGAGGTATCGAGTCGCGGCAGGTGGATATTTAGGCTGACCTATATTCGGTCCTGATGTATAGACTTCGATAATTCTCGTTGTCGGGTTTCTCGCTGTTTCGAGCCTTTCCAGCTGAGATCTGAGTGTTGTCTGAGCTCCGTGTTTTTCCAGAAAATGCGCGCCTGGTGTCGATTTTTCGAGCTCATCCAATCGTCTGTACGCGTTTGCCTCTGCAAGATCGTCAATTCTCGCCTGTCGTTCTGCACGCGGCAGTTGTGGTAATGCAGGCTCTCTGTGGTTAACACCTGCCGACGGGCTTTTTTCTATGATTTGTGGCGAGCAGCCATCCCCGCCGGGGCATGTGTTCAGCCCCCGCGGATCGACCCACCCTGTCGGATTGGGCACGTACTGGTACGCGTTGATCCCACCCGCCAGCTTCGCCGGATCAGGCGTCAGGTAACGACCAATATCTGGATTGTAGTAGCGATGGCGGTTGTAGTGCAGCCCGCTTTCTTGGTCGAAGTATTGGCCTTGGAAGCGTAGCGGGTTGTCGATTTTGTTGATGTCTAGGCGGCTGATCTGGCCGTAGGCGCGGTAATGCGCGGACCAGACGATTTCGCCGTCGGGCGCGGTGAGTTCTTGTGGCGTGCCGAGGTGGTCGAGTTGGTAGTGAAAGGGCTGGGTGTCTTTCGGCCCGAAACCTTCCAGCAGTGCCAGTGGACGGAAACTGTCCGGCTCGTAGAGGTAACTGCGGTGACGATCTGCGTGATGCTCCGCAATCAGCTTGTCGCCTTGCCAGAAAAACTCCGTGGTTATGTCATCAACGGTTTTGCTGATCCGCCGACCAAACGGGTCATAGCGATAGCTGGCTGTTTGGCCGTTGGGTTGAGTGATGCCGATCAACCGATGCTGGCAGTCGTAGCGGTACTCGGTAACGAGTTGATGGCCCTTACCGCGCCTTTGGCGGATCAGGTTGCCAAAGGCGTCATAGTCATAATGATGATCACCCTGGATCACCAACCGATTCCCCGCCACGATGTCCGGTCCCGGTCGATCCTGCATCAGCAGGTTCCCGGCTGGGTCATGGCCGAAGCGTTCCTGCACGTCTTGCGAGTGATCGGCCCT
>NZ_VXCW01000025.1:0-32836 GCF_052850675.1 Pseudomonas sp. 1152_12 | reverse complement strand
TGGCATCAACTCGGTGTACTTGATAGACCGAGGTGTCTGCATCGCAGGCAAGCCAGCTCACACAGTTTGATTGCATTCCAAGCTCAGTAATCTTTGCGTTTGCGAAACGCCCAGCGCCCGGCAATCAAGGTAAACGTCGCCACCAATGCCACCAGAATCCAAAACCCTTGCGGGTCAGTGGAGAGCGGCACGCCCCCCACGTTCATGCCGAAAAAACCGGCAATAATGTTGATCGGCAAGGCCAGTACTGTCACCACCGTGAGGGTGAACAGCGTGCGGTTGCTTTGTTCGTTGAGGTTGGCGGCGATCTCTTCCTGCAATAACTTGATGCGCTCGCCCAGGGCCGTGAGGTCGTTGATGATCAGCGCAAACTCCTCGGTGGATTTGCGCAATTCCTTCACGTCTTCCTTCTGCAGCCACTGCGGCGGGCGATTGAGCAGGCGCAGCAGCGAGCCCGGCTCAAGCGCCAGCAGGCGTTGCAAGCGCACCAGCACCCGGCGCGCGGCACCCAGTTCGGCGCGGTTGGTGGACAGTCGCGAGGACAGCAACTGGTCTTCGATATGGTCGACGCTGAGGCTGGTCTTGCGCACGATCTGCGTCAGCACTTCGCCTTGGTCGCGCAACAAATGCACCAGCAGTTCCAGTGGCGAACGAAAGCGTTCACCGGCCTTCACCGACGAGCGCAATTTGTCCACCGAGTGCAACGGTTGCAGGCGTGCACTCACCAGCAAGCGGCTGCGTGCACACACCCACAGCGTGGAAATATCCGAGGAGACCATGCTGCTGAAATTGAACACCACGTCGTTGACCACCGCCAGCAAGGCCGAATCAACGTGTTCGATACGCGTGGAGCGCGAGCCTTCGTGCAAGGCTTCAAAAAACTCATCAGGCAATGACAAGTGTGTTTGCATCCAACGTTCGCACGCGGCGTGGGCGAGGTTCAGGTGTAACCAGAGGAATTCTTCTGGGTCTTGTGGCGTCTGCAAGGCCGCCAGTGCAGTGGCCGAATCAATCTGCTCGCCTTTTTCACCGGGTCGAAAACGAAAACCGTAGAGCAGGCCAAACAGATCGGGATCCTGGTGGCCGTGGTCGATGCTGTGGATCATGGGGGCTCGCAGAGAAAGCGCCTGTAGGACGTTTCACAGGTTCGCGTGGGCGAATCATTGCAAGGAAGTTTGACAACGTTGTGACGGTTCGCAGTTTTTTTTCGTTGAAATGACATTTTATTCACCGGCTGTCTGTCATCGTTCAAGAAGCCTCTGGAACGGCCGACTCAAGGCATAAGGTCCGCTGCTAATGGGCTGAGCCTTGATGACAGGGACGTTGTGGCGTGCTGCACCTTTTTCCTTGTTTTGAGGCATCCCTGCATGAATATTTTGCGCACGTCCTTGAGAGCACAAATTTTGTCGCTACTCGGTGGCAGTCTGCTTGCAATGTTGTTGATTGCCTTGGCCTGTTTCAACTTCCTCTCCAACGGGGTACAGAGTTATCGCAGTTTAATCGACGGGCCCTTGCTCACGTCTCAACTGATTGATGAAGCCAACCTGCAATTCAAGGTGCAAGTTCAGGAGTGGAAAAACGTCCTGCTACGCGGCAAACAGCCCCAAGACCTGGAGAAATACTGGGGCCAGTTCCAAGACCGGCAACGCGATGTACAGGGCATCCTGACGCGTCTGGTCACCCAGACCCAGGATGACCCAGCCTTGAACCGGCGCATTGACGGCCTGCGCCAGGAACACCTGCAGTTGGGTGCAGCCTATCAAAAGGGCCGCGATGCTTACGTGGCCGCGGGTGGCGACCCCACTGCCGGCGACACCGCCGTCAAAGGTGTCGACCGCGCCACCAGCGATCAGATGAGCGCGCTGGTCAGTGACCTGCGCGCGCAGGGCAGCCAGCAATCCCAAGCCATCAGCGCTTATGCCGAGCGCACGGTCATGGTGGGCTTGGCGATCATGTTGCTGTCAGGCGTGTTGATCGGCCTGTTCAGCTTGTGGCTAATCAACCGTAACCTGATCCTGCCGATTCGCAGCTTGATCGACTATGTGACGCAACTGAGTCGCGGCCGGTTTGCCGAACGCGTCGCCAGCCGCCGCCAGGATGAACTGGGCCACTTGGCGGCCGCCGCCAATACCTTGCGTGACTTCCTCGCCGAAACCTTCAGCCGCTTGCAGCGCAGCGCCACCGACCTGGTCAGCGCCAGCGGCGAGTTGAGTTCGATTGCCGGGCAGATGGCAAACGGCACCCACGAACAATTCAACCGCACAGACCAAGTGGCCACGGCCATGACCGAGATGTCCGCCACGGCCCAAGAAGTTGCGCGCCACGCCGCCAGTGCCTCGCGCGCCGCCGACGAGGCGGATCATTCGGCCCGCGAAGGCGGGGAAGTGATGAGAGTCACCATCGCCACCATCGGCCAGATGCGCAATGAAATCCTCAACACGGGCACTATCATCCGCCGCCTGGAAACTGACAGCGTGCGCATCGGCAAGGTGCTCGAGGTGATCCGTGGGATCGCCGAACAGACCAACCTGCTCGCGCTCAACGCCGCGATTGAAGCGGCGCGGGCGGGTGAGGCAGGCCGTGGGTTTGCGGTGGTGGCTGATGAAGTGCGCAGCCTGGCGCAGCGCACGGCGGCGTCGATCATCGAGATCAACCAGATTATTCACGCGGTGCAAACCGGTGCAGTGGATGCAGCCGAGGCGATTGTCAGCGGCCAGTCATGCAGCGATGACAGCGTGGAAAAAGTCTCCCAGGCCGGCGCCATGCTCAACCACATCACCCAGGCCGTGGAGGCAATCCGTGACATGAATCGCCAGATCGCCACGGCCGCAGAGGAGCAGACCTCGGTGGCCGAGGATATCTCGCGCAATATCACCCAGATCACCACGGTGGCCACGGCGAACATGGACAATGTGCAGCGCACTGAAGCAGCCAGCCAGAACTTGCGTGGTTTGTCGGCTGAGCTGAACGAAGTGACAGCGCGCTTGGGCGCCTGATCAGCCCGTCGCCAGGCTGAAGGTGAACACCGTGCCGTGCTGCTCATCGGTGGACACGCTCAGTTCACCGCCGTGCGCCTGGGCGATCTGCTTGACGATATACAACCCCAGGCCAAGGCCGGCCTGGGGCGTGTGGGTGAGCGTGCGTGAGTAGGGCTCGAATAAACGCGCCAAGGCCTGCTCGCTGATCTGCCCGGCGTTTTTTACCGACAGGTTGAGGTGGTCATGCTCGATCAGCGCCGTGACTTCCACCGGGCCATCCTTGCTGCCGTGGTGGATAGCATTGGCCACCAGATTGGACAGCAATTGCGCCAGTCGATCGCGATCGCCTCTTACGCCCTCAAGGTTGCCGATCTGGGCATGAATCACGCGCTGCGGGTGCACGCTCTGCACTTCCGACACCACATGCAGCAGTGCCTCGTGCAGGCCCTTGCAATCGGCGATATTCAGCGGGATACCACTGCCCATGCGCCCACGGGCGAAGTCCAAAACATCTTCAACCAGTTGCGAAGCGCGCCGGCCGCTGGCGAGGATGTGCCGTACAAGCGGGTCGGTAGCCGGGTTGGGGTACTTGCGCAGCAACCGCTCGGCGCCGAAGTTGATGGCGAACAGTGGGTTGCGCAAGTCATGCCCAAGCACCGCGATGAATTGCTCGCGCAGCTCGGCGGTGCCGCGTTCTTCCTGCAATTGCGCCTGGGTGGTTTGCAGGGTTTCTTCGGCTTCGATCTGCAAGGACAGCACTCGGGCGAACGACTCCATGGTCGATTGGATCGTGCTGCTGCGCAGCTGTGCGGGGTTGGGGTCCAGCGCGCAAATGGTACCGAAAAAGCGCCCGTCGGTGCGGAACACCGGCACCGAGATGTAGCTTTCAAACTGGTACATGCGCGGGGTGTGATGGTCGCAGTAGAGCGGGTCTTCGCTCGCCTTGTCGATCACCACCGACACGTGGGAGCCACGAATTTCGTGGCAGATCGTGGTGGTCAGGTCCAGCTCGCCACCCACACCGAGGCCGAACTCCAGTTGGTCGAGCACGGCGCAGGCAGTCCAGGTTTTGTCGGTTACCCGGGCCACGGCGGCAAAGCGCAGGCCGGTCATGTCGCTGATGACTTTGAGCATCGCGGGTACAGCACTGATGCGGCCAATGGTGGCGATGTCGACGGCTTTCTGCGCCATGCAGCGATCTCGTTACGCAAGGAGGTGAGCGGTGTGCCCAAGCCAATAAAGGGATTCTAGCGACCTTGCGCGCTGTAAGTGTCATTTCATTAACCTCGCGGGTACTTTCCTGCGCCTGGTTTTCGAGCAGGCATAAAAAAACCGCGCCACTTAAACAGTGACGCGGTTTTTTTGCGGGTGACTCAGGTGTCTTGCTTGGTTTGCAGCACCGCGCCGGTCTTAGCGTCGAGCTTCACTTCAAAGCGTTTGCCAGCGGTGTCGGTGACGTCAACTTCGTAAACCAGCACACCGTTTTTGTGGTCCAGCTCGGTGTCGGTGATGTTGGCGCCTGGGTGTGCGGCCACGGCGTTGGCGTTGAGTTTCTCGAAAGGCATCACGGCACCGGACTTGAGCAGGCCTTCAATGTGATCCGGACGAACATCCGCCTGGGCCAGCCCGGCAGTCAGGGTCAGGGCGGTAGCGGCGAACAGTGCAGTCAGGGTTTTCATAGTGTGTGTCCTTCTGGGTGAGCTGTTTAAGTGGCGCCAGATTAACGGGCGCAACTTAATTCATCCTTAATGGCGCACTCACACCTACTGCGGCCTGGCGCTTAGTAACCGTTGTCCTTCAGCAGGTCCTGCACACTGGACGACGGCCAGCGCTTGTAGAACTTCAGCAGCTCGGCGGCGCGATTGGTGAAGATGCCATCGACGCCGGCTTTCATCACTTTCTCGAAGTCCACCGGCTCATCGACGGTATAGACGTGCACCAGCAGGCCTTTGTCGTGGGTCAGCTTGTTCATCTCAGGTTTGACCAAGTCGGTGTAGCTCTGGTCGCCGTGGTGGGTCAGCTCGGCCGATGGGCCGGTACCGATGGCGCCAAGGCTCTTGGCTTCATCAACCCATTTTTCGAACTCAGCGGCATCCTTCGGCTCTTGCTTGGCGTAGTAAGCGGCCTTGGTCGGTTCACCGGACTCGGCGAAGGTCTGTGCGGATTTCGGCTCGATGCTGCCTGGGCCAACCCACAACAGCAGGATTTTTGGGGTGTTGGGCATTTCTTTTTGCAGCGCTTTCAAGCTGTCTTTTTCAAACGTTTGCAGCACCACCCGCCCTTTGCCTTGGCCAACGCCGGTGTTGCTCTTGCCCAGTTTGGAGCCAGCGGAGCTCAACCAACCCTTGTCCAGCAGCTTGTTTTTCAGGTCGGCTTCGATGCCCGGGAATTGCTTGGGTTCTTTGGTTTCGATGTACAGGCCGGGTTTATGCTGCGGGTTGCCTTCGGCGATCTTGATGATCTCGTCCAGGCTCTGGATTTTCAGGCCGACGAAGGCAGGGCGCGCGCGTTCTGGGTACGCGGTGTTGAACCAGCTGCCGGCGTCCAGGGTGCGCAATTCGGCCCAGGTGAATTCGTTGGCCGGGGCGTCTTTGCGCTCCGGGAACTTGGTGGCCACGTCGGTGGTGCGCTGCAGGTTGTTGTCATGCAGGGCGAATAGCACGCCGTCCTTGCTGCGCTGCAGGTCCATTTCCAGGTAGTCGGCGCCCAGGTCGCGGGCGAGCTTGTAGGACGCGGCGGTGGATTCGGGGGCGTCGTAGGAAGCGCCACGGTGGGCGATGACGGCCGGGTACGGAATGCCTTCGTTTGTCGCCAATTCAGCCGGGCTGATCGGGTCGGCAGCCTGCGCCTGGCCGAGGCCAAGCATCAGAGCGAGCAGCAAAGCGCTCTTGGTAAACGTGACAGGCATATGCGAAGTCCTTTCGTGGAGGTAACTTTGAGAAGGCATCCTTTTTAACAATTGATTGCGAACGGCGCTATCACCAAACCGACATTAAGGTGCTTACGCGCCATTTTTCTGGGTTTTTTTGTGCTGCATTGCAGTATTCTTGGCCGAGCTGCCCCGTTAGAGGGCAGTAGTTTCTGCCACGCGTGTAAACCATCTTTCCAGTCCCAGTGGGGCTTTTCAGTGAGGTTTACCATGCGCATCACTTCCGAGCTTATCTGCCAGGCCGCCGACCAACTCCACGGTTTTGTCGGCCTGAACCGCAAAACCGGTCAGTACATCGTACGTTTCAGCGAAGACTCCTTCGGCATGGACGTGGCTGATGACGGCATCATTCCCACCGCCGAATTTGTCTGGTTGCCGGCCGCCGACCACGCCATGACCCTGTCACGCGAGCGCCTGCAATTACTGCTGGACCAGAACATCGACGATCGCATCAACATCACCGAGCCGTTGCGCGTGTATATGCGCCGGGTGGAGATCCCACAGATCAGCGCGTTGCGTAGTCTGGTCAGTTAATTCATAGAAGAACTCTGCAAGGTTGAGACCCACAAAGCGGGCAGCCTTTCAATTTTGGAAGGTGTAGGCCCGCTCTACTTTGCACACGCGCGTGTGAAATGCCGAGTACCAGGTGGCGCGCCCTCGCTCGCGCACTTGGCGATGCTCGGCCTGCTGTTTCCAGGCCAGTATCGCTGCCTCGCTCTCCCAGTAGGACACCGTGATCCCCAAACCGTCCTCGCGCGCCGATTCCACCCCGAGAAACCCCGGTTGCTCGTGCGCCAGTTCCAGCATGCGGGCGGCAGCCTGGGCGTAGCCTTGATCACTCTCGGTGCGCAGCGAGCTGAAAATTACGGCGTAGTAGGGCGCTGCGGGTGTCTTGGCGATCATCCAGCCATCTCCTGACAGGCCTTGAGCAAGGCAACCGCCAACGGCGGTGTGATGCCCTTGAGCGCGGCGCGTTCGGGTTGGAATAAGGTCGCGACAAAAAACGGGTGGTCCAGCAACTCCACGGCGCGCAGATCGCCCGCCGAATCGTGGCCGCTGGGAATCAGGTCGCCTTCGAGCAGCGCGTTAGCAAACTCAGGGTTGATGCCGTAGCGGCAGCGATAACCTTCGTGGATATCCAGCGTCCCATAAGCCTCGGCGATACGGGTGTAAGGCGCCAGACGCACGGTGTCAGTCGCCTCTACCAGCGAGCAACTGAGCGGTGCGATCACCGCACGTTGGGCGTTCGGGGCCAGCTCGCCATGTTCGGCATCTGCCCAGCCCAGCACGTTGCGGGCATATTCGAGCACCGCATGTTGAAAACCACCGCACGTGCCGAGAAAAGGCCGCTTGTGTGTGCGGGCAAAACCAATGGCACGCAATGCGCCGTCGGTGTCGCGGTAGGGGCTGGCGGGCACACACCAGAAGCCGTCGAAGGTCTGCAGTTGAGTGGTGGGCGTGACCGAGTCTGTATCGAGCCATTGCACGCGAACGTTGAGGTTCAGGGCGTTGGCTGCTTGTTGCAGTGCCACGGGAATGGCCTGGTGCGCAATCACGTCAGGGTTGTAATCGCCAATCAGGGCGAGGTGCAGGGTGCTGGCTTTCATCGTGTACGTCCCATGGCTTGTTGTGTCCTGGCATGCACTATAGATTGGCGTTCATGCAATCAGTATTGGCGTTTGCCCACATGTTCAATGCAGCTACGCACTATCAAATTGATTATCCCGACCTCTCGCTGATCCTCGCCTTGGTGCGCGGCGGCACGCTTGCGCGAGCGGCGGCGCTGTTGCGGGTGGATGTGTCTACGGTGTTTCGCGCTGTGCGGCGGTTGGAGGCGGCCCTCGGCCAGACGCTGTTTGAAAAAAGCCGCGCCGGTTACCTGCCCACCAGCTTGGCCAGCAACTTGGCGCAGCAGGCCGAGCGCGCGGAGCAGGCCTTGGAAGCGGCGCGCATTGGCGTGGAGCAGGGCGGTGAAGTGATCAGTGGCACCGTGCGCCTGACCTGTACCGATTCGGTGCTGCAAGGTTTGCTGCTGCCGGCGCTGGCGCAGTTCATGCCCGAGTATCCGGCGTTAACCCTGGAGCTGAGCACGTCGAATGATTTCGCTAACCTCAGCCGTCGCGATGCGGACATCGCCCTGCGCCTGACCAAGACACCGCCGGAGCACCTTGTCGGCCGCTGCCTGGGCACGGTGAACTATCAGGTGTGTGCCAGTGCTGGTTTCGCCCGTCAGCATGACGGCCACGCGTTGGCCGACCTGCCTTGGATCGCGCCGGATGACTTCCTGCCCGACCACCCCAGCGTTGTTTGGCGTCGTGAGCACTTGCCGAGTGTACGCCCCAGTTATCGCTGCAACAGTATGTTGTCGGTCACCGAGCTAGTGCGCGCGGGGCTGGGCGTGGCGGCACTGCCGGATTTTCTATTGGGCGACGGCCTGCAACCACTGGGCCCTGCATTGGCCGGGCGTGACACCGCGCTGTGGCTGCTCACGCGCCCAGACTGCCGGGCGCTGCGGTCGGTGGTCACGTTATTTGATGAGCTGGGACGGCATGTGCGGTTGCCGTGAACAGCGCTTTTAGGCGAGCGGGCTTGCTCCACCGCGGGGCACGCCTACTCGCCACTGAGACTATGCGCGCAAGCTCGCTTTCAGGGCTTACGCACAAACTGATCATGCATTTCGCACGTCAGGGTCTCGATACGCTCGGTCAGTTGCTTGGTCAATTCCGTCAGGCGGGTGTTCTGCTCCAGCAGCTCCAGCAGCTGTTGGCTGGTTTGCGCGGCTTGGGCCTGGCGCTCAATGTTAGCAATGGCGATATCTTCGCGGTGCTGCGCATCGGCCTCGGACTGCGCTTTGTCGCGGGCGGCCTGGCGCGTCTGGGCCAGCAGAATCAGCGGCGCTGCATAGGCTGCTTGCAGGCTGAAAGCGAGGTTGAGCAGGATGAACGGGTACACGTCGAAGTGGGTGAAGCCGGTTATGTTCAGCACGATCCACACCAACACGATCACGGTTTGCGCGCCGAGGAACGTCGGCGTCCCGAAGAACCGAGCGAAGGCTTCGGCTTTAAGGGCAAAGGAATCGTTACCGAAAGTCGACGTCAGGTGGGCGTGACCTCGGTGGAAGCGCAGATGATCGACGGGGGCAGCTTCTGGTTTGTCTGGGGTCATGGCGGGCTCGAATCCTGAGCGTAAAGACAGTCAGTACTATAGACCGAGCCGCCAGGCCAGACACATGAAGATCGGCTCAGCTGTTGCCTCGCTCATTGGCAAACACGCTCACCGCTTGGACGGCTTCGCCGGTACCTTCGCGAATCTGCAAGATCACCGTGCCCGCCTGGTTGGCCAGCTCCACGCCCTGTGCGGCGCGGTCGCGGGTGCCTTCCATGCTGTCAATGGCTTCGCGGGTTTCTTCCTGGATCAGCGCGATCATGCTGGATATTTCCGCTGTCGAGCCGCTGGTGCGCGCTGCCAGCTGCCGCACTTCATCGGCGACCACCGCAAACCCGCGGCCTTGCTCGCCGGCGCGTGCTGCTTCGATGGCGGCGTTGAGTGCGAGCAAGTTGGTCTGGTCGGCAATCCCGCGAATGGTGTTGACGATGGCGGTGATCTGTTGCGAGCGCTCGCCCAGCTTGGCGATCAGTTGCGAAGAGCCATCAATGTCGGCGGCAATTTCGCGCATGCCAGTGGCGGTTTGCTGGATCACATCGGCGCCTTTTTCGGCGATGTCACGGGTGCTCAGGGATATGTGGTAAGCCTGCGCTGCGCTTGCGGCGTCGGCGGCGTGTTGCTGCACTCTGGCGGTGATGTCGGAGGCGAACTTCACCACCTTGCACAATCGCCCGCTGGCGTCGTACACCGGGTTGTAATTGGCTTCGAGCCAGACCGTCTGGCCGTTTTTGTCGATGCGCTCGAACTGGCCGCTGAACAGTTCGCCCTGGTTCAAGCGCTTCCAGAACTCGGCGTACGTCGCACTGTTGGCCAACTCCGGCTTGCAGAACAGGCGGTGATGCTTGCCCTGGATCTGCGCCAGGCTGTAGCCCATACGCTGTAAGAAGTTCGGGTTTGCGGTAAGGATGGTGCCGTCGAGGTTGAACTCGATCACGGCCATCGCGCGGTCGATGGCGCCCAGCTTGGCGTTGGCTTCGCTTTCGGCCTGCAGGCGTGGGGTGACGTCCATCGCGTACTTCACCACTTTGATGACCTGGCCCGCTTCATCGCGCACCGGGTTGTAGCTGGCTTCCAGCCACACTGACTGGCCATCTCCGGCCACCCGTTCAAAGGTGCCCGATTGGAATTGGCCACTGCGCAACTGCGTCCACAGCTGGTTGTACTCGGCGCTGCGGGCAAAAGTGGGGGTGCAGAACATCCGGTGGGGCTGGCCCGCGATTTGTTCGGCGCGGTAGCTCATGGTCTTAAGAAAATTGTCGTTGGCCCGTAATACCGTGCCTTGCAGGTCGAATTCGATCACTGCCATGGAGCGCTCGATGGCATCCAGCAGACTGGCTTGTTGGGCGTTGGTGTGTTGCAGGGTGTTGATGGTTTTTTTATGGGCGTTGAATAGCATGTTCGAGAGCTCGGGGAAGCACGCGTCTGAGGTATCCATGAATATGCGCCTGCCCCCGTAGGGCTCTGTGCCTTACGGTTGACGTGCTCATTGTCAGCTTCCTTGTGCCGACAGAGGGGGTTGAATAACGGACTCAGAGTCATCGGCCGGCCCATAAGTTCGCCGCAACGACGGCGATCTCATGGGCTACGCGACCAATGGTGGCATTATGCTGTTGCGGCGCCGCAGCGACAGAACATTCAGACGAGATGTCGTCGGACGACTTAGGCCGAGTGGGCGACTACGTAGTCGCTGACCTTGACTCGGTTGCGACCCGTGTCTTTAGCGGCATACAGCGCGCGATCCGCGGCGTTGAGCCACATTGCGGCATCGCTGAAGGACGGTTGAAAGTCAGCCAAGCCAATGCTCAGGCTCACGTGCAGCTCGGGGATGTGTGGGTTGCGATAGTTACTGAATGTTTCGCGCATGTGTTCCATGACCTGTGCGGCTACTTCCAGGGGCATTTGCGGAAGAATCACACAGAACTCGTCACCTCCGTAACGGCCGGCCAAGTCGTTTTCCCGCAGGACTCTGCGCAACTCCAGGCTAAGTTGCCGCAGCACTGCATCACCCACGATATGGCCGTGGGTGTCATTGATCTGCTTGAAGTGGTCGATATCGATCAGTGCAATGGTGGCGTGGCTTTGTTGCTGTTTGCACTTGTGGAACTTGAGGTGCAATAGGTCTTTCCAGGACCCGTGGTTAAGCAAGCCAGTCAGGCTGTCGGTGCGACTCAGGGCGCTGAGCGCGCGTTTATGTTCCGACAGCTTGATTGCCAACTGATAGCAGACCATGCCGATGGCCACTGGATAGAGCATCAACATGGGCAGGCAGGTATAGACCTGAGCGAGGCCGACGTTGGGGTTGAATGTGATCCCGAACAGCCCCCACGCCACCCCGATACCGACGAACTGTGCCAGCACCCCGCGAAGGAACAGGCGCTTGCCGCCGGCCGCGACATTGTTCATGGTCATCATCGACAAGATCGTCACGGCCGTCAGCGGCGTGAATTGGGTAGCCGCCGCCCAGAAACCGCCGAACAGCGAGTCATAAAGTAAGTTGCGCTGTTCAGCCTGGTAGGGAAACTGCGAGCGCGTTGATAGCTGGTAGGCCACATGCGCCCAAGCGTAGCCATTGAATAACAGGAACGCCCAGACCCAACCCGGCATAGCCAAAGGGTAGAGGGCGCCGACGACACTGATACAACCAATACCCAGGCCGATGATCCTTGGCTTGTAGATACGCCTGGCAAATGAAAGCCCTTTGCCTCGTCTGTTTTCCATAATGTTCCGGTTCAGCTCTTTTTTGCAGATACGACAGCGTGCGTCAGCGGCTAGAACCGTTGATCGGATAATAGTTGTGAATATTGTCAGTTATTCGCGTGGGAATAATCAGTGTCCTTCCAGGCCATTTGTGCAACTCAGCGTGCGAATGGGCTAAAAACGACCTGGAATGTCGCTCATACAACCGGCTTTTACTGCGGGCGGGAGGTGCTGACCTCGTAGCCGGCGAGGAACAGGTCGATAGCCGACTCGATAACGCCGGCCTGGCTGGCGTCGTCAAGCGTCGGTTGGCCCAAAGTGATTTGTGGCCAGAATGCGAAAGCCTTGAGCAGGCTTTGTATCTGATGGGCCGCGAAAGCCGGGTCGGTGCAGTTGAGGCGGCCATCTTCCTGAGCGGCGCGTACCCACAGGGTAAAACCCTCTTCGCGCTTGCTCAGGCGGTTGACCATGTCTTGCGCGCGTTCCGGCGAATGAATGGTCGCGGCAATTGCGACACGGGCCAAGTCGAGGAAGTTGGTGTCGGACATCATCTGCATTTTCGCCTGCAGCAAACCGCGTAATTGATCGCGCAATGGGCGGTCACTGGCGTAGCTCACGTCCAACTGGGCAACACTGCTGGCCCACAGTTGATGGAGAATCTCTGCAAACAACTCTTCCTTGCTGGGGAAGTGGTTGTACACCGTCCGCTTGGAAACGCCGGCGGTGGCAGCGATTTTGTCCATGCTGGTGACTTCGAACCCGTTAGCCCGAAACTCGGCGATAGCCGCGGCCACGATGGCTTCGCGTTTACGGTCGGTGAGGCGTTGGGGCGCAGTCATGGATAGCATTCGGCTCTAAAGGGAAATTACACTCCGTAGTTTACTTGCTCCGGGTTTTGTTGCAATCTAGAAACTACACTGTGCAGTGTAACTATAAAGGCGGAATGTAGGAGTCACTCAGCAATGGCCACGATTTCAAGCCGACTTAACCCAGCGCCAGCGGCACCCAAGGCTGCCGATCAGGAGCAAGGACATTTCAGCAACGATGCCCCGGTGCAACACGGGGGCTTTGGCAAAACGTTGCGGATCTTCTGGAATATGCTTTTCAATAAGCCACGCAGCACGCGGCCCGTGGGCAAAGTCCCGGTGCAACCGCTGACGCTTGAGCAGCTTCTGGCCGCTCCCGATCACAGTGTGTTCCGCCTGGGGCATTCCACCGTATTGCTGAAAATGCGCGGTAAATTCTGGGTAACCGACCCGGTGTTTGCCGAGCGCGCCTCACCGTTCAGTTGGGCTGGGCCCAAGCGCTTCCACCAGCCACCTATCAGCCTGGAAGACCTGCCCCCACTGGAAGCGGTGATCCTTTCCCACAATCACTACGACCATCTTGATCACAAGGCCGTGGTGCAACTGGCCGACAAAACCCGCTACTTTCTCGCCCCGCTGGGCGTAGGCGATATCTTGGTCAAATGGGGTGTGGACGCCAGCAAAGTGCGGCAACTGGATTGGTGGGAAGGCACTGAAGTGGACGGCATTCGTTTTGTCGCCACCCCCGCCCAGCACTTTTCCGGGAGAGGCTTGTTTGACAGCAACCGGACCCTGTGGTGTTCCTGGGTGATGATCGACGGCGCACGGCGAATCTTTTTCAGCGGCGACACCGGTTATTTCGACGGCTTCAAACGTATTGGCGAGCACTACGGCCCGTTTGACCTGACGCTGATGGAAACAGGTGCTTACAACGTGGATTGGCCCCACGTGCACATGCAGCCGGAACAAACCCTGCAAGCACACATAGACCTTAAGGGGCGTTGGTTGCTGCCGATTCACAACGGCACCTTCGACTTGGCGTTCCACGCCTGGCACGAACCGTTCGACCGCATCATGGCCCTGGCCTGGGAGCGCAACGTGTCGATTACCACGCCGGCGATGGGGCAGGCGTTCAGCTTGAACCAGCCTGAGCGCGGTCATGCGTGGTGGCTGGACGTGGAAACTCACGGTGCGAAAGAGCACGCTGCGGGCTGACGAGAGGGGGCCCTGGAAAAATGAGTTTTCAGGGTGTTTCAGCCTTGCGACAAACGTCAGATGACGGTGCGATGATCCCGGGCAAGATATTCTCGGGGTGCAAGTTTTATGGAAAAAGATTGTAGGACACATTGGTTCCTGGGGATGCCTTGTCACTTAGGCGATCCGCAGTCAATGACCGGTGAAGCGCTTGGTTCGCTCCCCTCTCAAGCCGATAAAACGAGCCAGGGAAGTGTCGTCTTCAGTGCCGAGCATCAGAAGGGCGTTCCACTGATTCCAGGTTATAACACCTTGGCTCCGCAGTTGAGGCCCATACAGGATCCTGCGTTATCACTCATTGCCTTGAGTGGTATCGACCCCACTGGGCCGGTGATGGTGGAAGTCCCCTTGGTGCTCAATAACACCACGTTCACCGCCTCCCCAGTGCTGGCGGGGTGGCGTATCGGTTTTGCCGAACGGTACGTGCGCGGTGATCATGGCGAACCCCTCCAACACCGCGCAGCCATGCATCGAGCCTTCGACATACTGCGCCAGGCCGGTGCGCAATTGGTGGCGGTGGATGCGCGACGTGAAGATCACAGCCTCCAATTTACCCTGAAAAGTAATGAAATCGACCACCTCGTGACCGAACATCGTCTTGATGCTCTGGTGTCTGACGGCCAGAGTGCCGCGTTTCATCGGGCTTGCATAAGCGGGTATCCATCGCTGTGCGAACCGTTTGAGGATGGTTCGAAGCTCTGGTTTTATGGCGCACGATGGTCACGTGATGCGTTGCCGGTGTTGTTGTGTGCCTATCGACATATCAGCGCTGGCGCGTCAGGCAGTTAAGGGCAACTACGTGGTGTGCTGAACCCTCATACGATGTGATTAGCTACGGTCTTAACGTCCGCAATGGGCTGCGGTTCTTAGAATGGCGAACGGATCAACCTTGATCCTTCGTGGCTTTGGAACTCAGGAGAGTCCTTATGTTAGGCGTTGCTTATGGCATGTATTCGATCATTCGGCACAGAGCGCAGCCGCTGACAGGGGGGCACTCACCTGCCGATGCGAAACCCGTGCCCCCAGGTACCGAGTACGCCAGTGTTCGCGAACTGGGCGAGCAAATGGCGAAACCGAACGGGCTTACCTCGGTCGATTTAGTCAGCTACCTGCAAGCGCGTATCCGCCAGTGGGACCCCCAACTGCGCTCAATCATCGAAACCAACCCCGAGGCGCTGGCGAGCGCACGCGAGCTGGATCGCGAGCGGGCCAATGGAAATGTTCGTGGCCCATTGCATGGCGTCCCCATTTTGCTCAAGGACACCATCGAAACCACAGGTATGCAAACCAGTGCAGGTGCTTTTGGACTTGTAGGCGCGGCGGCCGATAAGAATGCGCCGCTAGTCGATTACCTGATCAAGCAGGGCGCGGTGATCTTGGGTAAAACCAATATGACTGAACTTGCGGGCTTTCGCGGTGGCCCTGATGGTTGGAGTAGTCGGGGCGGGCAAACACGCAATCCGTATAAACAGGACGCCGACGTCGGAGGCTCAAGCTCTGGGTCAGCCGCCGCGGTCGCTGCCGGGCTGGCGCCCTTGGCGGTCGGCGCTGAAACCAACGGTTCGATTATAGTCCCGGCGGCACTCAACGGGGTGGTAGGGCTCAAGCCCAGCCTCGGGCTGTTGGATCGCAACGGTATTATTCCCGCCAGCCAGCGTCAAGACACCCCTGGCCCCATGGCGCGCTCGGTCTATGACGTTGCGTTGATGCTCAATGCGATGTCGGGCAGTGACCCCCGCGATCCCGAAAGCCAGGGCGCACCGCAAGGTATTGATTACACCCAACGGCTGGTGCCTGACGCCTTGAATGGAAAGCGGATTGGCTATCCCGCGACGTTTACCGCAAACGGTGAAAACCTGTCGGTGGAAAACAGCACGCAATTTCGCAAGACACTCCAGGTGCTTCGCGAGCAGGGCGCGATTTTGGTTCCGGTCAGCCTGCGTCTGGCGGACGCTTCACGCTACGGCGAATTACTGCTCTCGGACGTGAAGGAGGCGTTGAATGCGTACCTGGCCAAGCGCACGGGGTTACCGGTCAAGTCGCTGACTGAGCTGATCAAGTTCAACGAAGACCGTGATGGCACCGTGGCGGATCACCAGCCTGTGCTTGAGGAAGTTAGCGCCTCCACCCTGACGTCGGCGCAACGCAAGACGCTTTGGGACGAGCTTATCCAGGATTTTCGCAGTACGGTGGATGATCCCATCAACGCACATAACCTGGATGCCATGGTTTCAGACGTTGATAGCAACACTTACTTCGGCGTGGCAATAGCCGGTTACCCAGGCATTACTGTGCCGTCCGGGACCAATGATGATGGCCTGCCGACGGGCGCCTACTTTTTCGGCACTCGCTGGACCGAGCCCGCCTTGCTGGCAATGGCCTATGGGTATGAGCAGGCGGCTCAGGCGACTGCCCAACCTCAGCTTTGACCGGCCTAACGATTAAACGCCGTACCGTGCCACGGGACGGCGGTGCGACGGGTTAGGGCCCAACGCCACGCGAGCGGTGTCGTAGGCCTCCCAATTCAGGCTGTTGGGCAGCGACGGGATGGTGACCTTCTCCCCTGAGCGAGGTCTGCCAGGTTTTCCATGGTCATCACCATTGTCTCCGGCAGGTTGTTCACCGGCAGGCCCGCGACCACCCAGAGTTCGGTTTCGGTGACCCCGAGCGCATGCGCCGCGCCTTCCTGTGAGCCATCGGCTGGCCGCCACACATGATGCACCATGCGCGGCAATTGCAGGCCTGATGCCTCAACGGATTACACTCAATGCCTCGGGGGACGTCATGAGCTATAAAATTCACATTCTGGGTGCCGCGGGCGCAGGCACCACGACCTTGGGCAAAGCCCTGGCCGAACGCCTGAATGTCGCTTACTTCGACTCCGACGATTTCTATTGGCTGCCAACCGCGGAGCCCTTCACCGTCGCTCGGCTGCGAGATGAGCGCACCCGGCTGTTACAGGAGCAGAGTGCCGACCTCGAAGGCTGGGTACTCTCCGGCTCAGTGTGTGGATGGGGTGATGCCATGATTCCGCAATTTACCCATGTGATGTTCCTGCGTGTGGACCCGCAAGTTCGCCTGCACCGCTTGCAGTTGCGGGAAGTTCAGCGCTACGGCGACCGAGTGCTTGAAGGCGGCAGTCGCTATGAAAACAGCGTCGCCTTCCTCGCCTGGGCTGCCCGTTACGAGGGTGGCAACCACAGCCTACGCAGCCTGCGTCGGCATGAAAGCTGGCTGAAACCGCTGACCTGCCCGGTGATCCGGCTGGACTCTACGCACCATTCGGCTGAGTCGCTGGTGAATCAATTGATGCCGATGTTGAGCTCATCAGCCGCGAAATGATGCCTTGCGCGGCGGGCTCAGTTGGGGTTGCGTCAAACCTGCGCGCACTCATGCCCCAGCCCGGCGTAAACCCTGGGAAAAACACCAAGCCTTCAGCCTCCAATGTGAAAGCCAATGCCAGGCGGATTTCATCATCCACATCGCCCTGGCTTTCGAAGCGTTGTACCGCTTCCACCGCCAACCCGGCTTGTCGGGCCAATTCTTCGCGGCTCCAGCCGAGCATCGCGCGGGCCTGTATGCTGTGTTTGGTGGTGAATTGATGCAGGACGATCTGCTGTTCTACGAAAGAGCTCATTGCCAGCGAGGACATGGGGGTTCTCCAGGTTCGACGGGGGAGGGCTAACTATACTGTGTTTTTGTACAGTTGTTTTGACCGCTCATCAACTGAATTTTTTATCATGGCTACCCCTGCGGCCTCCATGATGAGCTCAGGAGGTTGAAGCTCTCATGTATCGATAGGAAAATCCGGGGTGCGATAGGGCTGATCAGAGGAAGGTGTAATGTCTATTTCTGAAAATGACTGGAAGAAATTCAAAAGTTTAAGGGCGTTGGCCCTCGACCGCTTTTGCCAGGTCGTATTGGCCGACGCCAAGACCATCAGCATGCACGGTGCTCTGTCCGCCATGCCCGCTACGGAATGTTGTACGGCCTGATTCACGACCTTTTGACCGATGCCGAGCTGGCGATACTCAGCGAAGAACCGCTTCAGGCCATCAGCTATGCGTCAGGCAGCCCTATGAGCTTGAGTCGGTTGAAGAGCGACCACCCTTCAATTAATGGGCACACTCAATGCGGGCCAATTTATACAGGAGCACAGAGTGCTGACATTCAATTGCTCGCAGGCCGCCTGCGAATTTTTCAGTCGTATTCACAAAGGGAAAAAAATAACCCCAGTTGAAAAACCGCCGATTTCAAGTGCCGAGGATGAAGGGCTGCACGCAGACCCTGACCAGTGGCTGGTCCACGCCGCGACTGTTAAGCGTAAGCATGTGCTGGTGGTGACACACCTGAAAACGCGTTACAGCATGCTGTTCTTCGATATGAAGAAGTCCGACCACGCGGGCTTTGTGCATGCATTTACCCATCGCTGGATCGATGGCGTCATGGACCTGGCCTTGAGGTGTGATGTGCTGGGTATGATCGAACCACAGGCGTGTGACCGCCTATTGAGCGACTTGGGCAACACCTATCGCCTGGTCCAGCGTGGCGACCGCAGCAGTCAAGGGCAAATCAACGAGATCCTGCGCATATTCAAATGGGATGCCGAAGAATTCGACTTTGTGACACAACCTTGGAGCGCCTGCCGGTATGACGCGAGCATTAACCGCACGCCCAGAACCATCACAGGATTAAAGGGGTATGGCTTTCCCGAGGAAGAAATGCTGAGGTATTGGTTGATGGCAGTGGGGGGGCTGGATGCGGCAATGGCTCAACAGGCACATGAAACGTACCGGCAAACCCGTCTGTCACGCTCTATTCCTTAGTGCCCTTGCAGCCCCGGCGCCTCACGAATAATCAGGTGATCCAGGTTGTCGATATTCGCGCTGAACACCCCGAAGGTCTGCTCGGGGTTTTTCTTGCTAGGCACGTGTTTCAACTCCGGCGTCACACCGTAGAAGAAGCAATACAATGCCCGTTCACTGTCCACCGCTGCCTTGATTTGCTCCAGGAACGCCGCACGCTTGCGGTAGTTCTCGATGAGTTTTTTGCTCAGGTAGACGTTGACCGAATAGGGCTTTTTGTCGAGCCACACCTTCTTTTCGAAGTCGATGCGAAAGCTGCTGGTGTAGTCCTTGATTGCTTTGATTTTGCCCCAGTAGATCAGGCCTCTGTTGTCTTGCAGGTATTCGATCTTTTTGAAAAACGCCCAGTAGGTCGCGGTGTGCTCGCCGATCTTCAGCGGCATGGCCTTGAGCTTGTCTTTGTCGTCGATATTCGACACGTAACATTCCACCGGGTGGGCGAACACGCTGGTTTTGTCCGGGGTGGTGTCGTTGGCGCTATAGGATGAACTCGTGCGAGTTGAAGGCCCTTTCGTTGGGTCTTGTGGGACGCTGACTTGGGTGCCAGCCACCGGTGCCTTGCGTTGGTATTGACGCCGCGTCAGTACAAATTCTGATGGGAAATTGTCCTCGCGTTCGTCATCACTTTCACCGGTCGCGGTCTTGTGGGTACTGGCATAGCGGCAGCCGTCAATGTGCTGGGTGCTGGCCTTATTTTTGAAATGCGGCGTGCGCTGGTAATTGACGTTTTTCGCGTTGAAGGTGCTCAGTGCATTGCCCGTATCGAATGCTGCACGGCATTCGTCATTGGGGCACAAGAAGCTGTCTTTATCGGAGTCGAAAGGGCTGGTTTCGTCGAAATTCAGGTCTCGTACGTCATAGATCGACAGCTTGTCGTCGAGACTCAGGCTGTAGGCCGTGTCGAATTTCATGGGGCTCTGGTCCGTGAGATGAGTTGCTGGATATTACGCAAAACTTCGCCGTTATGGAGATCAAAAAATAGGCGAGTGAGCTTGCTCGCACATTTAAATATGAGGCGTGCTGGCTACACGCCGTCCACTCAAGAAACACAAAGTGCCACCCACGGCGGTCAGTGCGCCGAGGGCATAGAACATGCTGACCGGTGCCGCATTGATCAATAGGTACCCGCAAATCACCGGGCTCATCGCGCCGCCGAAGGCCGCCAAGTTCTGTGCGCCGTAATAACTGCCGCGCAATGCTTGCGGGGCGAGGGTGTCGATAAACAGGAATTCCGAGGGGTAGATGATCATCTCGCCCAAGGTGAACACGAACATTGCCAGGCACCACGTGAGCAAACTGTGCGCCTGGCTGAAGCCGATCAGCCCGGCAATAAACAGCAGGGTGCCCAGCACGATCCAGTAGCGCAGTTGCTCGCGCTTGAGAAAACGGCCGATCTGGTACTGCATCAAAATCACGGTGATCGCGTTGCAGGCCAGCACTGCCGACAGAATTTTCAGCGCCTCGGCCGGTTTGTAGGCCACCAGCAAAAACTGCGACAAATAAAGCGTGTAGCGGCCGTGGACAATGGTGCTCAACAGGCTGCCACTGGTGAACAGGATCAGCGTGCGGTCGCTGCGCAACGTGCGCAGGGTGCTCAAAAAACTCAGGGGTTTGTTGCTGTCGTCCCGTTGGGTGGGCGGGATGCCGACCATCAGGAACAGGCTGCCAAACGCGATGGCGCTGGCGATCAAGAATGGCGCCAGTTGCATGTGGCCGGCGATCACTACGCCGACCATCGGGCCGGTGGCATAGCCGACGTTGGTCAGGGTGTAGCGCAACGAAAAAACCTTGGCGCGATCCCCTACGGGCAGGTTTTCGCTGATGATCGCCTTGGAACCGATCAGGAACAGTGCCGACGCGGCCTCGGTGATGACCAGGGTCAGGGTGGTGAGGTAGAGGTTGCTGGCAAAGGTCAGCAATAGAAAACCGATGGAGCTGGAGAGCATGGCCAGGATCAGCAGCTTGCGCTTTTCCAGGCGGTCGATGATGTAGCCGCCGTAGAGGCCGAGCAGTGTGGCGATGAACACCGCGATGCCCATCAGCAGGCCGATGTCCTGTTGATTCAGACCCAGTCGGGTGCTCAGCAGCAAGGCCAGCAAGGGACTGGTCATGGCGCGGCTGACCACGATGGTCACCGAGCAGATCATCAGGCGGCGGATTACCAGGGAGTAGGTGGTCACGGTGGGGCGGATGTCCTTTTCATTTTTCCAAGACAACGCAATTCAAATCTGAACACAGATCAAATGTGGGAGCGAGCTTGCTCGCGAATGCGGTGTGTCAGTGCCAAATTTACTGGCTGATCCTGCACATTCGCGAACAAGCCCGCTCCCGCAGTCAGATCGAGTTACTGGCCGGCGTTAATGCTGATTTTCTCCACTGCACCCTGCTCCAGATCCCACTTGTTCAGGATCTTGCCGTACGTCCCATCCTCAATCATGCCCTGCAACGCTTCACTGATCGCCGTGACCAACTCGGTGTTGCTCTTCTCAATCCCCAGCCCCGTGAACTGCTTGGAAATTGCCAGGCCCACCGGCTTGTACTTGCCCTTATCCAGCGACATCAGATAAGGAATCGTCTCGCTGCCCTGCATCGCCGCATCCAGGCGGTTCTGCTGCAACTGCGCGCGTGCATCCGCCGAGCCTTCGGTGCCGATCACCACGATGGCCGGCTTACCCGCTGCTTCGCAGTTTTCCTTGCTCCACGCGGCAATTTCCGACGGCCAGGTGGTACGGCGGCTGGTGCCGACTTTTTTACCGCACAGGTCAGTCAATGCCTTGAGGTCTTCACGCTTGGCCAGGGTGTACAACTGCGGGCCGCTGGTGAAGTAGTCGATGAAGGTCACGGCTTTTTGGCGCTCGGCGGTGTCGGTCATGCCCGACAGCACGATGTCCACGCGCTTGGTGGTCAGGCCGCTGAGCATTTGCTCGAAGCCGGTCTCCTGCCACTTGATCTTCACGCCCAGGCGCTCGGCCAAGGCGTTGCCCAGGTCGTAGTCCAGGCCGGTGAGTTTGTTGGTGGCGGTGTCCTTGAAATCCATCGGCGGGTAGTTCGGCACGATGGCCGCGCTGATCTCGCCTTTTTCTTTGATTGCTGCCGGCAATGCCGCCAATACACAGGTGGAAGCCATCAGGCCTGCGAGCAACGTGGGGATAAACAATGTTTTCATGGGGGCGTTCTCGTTAGTTTTTTAGTTAAGTGCGAACGGCAGAAATAAAGCTTTGGGTACGCGGGTTTTGTGGGCTTATTAGAATTTCTTCGGGGCTGCCGGCTTCCACAATCTGGCCGGCATCCATAAACACCATGCGGTTGGAGACTTCGCGGGCAAAGCCCAACTCATGGGTGACCACGATCATGGTCATGCCGGTGGTGGCCAAATCACGCATCACCGACAGCACTTCTCCCACAAGCTCCGGGTCGAGGGCTGACGTGGGTTCGTCAAACAACATCAGCTTGGGGCGCATCGCCAACGCACGGGCAATGGCCACACGCTGTTGCTGGCCGCCGGACAACTCCACCGGGTAAGCATTGCGCTTGTCCGCCAGGCCAACGCGGGCCAGCAGTTCCAATGCATCTTCGATGGCTTCCTTGGGCGAGCGCTTGAGCACCTGCACCGGGCCTTCGATGATGTTCTGCAGCACGGTCATGTGCGGGAACAAATTGAAGCGCTGGAACACCATGCCGGTCGCCAGGCGCTGACGGGCGATCTGCGCTTCATTCATCTCATGCAGTTTATTGCCGACGACGCGGTAACCCACCAGTTCGCCGTCGACCCAGAGGCCGCCCTTGTCGATTTTTTCCAGCTGGTTCACACAACGCAGCAGCGTGCTTTTACCCGAGCCGGACGGGCCGATGATGCACATCACTTCGCCTTGCTCGACCTCGATATTGATGTCGCGCAGCGCGTGATACTGGTCGTAATACTTGTTCAGGTTGACGGCCTTGACGATGCTTCTCATGGGGCAAATCTCCTCAACCCAGGCTTACGAACGCTTGCCGGCGCCGCGGGCAAAACGACGCTCGAGGCGGCTTTGACCCAATGAAAGAACAGTCACCACCGCCAGATACCAGATGCCGGCGACAATCAGCAGCTCCATGACCCGGGCGTTGGCGTAGTAGATGTTTTGCGCGTTGTGCAGCAGCTCCGAGTACTGGATCACGCTGGCCAGGCTGGTCATTTTCACCATGCTGATGAACTCGTTGCCTACCGGTGGAATGATCACCCGCATCGCCTGCGGCAGAATCACCCTACGCAGCGCTTGCAGGCTCGGCATGCCGATGGACTTGGCCGCTTCGTACTGGCCGGTGTCGACCGACAGCAAACCGGCGCGCACCACTTCGGCAGTGTAGGCGCCCTGGTTGATACTCAGGCCGAGCAGGGCGGCCACGAAGGGGGTCATCAGGTCGACGGTGTCGATGCTGAACAGGCCCGGAATCGCGATCACCGGGAAAATCAGTGCCAGGTTGAACCACAGCAGCAACTGCAAAATCAGCGGCGTGCCACGAAACAGCCAGGTGTAGGTGATGGCCACATAGCGCAGGATCGGGTTGGCCGACATGCGCATGATCGCCGTGATCACCCCGATCACCACGCCCAGCGCCATCGCCAAAATCGACATGACAATGGTATTCACCAAGCCCCAGAGGATGGCCTCAGACGTAAGGAACTGCCCGATGTAGGACCATTCGATCTGGCCATTGGCAAAGGCACGCAACAACGCGGCCAGGGCGATCACGATCAACGTGGCAAAAAACATCCGCCCGTAATAACGACGCGGCACGTGCTCGTACTGCGTGATATCGAACTGGTTCTCGGACAACTTGCGCTCGGCTTCCAAGCGCTCCGCCGGGGTTTGGTTCATGGTGTTACTCCAAAACTAATAACGCTCTAACTGCTGTACGCGGTCAAAATGTGGGAGCTGGCTTGCCTGCGATAGCGCCAGTGAGCTCACCACACATGCCCAGACTTAAATCCGAAACCCCTGATAACTCTCAGCCCACTTTTGCTGCTCAGCCAACGCCACCTTCAACCGCCCAATCTGCTCGCGAACCCGCTCCGGCGCCGTTCCACCCCAACCACTGCGTGCCGCAATCGCCGCCTCCAGGGTCAAGCAGTCACGCACTTCGGGCAGCAGCCGCGCATCCACCTCTGCCAACATCGCCGGCGAGGCTTCCCACAACTCAATTTCATGCTTCTCACAGGCTTGCACCAAGGCGCCGGTAATCTCATGCGCCTCCTTGAACGGCACACCGCGCGTGGCCAGCCAATCTGCCACCTCGGTCGCCAAGGTGAAGCCCATCGGCGCCTGGCGCCGTAGCTCTTCAACCTGCACCTTCATCGTCGCGACCATCCCGGCCATCGCTGGCAGCACCAGCAGCAAGGTGTCGACGCTGTCCAGCACGCTGTGTTTGTCTTCACTCAAATCGCGGTTGTACGAGAGCGGCAACGACTTGAGCGTCGACATCAGCCCGGTCAGGTTGCCAATCAAACGCCCAGCTTTGCCCCGCGCCAATTCGGCAATGTCCGGGTTCTTTTTCTGCGGCATGATTGAGCTGCCGGTGGCGTAGGCATCGTCCAATACAACCCAGCGAAACTGGCGCGACGACCACAAGCAAAATTCCTCCGACAGCCGCGAAATATTCACCCCGAGCATGCCCGCCACAAACAGAAACTCCGCCACATGGTCGCGACTGGCGACCGCGTCGATGGAGTTCTCGCACGGCCCGGTGTAGCCCATTTCCTTGGCCGAATGCTCCGGCTGGCGCGCGATCGCCGAGCCTGCCATCGCTGCAGCGCCCAACGGCGACAACGCCGTGCGCGCATCCCAATCCACCAACCGCTGCACATCGCGCAACATCGACTGCGCGTGCGCCAGCAAGTGGTGGGCAAACACAATCGGTTGCGCCTGCTGCAAGTGAGTGAAGCCTGGGCAAATGCTCTCAACATGCTGCTCAGCCTGCTCCACCAGCGCCTGCTGCAAACCCAGCACCTCGGTGGTGATGGTGCGCGCATGGTCACGCAGGAAAAGGCGCAGGTCGTTGGCCGTTTGGTCGTTGCGCGAACGCCCGGCGCGCAGCTTGCCGCCCAAGGCGCCCAGGCGCTCGGTCAAAACGCGTTCGATAAAGGTGTGTACGTCCTCGTCATCCAGGGTTGGATGCAGGCGCCCGGCGGCGAAGTCCTCACCGATACGGTCCAGAGCCTCGACGGTGCGCTGGGTCTGCGACTCATCCAGCAAGCCGGCGCGCTGCAACTCACGGGCATGGGCACGGGAGCCAGCGAGGTCGTAGGGCGTCAGGCGGAAATAGCGCTCAGGGCAACGCGACAACGCGGCTAAAGCTGCAGATGGGCCGGTCTTGAAACGAGCGCCCCAAAGGCGGTCGGTGGGCTGAGACATGGGTGTTCCTCACGCTTGTTTTTAGAAGAGTCGGAGGCAGTCAAAAAGTAAAAAGTCCTGATCGTAGTGTCAGGTTTTGCGGGGTGTTAAATCAGCCTCTGTGTGCTGTTCAACCCGCTATATTCAAGGTTGCCAAGGGCGGATGTTTATGTTCATTATCGCCGCCTGGCGATGTTCAAGGATTGGGTTGAAGCCTGTTGAATAGGGCACTTGAGGTCAACGCGTATTATGGAAACCCCACTTTCCACTTCTGGAAACATACCGCCAAAACCCGGCACTCGACCGCCTCTGCAACTGAGCGGGCTGGACTTCAAATTGCTCCGAGTGTTCATGGCCGTGGTTGAAGCCGGCGGCTTCAGCGCCGCGCAAAACGAGCTGAACGTGGGCCTGGCGGCCATCAGCAAGCAGATCTCCGACCTCGAAATCCGCATCGGCATGCGCCTGTGTACACGGGGTAGGGAAGGTTTTAGCCTGACCGAAGAAGGCAAGTTGGTGTATCAGGCTTCCATCGAGTTATTTACCTCGGTGGACAGTTTTCGCGACAAGCTTAGTTCGGCGCAAAACGAGCTTATTGGTGACCTTAGTGTCGGCGTAATTGATAACACCGTCTCCGACGTTAATTCGCCGCTGATTAGCGCGCTGGGAAAATTACATCGCGAATCGCCAAAAATTAGATTGCGCTTACATGCCTCGCAACTGGACGAAGTTGAACGCGGCGTGGTGGAAGGGCGGCTGATCGTCGGCATCGTCCCGGTGTACCAACGTCGCGAAGAATTCGACTACTTCCCGCTCTACGAAGAAAAAGCCCACGCCTACTGCGCCGTAGGACACTCACTGTTCAACGCGAGCGACATCACGCCAGAAGTGCTACGCCAATACGAAGTGGTCAACCACCGGTACGCGATCCACCGCGACAAAGCCAACTTCGTCACCTGCGACAGCCAATCCGCCTCGGCCTCACAGGTGGAAGCCGTCGCCATCCTGATCCTCACCGGCCGCTTCTTAGGCTTCTTGCCGGAACACTACGCCGCGCCACTGGTCAGGGAAGGGCGCCTGCGCGCACTGTGCCCGGAACAGGTTCACTTGAGCACCGCCTTCAACCTGATCCTGCGCCATAGCGCGCCAAGAAGCCCGATGGTAAAAGCCTTCGCAGCAACGCTGGGCGTCGACCTCAAGGCCGTGACATAACCCCCGCCGAACACCGATCAACAGGCTGACAAAGCTCAAATGTGGGAGCTGTCGAGCCCCAGCGAGGCTGCGAAGGGATCGCCTCGGTCCACCTGCCAACCCCATCCACCCGCATCACCGCTGCAACTTGCGCTGCTTTTTCTTCGAATGAAAATGCCGAAAATGCGCATCCTGCGCCGCGGCCAACAACTCCCGATCCCCACGCGTATCGCCCCAGGCCCGCAGCCGATACTCGCCCAAATCCCCATACACCGCCTCAAGCCGCAGCACCTTGTTCTCACAGCGGCAATTATTCCCCGTGAGCTTGCCCGTCAACACCCCGTCGACCACCTCAAGCTCAGTGCCGATTAACTTGATCCCCAGCCGATTCGCAAACGGCTGCAGCACCAACGCCGGCGACGCCGAACACAGGGTCACCACCGCCCCGGACTTCACCTCATCCGCCACCGACTGCAACCCCGTCGGGCGCATCAGCTTGCTCCACGTACGCTGGCAATACGCCTCCGCCTGCTGCTGAACCCACGCCTTCTCCACACCGGTCATAAAGGTGCGGATCAACTGCGCCTTCAACTCATCCCGGCTGATCTGCCGCAGCAAAAAGCGCAGCCCAGGCACCGCCAGCTTCGCCATCCGGCCGTAGAACTCACCGGTGCCAAAGGCAAACTTGAGGAAGGGCACGAAACTGTCGTGGTGAGTCAGGGTGCCGTCGAAGTCAAAGACGGAAAGTACTTTGGCGTCGATGGGGCCGGCTTCGAGCATGTCTGGGTTCACGGGTGGTCCTTGATCGTTTGAAGCGGTTCTCATAACCGTGTGACTGGTGCCCACTGCATGGGTTCAGGCTGATATCGGTGATGCAATTCAGATCAGCCAGATAGTGATGCTGTACTTTTGCTGGCGATGATCGAGGGAGTTTACCCGGTCGGGCATAGGAATGAACGCCGAAAGGCATCCGGCATTGTTACAGCGCAGATTGGAAAATGTGTGCTGTTGGCCCGTCCGAGCATCAGCCCGGACGGACTATCCTTGAGGGTTCAGCGTGTCGAATGGCTTGATGGCTGGAAATACTCTGCCATCTTTTGAAACCAAGTTTTGCTCGGCGGCGCCCGTCGGCGAGTCCGGTTGAGCAACAGATATGGCATATCTCGTAATCGAATCCAGCCTTCATCCTGCCAATGCAGAAGGCTCAACGACATTTCGGGCCAATCAAGCAAGCTCAGCATCGGACGGTCTGTAGGTCGTGGTTGATGCTTGTCACGCAATGTCGGCACCACTTGATGGGTCAACCATTCACGCAGCAAACGATGTCCTGGTGAGTAGTGGTACACCAGCAATGCATATACGCCGGATTCACTGATCATCAGCATGTTTTCTGGCTGACCGTGGTAGCAGATTTCCAGCGTATGCCGCTGATCCTCATCGAGCTTGCCGACCATTCGTTCATGCAGATACAGCCCCATCAGGCGACCCAGGTCGCGAGCACAGAACCATGGTTGGTTCTCCAGCAGCAGGGCATGCATTTGCAGGTTTTGGCGGGTGAAGACGGTAGGTTCATACATGGCACACCTCCGGATTGGAGGGTGTTGGAGAAATGGTGCGGGTACTGCGAATGACCTTCGCAGATGATGCAAAGTATCCAGGCATTTCCGTTACCTCTGGTTGCTTTCTTAGGGCATGCGTTATGGGTGTCGGGAGCTAAGAAACCCACCAGAGACGGGCCGGACATATTCCCCTTTCGGGTCTTGTATTCGCCCACTCCCGACATAACGGGGATTTTTTCACAGACGTAGAGAAACCGCTGGCGAAAAAAAGCCGCATGGCTGTCGGGTGCGGAGGACCGCTCTGGTTTTTAGAGTTTCTTAGGCTCGACACTGAGGTTAGGTGGATCAGGCATAGTCGTCAACCGGCGACTTTTCCTACTGCATGGGGGGCAAAACGAACTCTGGACAACGGCGCTAAGTAATTTATGCTGTATTTATATCCAGTGATTTGGTGCCGATAATCTTTCTTGTTCCCCAATCCCAGTCGACATGACTCGTCTTACGGATACCGGGAAATTTCATTTACTTTGAAATTTACAGGGATAGAATGGTGACCATTCGTCACAGCTTTGACCCAGAGGAATTTCGGGCTCATGAATATTTTTGAAACAGCATCTTTTGAATCCTTGGGCGAAACGACCTCAAGCTCCCATGAACCTAATACTCATCCTGTGACTGATCTGGCACTGCTGCACAAGCTGCTGGAAATCTACGATCAAGGGCAGCTTGCCGAAATTCTTAACGACGTCAGCCCCACGCATTGGTGCCGTGAAACGATAAATCGTTGGGTAAAAGGCAAGGCCTCGCCAAAGCTCTCTCATATTGAGTTCACTCGTCTGGAAGAGCTGTTACCCAAGCGCTTGAACCACAAACCTTCCTTTACCTTCATCGACCTTTTCGCTGGTATCGGAGGTATCAGAAAAGGGTTCGAAGCGATCGGTGGCGAATGTCTGTTCACGTCCGAATGGAACAAGTACGCGGTCAAAACCTACAAGGCCAACCACTTCTGTGATCCGGGGCGGCATCGCTTCAATCTTGATATCCGTTCGGTCACGCTTTCTGACAAGTCCGAAATCAGTGATGAGGAAGCCTATAAGAATATTGATCGCGAAATTCCTGATCACGATGTCCTGCTAGCAGGTTTTCCATGCCAACCGTTTTCGCTTGCAGGTGTTTCCAAGAAAAATTCCCTAGGACGCAAACACGGTTTTGAATGTGAGACCCAAGGCACTCTGTTTTTCGATGTGGCGCGGATTATTGCCGCCAAGCGCCCTGCCGCATTTTTGCTTGAAAACGTAAAAAACCTGAAGAGCCATGACAAGGGCAATACCTTCCGAATCATCTGCGAAGCGCTGGATGAACTGGGCTACGAGGTTGCAGATGTGAATGCTCCGAAGGGTTCAGACCCGAAGGTCATCGATGCCAAGCATTTTGTGCCCCAACATCGTGAGCGAATCGTTCTTGTAGGTTTTCGTCGTGATCTCAACGTTCACCAAGGATTCACACTGCGTGATATCAGCAAGCACATACCGAAGCAGCGACCTAGTTTCGGTGATCTGCTCGATAAAGAAGTGGACGAAAAATACATTCTTACGCCGAAGCTTTGGGATTATCTCTATCGGTATGCCCAGAAGCACCGTGAAAAGGGTAATGGCTTTGGTTTTGGTCTGACGCGGCCTAACGATGTGGCTCGTACGCTTTCGGCCAGATATCACAAGGACGGTTCGGAAATCCTGGTTGATCGTGGGTTTGTGGATAACTTGGATTTCAATAGCGAGCTAAATCA
The DNA here is from genome assembly GCF_052850675.1 of Pseudomonas sp. 1152_12. Classification (NCBI taxonomy): domain Bacteria; kingdom Pseudomonadati; phylum Pseudomonadota; class Gammaproteobacteria; order Pseudomonadales; family Pseudomonadaceae; genus Pseudomonas; species Pseudomonas sp. 1152_12. Next base: position 3,238 of record NZ_VXCW01000025.1, on the reverse strand, counting down.
ACTCAATCGTCCGCGTCGATTGACTCCACATGAGTGCTCGCGACTGATGGGATTCGACAAGCCGGGAGAAAGCAAATTTGTGATTCCTGTCTCCGATACCCAGGCTTATCGTCAGTTTGGTAACTCAGTGGCTGTGCCTGTTTTTGAAGCTGTGGCTCGGTTGATGAAAGATCGCATTCTGGCTGCAAAGGAAAAAGCTGCTGACCAGGAGCGTCCACAATTGGAATTTTCTCTTCCTGAATGATGAGTCGCACCACTTTCGCTCTCTCTAAGAATTGATGAATAAAGATCTGAGCAATGTGGCAGGTCTTTTTTTATCTCTCCACCTGAGGCTTCTCTCCGAAAGGCAATTCTGCGAATCTGTCGGATATTTTTTATTCGACAATTTTTTAGCGGCCTACCCATGACAAACCTATCCCAATGGATTGAAGACAAGAATCAAGATGAATGGTGGATATTCATCAAGCGGCTTTCAGCTAACGACACAGGACTTACAGGGGGGAACGGGGTAGGTATTTATGTGCCCAAAGCTGTTGTGGCCACAGCACTACCGTCTATTTCGAGCACCTGTTGTCTGAATCCTGACTGCAGTCTGACGGCGCAGATCACGTCACATAGTTTTCCAGAGCAGACGCTGAGAGGCATTTACTACAACAACCGCCACTTCGATGGGACGGGAAAACGCAACGAACATCGTTTGACCAGATGGAATACAGATTTCAGGAACAGCCCCGCCCAAGACCCCGAGAACACGGGAGCATTAGCAATCTTTGCATTTCATGTGCCACATTTAGGACGGGATTCCGAGTTTCTAGATATCTGGATATGCAAGAGTCTGGAGGAGGAGGAGTTTGTTGAGAATAAAATTGGCGAAGTGATTCCCGGCAGTTCACTTTTTGACAGAGGGGATAGACTGTTTGCTGGTTTCGCTGCAGGTCTGGATAAAGAACCTAGTCGTGTTGTGATTCCTCCACTCTGGGAAGACAGGTTCCCAAGTGGTGAGGAAATTATTGCCTATCTTCCCTCAGTATTTCATTTTAGCAAAACAACGCCTGATGATCTGATCATCGAGCGGCGTGAGAACGAATATAAATTGTTCCGGCAAATTGAGGAGCTTCATATTCTGCATCGGGTTCAGAAGGGCTTCAGTTCTGTTGATGACTTCATGCAAGTAGCGAACTCAGTCAGCAATCGACGTAAATCGCGGTCTGGAAGATCTCTAGAGATACATCTTGAGCATATTTTTCGACAGTTCGGGCTTGAGAGTTTTAGTTCGCAGTGCAGAACTGAAGGTAACAAACGACCTGACTTTATATTTCCTTCATGCGCTGACTATCATGATCCTGCATTTCCCGAGGAGAGTTTGCGTATGCTGGCCGTCAAGACGACCTGCAAGGACCGCTGGCGCCAAGTTTTAAATGAGGCCAATAGAGTAGAAGGAATTCATCTTTTTACGCTACAAGAGGGTGTTTCTCCTAATCAATTTTCTGAGATGGAGGATGCGGAAGTCAAACTGGTGGTTCCCAAGCCTCTGCATACAAAATACCCTGAAGAAGTGCGGGGTAAGCTTATGACGTTAAATGATTTCATAGTAGAGACTAAATCAATCCGATGAAGTGCCTACGGTTGGATCACTACGGAAAAATGTAGCGTCTGAGGATGCGCAAATGTAGATGTCAGCTATAAGATAGGTGTGGAATGATAGATGTTGTAGATGGTGTGACAAGGTCTCGAATGATGGCGGGTATTCTTGGGAAGAATACAAGGCCTGAATTGATTGTGAGGCGTTATCTCCACGCCTGTGGTTACCGTTATAGGCTTCATCGTAAGGATTTACCCGGTAAGCCTGACTTGGTTTTGCCCAAGTATAAACTGGTCATATTTGTGCATGGTTGTTTTTGGCATCGTCATGCAAACTGTGTATACGCAACCTCTCCTAGTAGTCGTCGTGATTTTTGGGAGGAGAAGTTAAATGGGAATATCTCAAGGGATCAGAGGCAAATTTCCCTGTTAAATGCGGAGGGTTGGAGGGTTATTGTTGTTTGGGAGTGTGGTTTGAAGCATTTGCGAGATGAGCTAGGATTCTTGAATGAAATGATCGTTAACTTTGACGAAGCGTTACAAGTTTGGCCAGATCAGCCGGCTAAATCAATGTCGTAGTCGTTGGGGGGGGGGAGGCGAAAATGATAATGGTTGCTATATTTTCATGGTTTTTTCCAGGCTTTCTTAATGTGTGAGCGTGAATGTTTTTGGCGTGTTTTCGCAAATCTGTAAAACACCTGGGTTTAAGATGCTATGGCTGCTAGTATTTTGAGTAGATAGTTAGTTGGTTTTAAAGTGCCACGGCGCGAGCTAGAAAGCTCAAATGGATAAATTGATCAGTCGCTTATGGCGCAAGTATGATATTTTGGAATTATTTACTTTTTTTGTTTACGGCTTTAATTGCGTCCTGTACTCACCGGATTTTTCGAATATCTTCTCCCTTTACATTAAGCAGTACCGAGATGGCTGAGCATTGCGTAAAGCCGTAGATGTTATGGTGCGCCCGCCCGTGAACTTTAGGCAAGGCTCCCTATAAGTCATTTTTGGGAATAGCACATTAGGGAAGGATTGATTTTGGCTGCGTAGGCGACTATAAATTTGAGTGATGGCCAGATGATGGTGTTTTCTGGGGGAGCATGGTAGCGCTTAGGGAGCGCGGTCTATAAGTATGCATGGTGATTCAGTTTATTTGTTTGTTCTTAATGTTTTGCTGAAAGTTGCAAAGGAGTGGTTATGAATTTTGGTACTGTTAGGTTTAAAGTGTCGTGCCTTAAAACGCTTACTGCGGTTGAAGCTGATCCTGATAGGTCTAATCAACATGAGTTTAATGGGGTGAAAGAGCTAAAAGATTTATTCGGGGAAAAGAGATTCTCTGCGCCAGCTACGTTCTCTGTAAGGGGCTCCGCTGTAAAGTGTGAAACTGGCATTACTTGGTATGATGCGCGCGAGGCCCATCCTTCTCGTACTGAGCATAGGCTTTACTTTAAAACCAATGTAGTTATGGAGCAAGCCGAGGAGGGAGATAATATTGTCGTGGGTTATGATACTAACGACAGGCTTAATTTTGTTTTGCTCAAGAAGCAAGCGCCCGATCATGTTGTTCATGAAGCTTGGGCAAGACTTTAAGAGGTTGGTGTACTTTTCTGTTTTTTTTTTTTTAGCTTAAATTTTCAATAAAAAAGCCACCCGTTTAGGT
>NZ_VXCW01000024.1:0-39041 GCF_052850675.1 Pseudomonas sp. 1152_12 | reverse complement strand
CCAAAAACTTAGCGCAACACAAAAAGTTGCGTAGATACCCGTGGCTACCGCAGGCAAGCCAGCCCCCACATTGATTGCACTCTGAGATTATTTTTGCGGGGGTTTGTAGACCAGTGGCACACCCAATTCCCTAAACACTGACTTACCGCAGCATCTCTGTAACATTCTGCAATGATCATCAACAGCATCCTCCTCACACTGGATGCTCCGGCATGGCCACCCCTTCCCTGACTGCCTCCACTACCGCCTCACACGCCGCTCCCACCCCCCGGCTGGACAAGAAACCCGGCCTGGTGACGGTGATCATGTTCTTCGCCGTGCTTGCCATGGGCCTGTTGTTCACCGCCTACAGCCTGATGCACGACATGCACGAACTGGGCACGGTAGTGACCACCTGGACGCCGTTCCTGCTGCTCGGCGTGGCGCTGTTAATCGCCCTGGGTTTCGAGTTCGTCAACGGTTTCCACGACACCGCCAACGCGGTGGCAACGGTGATCTACACCAACTCGCTACCGCCGCAATTTGCGGTGGTGTGGTCGGGTTTCTTCAACTTCCTCGGCGTGCTGCTGTCCAGCGGTGCGGTGGCGTTCGGCATCATTGCGTTGCTGCCGGTCGAGTTGATTTTGCAGGTGGGTTCCTCGGCTGGTTTCGCGATGATCTTCGCCTTGCTGATCGCGGCAATTCTATGGAACCTCGGCACTTGGTGGCTGGGCCTGCCGGCGTCGTCTTCGCACACCTTGATCGGCTCGATCATCGGCGTCGGTGTGGCGAATGCCTTGATGCACGGGCGTGAAGGCACCAGTGGTGTCGATTGGAGCCAAGCGATCAAGATTGGTTATGCGCTGCTGCTGTCGCCGCTGGTCGGCTTTGCCTTTGCCGCCTTGTTGTTGCTGGCCCTGCGCGCCTTTGTGAAAAACCGCTCGTTGTACAAAGCACCGAAGGGCGATACCCCGCCGCCTTGGTGGATTCGCGGTATGTTGATCGTCACCTGCACCGGTGTGTCGTTCGCCCACGGTTCCAACGATGGCCAGAAAGGCATGGGCCTGATCATGCTGATCCTGGTCGGCACCCTGCCGATGGCCTACGCACTGAACCGCACCATGCCCGCCGAGCAGTCCTTGCAGTTTGCCGCGGTGGCCGAAGTCACCCAAGTAGCACTGATGAAAAGCGCGCCGCAAGCCTTGCCGGGCGACCCGCGCCCAATCCTCTCAACCTACGTGCGCACCAAGGAAGCCACCCCGGAGCTGGTGCCGGCCCTCGCGGCCCTCGCCGGCCAGATCGGTGACGAAGTCAAAGGCTACGGTTCCCTGGCCAAAGTCCCCGCCGAAGCCGTCGGCAACGTGCGTAACGACATGTACCTGAGCAGCGAAACCATCCGCCTGATGGACAAAGGCAAGGTCGGCAACTTCGATGCCGACACCCAAGGCAAGCTGCAATTGTTCAAGCAACAGATCGACAATTCCACACGCTTTATTCCGCTGTGGGTGAAGATCGCCGTGGCCATCGCCCTCGGGCTGGGCACCATGGTCGGTTGGAAGCGTATCGTGGTGACGGTGGGTGAGAAGATTGGCAAGACGCACCTGACGTACGCCCAAGGCGCCTCGGCCGAGACGGTGGCGATGCTGACGATTGGTGCAGCGGATATGTTCGGGTTACCGGTGTCGACCACCCATGTGCTGTCGTCGGGTGTGGCCGGGACCATGGTCGCCAATGGCGGTGGGTTGCAGATGAAGACCATCCGTAATTTGCTGATGGCCTGGGTGCTGACATTGCCGGCGGCGATTCTGCTTTCGGGCAGTTTGTACTGGTTGTTCACTAAACTGTTCTGACACAACACTGATCAAACTGTGGGCTTGCCTGCGATAGCGGTGTATCAGCCAACCGATCGGTAAGCTGACCCGCCGCCATCGCAGGCAAGCCAGCTCTCACGGGTTTTAGGGTGTGTCAGGAAGTAAACAGGCTAGCCATTGCCTTGAGCCGCTTCTTGTACACCCGCCTCGCCTCTAACGCTTCCTCCAGCGTCACCGCCACAAACCCCGCCCGCTGGTTCGGCTGCATCTGCCCGATCAAATCCAGGTCCGCGCTGATCACTGTGCCAATCATCGCGTAACCACCGCCCGACACCGCATCCCTGTGCAGCACAATCGGCTCCAACCCCGCAGGTACCTGAATCGAGCCAATCGGGTAGCAACTGTCGACGATGTTCGACGGATCCGAGCCGGCGCCAAACGGTTGCTCGCGTGGCTGAAAGCTCAATGCACTGCCGCCCTTGAAGCGATAGCCGATACGGTCCGCCTCCGAGCCCACCGTCCACGGCTCGGCAAAAAAGCTGGTTTTCGCGCCGTCAGTCAGCCGGTCGTAATACAGCCCCGGCACCACGCGCAAGATCACGTCGCCGCCGACTGAGCGACGCAAGGCCATCGGCAAACTGTTGCCCGCACGCCCCTGCCCAATGGCCTCGCCGATCGGCAGTTCATCACCTTCCTGCAAACGCCGCCCCTGAAACCCACCGAGTGCGCCAAGGGTGTAGGTCGAGCGGCTGCCGAGTACGAGCGGCACATCAATGCCGCCCGCCACCGCCAGATAAGTCCGCGCGCCCGCCTTAGGAAATTCAAAGCGCAACACCTGTCCGGCGCGCACCTGGAAGGCGGTGTCTTGGTGCACCCCTTCACCGTCCAGGCGCGGCGACATCAGAGCACCGCTGAGAGCCACCAACGCGTCCTGTTGAAACTGCAACTCGGGGCCAATCAACGTGCATTCCAAGCCCGCCGCGTCGAGTGGGTTACCTACCAGATGGTTGGCCGCACTCAATGCGTATTGGTCCAGCGCACCCGAGGGCGGAATGCCCAGGTGGTAATAGCCTTCGCGGCCAAGGTCCTGCACGGAAGTGGAGAGACCGGGTTTGAGCACCTTAATCATGCCAGCGCCTCCTGCAGGGTTTTCGGATAGCCGATGGGGTCGGCGAGAAAGGCATCCAGGGAAAACTCCACCGGGCGAATGCGCAAGTCGAAACGCCCCGCGTCCACCTCGGCAACCGCCAAGTCATAGGCGTTACGGTCGATGGGTTTGAACTGCACGATGTCACCGGGGCGGAAGAACACCATGTGTTCCTTGAGGTATGCCAACTGCTGCGCCGGGTCGTAGATCGGCGCCGGGGTCACACCGAACATTTGGTAGCCACCGGCACCGCGTACCGAGTAGATGCAGCCGAAACAGCCGCCATGGCCGAGGGTCAATTTGGGCGTGTCGGTGCGCGGGCGCAGGTACTTGGGCACCTGCAATTGCCGCTCGCGCTCGACCATCTGGAACATGAACGGCAAGCCTGCGACAAAGCCGACCATCGACACAAACCACGGCGCGCCACTGTGGGCGGCGATAAACGCGTCCACATCAGCCAGGCCGTTGATGCGCGCGGCGTACTCCAAGTCAGTACCGCTGGGGTCTTGATGACGGTCGCGAAAACGCATCAGGGTTTCATGGGTCCAGGGGTCGTTGTAGAGCACTGGGATTTCGATGATGCGTGTGTGCAAGGTGCGTTCGGCCACCGCCTGAGCTTCGGCGCTTTGCACGGCGTCGAGCAACACATGCGGCGCGATGCGGTCGGGGTCGAAGCGAATCTGGAACGATGCATTGGCCAGGCACACGTCCAGCACACCTTCCAGCGCCAAGCGCTCCACGGCACGGGTCACGGCCATGCCTTTGAAAAAGGCCTGCAGGGACATGCTGTCGCTGACCTCGGCAAACAAGTGTTCATCACCGCCGAAGCTGTAGCGGATGGGGGACGTTTGAGCCATGTCTGTTCCTCTTGGAATCATTGTAGAAAGGCAGGCAAAAAGTGATGTTTCGATATTTTTATTGGGGGTCTTATTGAGGTGATCTGACTTCGATCCCAGCCTGGTCCAAGGCTTCGCGGGTGGCTTCCACCAACTCCAGCGCGCCAGGCGTGTCGCTGTGCAGGCAGATGGAATCGAATTCGATCAAGAGGTCGTCGCCTTCTACGGTTCGCACCCGGCCAGTCTGACAAGCACGCAAGACGCGCGCCGCAACGGTTGCAGGATCAAGTGCACGCACATGACGGGTAAACACAATGGACCCGCTTAAATCGTACTCACGGTCGGCGTAAAACTCGCGCACCACCGGTTGCCCCAGCTCCTTGGCCACGCGCCAGATCACCGAGTTGGGCATGCAATAGAGCAACAGCGTCGGCTCGATGATTTGCAGGTTCTGCACCAGCAGCCGCGCCGCTTCTTCGTCGCGGGCCAGGTGCATATAAAGCGCGCCGTGGGGTTTGATATGTTGCAATGTCAAACCTTGGGCACGCGCGATTTCGCGCAGAGCGCCGAGTTGGTAGAGGATGTCGTCCACCAGTTCCTGGGCCGGTGCGTTGATGTGCCGACGGCCGAACCCCACCAGGTCACGAAAGCCCGGATGCGCGCCAATGCCCACACCCAGTTGCTTGGCGCGTTCAACGGTGCGGCGCATGGTGCCGGGGTCGCCAGCGTGGAAGCCGGTGGCGATATTGGCCGAGCTGATATAGGCCATCAGGTCAAAGTCGACGCCATCGCCGATGGTCCAGGGGCCAAATCCTTCGCCCATGTCCGAATTGAAGTCCACTGCCCGCATCGAGGTCACTCCGCCAAAAGAAGATGACTGAAAGTAGGCTGGGGCTTGACCCCTTGGGAAGATCTATTATCAGATGACCCATCTTCTGAAAATCAGATAAAGCCATGTCCCTGACCTTGCGCCAAGTGCGCTACTTCGTCGCTACCGCCGAAATCGGCCAGATTTCCCAGGCGGCGATTCACCTGAACATCTCCCAGTCGGCGGTGACCACGGCGATCAAGGAACTGGAAGCGATGCTCGGTGTGCAACTGTTTGTGCGTTCGGCCCAGGGTATGAACCTGACCGACGCCGGGCGGCATTTTCTCAACCGTGCCTATGTGATTGTGCGCAGCGTCGACGACGCGCTGAACAGCCCGCTGCCGGACTACCGCGCCAGCGGCGTATTGCGGGTGGCGGCCAGCTACACGGTGCTCGGTTATTTCCTGCCGCACCACCTGCAGCGCATGGAACACTGGCACCCGGACGTGAGCATTGAGGTGTTCGAGCAGGAGCGCCAGGCCATCGAACACGGTTTGCTCAACGGTCAATTCGATATGGCCGTGGTGCTCACCGCCAACCTGACTCACGCGGATATCGTTTCCGAGATCCTGTTCAACTCAGAACGTCGCCTTTGGCTGCCAAGCCATCACCCGTTGTGCGAACGCGGTGCCGTGAGCCTGGCCGATGTGGCGCAAGAACCCTACATCCTGCTCACCGTCGACGAGGCCGAACACAGCGCCATGCGCTACTGGGAGCAGGCCGGGCAAACGCCCAAGGTGCGGCTGCGCACCAGCTCGGTGGAGGCGGTACGCAGCATGGTCGCCAATGGCAGCGGCGTGGCGATACTGTCGGATCTGGTGCATAGGCCTTGGTCTCTGGAGGGCAAACGCATCGAGACGCTGACCGTGACCGACCCGGTAACGCCCATGAGCGTCGGCCTGGCCTGGCACCGCGAGCGTGCATTTACCCCGGCGATGCAGGCGTTTCGCGATTACTTCCACGATGCCTTCCTGGCACCGCAGCAGTTGTCGGCACGGCGTTAAATATGGGCTTTTGGCACTTACCACAGCGCAGCGGCTGAGGCGCAAGCGGTGGTTGAACAGATTGAAGCCTCGGGTGGCATGTTTCTGTAGGCATTGCGCGCTGGATCACTGACAGGCAATCAGCGATGCGTTTTGTTTGGCCCGCGCGGCCAGCTGCTGGGCGCGCGCTGGCGCCCAAGACCGGCAGCCTGGTGGAGTTGCTTCCCGACTCGCCGGACGAGCGGCTTGCGGCTTGCGTCGTACGCCTACTGCCCTACGCGGCATTTGCCCGCCGCCAAGGTGCGGGCATTTCAGGACTTTGTCGCGCCGCTCAAGCTTGGCTGACCAGACGTCGCTGTATGAACTTGTCCCGCAGCACGTCGTAGCCCCAGTGATACACATAGGTGTACGGCAGGAAGAACAGCAGCACACCGATATCGAGAATAAACGCCTGCATCAGGCTGATATTCAGCCACGCCGCAATCAACGGCACGCACACCAGAATCAGGCCGCCTTCGAACATCAGCGCATGGAGCACTCGAGTCCAGCCATTATTGGCGAGCTTGCAGCGTACCTTCAGGCGATCGAACAGGCCATTGAAGATCACGTTCCAGGTCAGCGCCATCAGGCTGATCGCCAGGGTGACCATGCCCATTTCCAGGGCGGGTTTTTCCATGATCCATGCCAGCAACGGGGTGCAGATCAACAACGCCAGCACCTCAAAACCAATGGCCTGGCAAACGCGTTCAGTAATCGACTTGGTAGGGTTCATGACCCGGCTCCGTGAGTGACGATGGTTGCCATGATTACCCTTTGACTCGATACTTCATAATCAATAACCATCGATCAAGGCGATAGTCATGGCCTCCAATGAAGTGCTGCAGGCGTTTGTGCAGGCGGCTACGCAGGGCTCGTTTTCTGCGGCGGCGCGCAAGTTGGGCAAAAGTCAGTCCACCGTCAGCGCGGCCGTGGCGAGTTTGGAAATTGATCTGGATGTGGTGCTGTTTGATCGCAGCAGCCGCAAGCCTGCGCTCACACCGGCTGGCCATGTGTTGTTGCAACGCGCGGAGCAGGTGCTGGAGGCCAGCAGTCGCCTGGCGTTGGCGGCGAGTCAGCTGTCACAAGGCTTGGAGCCGAAGTTGACGATTGCCATGTCGGACACCTACCAATCCGACCGTTTTGAAATCGCCCTCAAAGCGTTTGAACAACGCTATCCAGACCTTGAGCTGGAATGCTTGATTGCCGAATGCGAGGACCTGATTGCCTTGGTACAGAGCGGTCGAGCACAGATTGCGTTTATTGAAAAACAGGACATCTACCCGCCCGACCTGACCGGCGCGCCAGTGGAAGAACGCACGGAAATCGCTCTATTCGTTGCGCCCACACACCCATTGGCCCACCTTAAAAACATTTCTGCACAGACCTTGCAGCAACACCGCGAACTGCGCCTGGCGAGCATCATCAACCCGAATGAAACCCGCGCCACCGGGCGTGTGTGGTCGGCGCCCAGTTACTTGATGCTGATGGAAATGGCGCAGTTGGGGTTCGGCTGGGCACCGATTCCGCGTTGGTTGGTAGAGCGCTTTGGCGGCGACCATCTGGTGGAGCTCAAGGCCCGCAGTTGGCCGCGCTCGGTGGCGGTGGATGCGCTGTGGTCAAGACACCACCCGCCGGGTCCAGCGGGGAGTTGGTTGCTCGCAAAGATGTTGGAGTGATGACCTCCAGACAATAGCTATCTAACGCTGGGAACGGGCTTGCTCGTTCCCACCGTTAGATAGTCATTGTCTGGGTTGTTTGAGTTCGGTCAGGCGCCGTTCGAGGAAGCGTTTTTCTGGGGCTTGTTGGGTCAGTAACAGGGCTTTTTCGTACGCGGCCCTGGCCTCTTCGGTACGCCCCAACTGCCGACAAAACTCGCCACGCGCCGAATACGCTAAGTGGTAATCCAGCAACTCGCCCCGCGCTAAAATCCCGTCCACCCCCCGCAAGCCTGCCAACGGCCCATCACGCATGGCCACCGCCACCGCGCGGTTCAACTCGATCACCGGCGACGGAACAGCCCTGAGCAACACGTCATAGAGCCCGACAATCTGCAGCCAGTCCGTTTCCCCGGCGCTCGGCGCTTCGGCGTGCACCGCCGCAATCGCGGCTTGCAGGCAATACGGGCCAAAGCGCCGTGTTCTCAGTGCTTGCTCCACCAGCGTGCAGCCTTCGGTAATCAGGGACGCGTCCCACGCCCCACGGTCCTGTTCATCCAACAACACCAACTCACCGCCGGCCGAGGTGCGGGCCGCTCGGCGCGATTCGTGGAGCAGCATCAGCGCCAGCAAGCCCATGACTTCCGGTTCCGGTAGCAATTCCATCAGCAGGCGCCCTAGCCGAATCGCTTCGCGGGTCAAATCCTCCCGGGTGAGGTCCGCGCCCATAGACGCCGAATAGCCCTCGTTGAACACCAGGTAAACCACGCGCAACACACTGTCCAGGCGCTCGGGCAACTCGTCGCGGGACGGCACCTGATAGGGAATCTTTGCTTCGCGGATCTTGCCTTTGGCCCGCACGATGCGCTGGGCGATGGTGGTGGGCGTGGCCAGAAAAGCACGGGCGATTTCCTCGGTGGTGAGGTCGCAGATCTCACGCAAGGTCAACGCCGCTTGGGCATCGGCCGCCAGCGCCGGGTGGCAGCAGGTGAAGATCAGGCGCAGGCGGTCGTCTTCCACGTCTTCCTCACTCCACTGCGCCGCTTCCAGCGCGTCGGCTTGCGCCTGCAATAACGGCGTGAAGCGCGCTTGGCGGCGCAGGCGGTCGATGGCTTTGAAACGGCCGGTCGAAACCAGCCAGGCGCGCGGATTGCTCGGCACGCCGTCTTGCTGCCAGCGCTCGACCGCGACGAAGAACGCCTCGTGCAAGGCGTCTTCGGCGAGGTCAAAATCACCGAGCAGGCGGATCAGCGTGGCGAGGACGTGGCGTGATTCGCGGCGGTAAATCGCCTCGATGTGAGGCGTCAATCGGGCATGCCTTGGGTCACCAGCGTCACCAGGCGGTCGAGGCTCTGACCCCAGCCGTCATGAAAACCCATGGCTTCGTGGGCCTGCTTGTCGGCTTCGCTCCAGTGCATGGCGCGGGCGGTGTAGAGGGTTTTGCCGTCTACCTCTTCGAAAGTGACTTCGGCGGTCATAAACGCCTTGCCCGATGGAATCCAGCCAGGCGAATACGCATCGGTGAATACCAGCCGGCTCGGCGCCTGGATCTCCAGGAACACGCCGTGGGTCGGGTACTCGGCGCCATCCGGCGCACGCATCAGGGTGCGAAACAAGCCACCGACCCACAGGTTCATTTCGCACTCGGGCGTGGTCATGCCGTGTGGGCCCCACCATTGTTGCAACAAGGCAGGCTCGGTCCAGGCGCGAAACACACGGTTGCGCGGGGCGTCGATCAAGCGGCTGATGGACAGTTCAAATTCGGCAGGTTGCGTTGTCATGGGGTAAACCTCCTGAAGTCTTCTGGTTGTTGTGTTCAGAGATTCAATGCGCGCACGGGGCGTACTTCCACACTGCCGACCCTGGCGGCCGGAATGCCACCGGCCACTTGGATCGCTTCGTTCAAGTCCTTGGCCTCGATCAGGTAAAACCCGGCGAGCTGCTCCTTGGTTTCGGCAAACGGCCCGTCGGTGATCGACAGCTTGCCATTGCGCATGCGTACGGTGGTGGCGCTGCTCACCGACTCCAGTGGCTCGGCGGCGAGCATGCGCCCGCTGGCCTGGATGGCCTCGGCATAGGCGAAACACTCAGGGTCCGCCGGGCTGTCCGGTGAAGTGTGCAGCACCTGTTCGTTGCTGTAGATCAGGCAGAGGTATTTCATGTGCGTCTCCGTTTTCGGACTACTGACTATAGTTCGTGGCGGTCAGGGTTTCAGGTCGAACAGCGCCGTCCCGCTGTCCATATCGAAAGGCGCCGACCAGTGCTCATGCACCACGCGCCATTGACCGTTGATCCGCTGATAGCCAGCGGTCACCCGCATCCAGCAGGCCTTTACCACACCGTCCGGCCCAGCACCGCCACAATGGGCCAGCCAGTGAGCAAACGCGCTGTCTGGCGCCTCGACGATGTGCAGCTCATGAAACTCGAAAATACCGGGGCCGGGGCAATGCTTCATGCACTCGTCCCAATGCGCACGGTAGGCAGCTTTGCCTTTGAATTGCAGCGCGGTAACGGCGTCGAAAGAGACGATATCGTCGGCGTAAAAGCTGACAATTTTGTCGATATCTCGAGCCAGCACGGCGTGTTTCCATTGCTCGATCAGGCGGTTGATTGCAGTGCTCATGGCGATACTCCTCGGGGTGGAAAATTACAGAAGACACCCTTAGTCGAATCACTCATCCGCCAATCGACAGTGCGCTGAAAAATAATTTCGGCCCCTGTAAACCCGCTAGAATCCACGCCTCTTTGTAGGATTTCGGATGCGCCCCAGATGGAAACTCGCCTCGTCCCCTATGAGACGCTGAGCCTTGTGCAAAAACAGCAGCTCGACACGCTGCAAGTGCACCCCGAGCAGCGGGTGTTTTCCGGCGATATCTACTGCGCGCTAAACAGCCTGCTGGTCAATCCCAACCCCGGCGCTATCAAAGGTTTCGCCCTGCTCGCCGACGAACAGCCCGTGGCCTTCCTGCTGCTCAAACGCCCGCCTTGCCTGCCCCATTGGGCGAGTGAACACAGTGCGACCCTGCATGCGTTGCAGGTGGATCGACAGCAGCAAGGGCGCGGGTTCGGCAAAGCGTGTTTACAGGCGCTGCCGGCGGTGGCGAGGCAGGCATGGCCGCAGATCAAGGGGTTGGAGTTGTCGGTGGACGCGGACAATGTGGCGGCAATGGGCTTGTACCTGGCCGCCGGATGGGTGGACAGCGGGGAGGCCTATAGGGGCCGGATCGGGTACGAGCGCAGGCTGACGCTGGGAATCGCCGAGTGACGTGACACCTGTGGCGAGCGGGCTTGCCACAGGATCGAGGGTTTACTTGGCTTCGACCGGCAACCAGATCTCCACACTGCCGATGCCCTTGCGCGCGTCAAAATCTGCGCTGTAGCGCTCGAAATCCGCCCCGGCGACCTTGTAGCCCGAATGCGGCAACCACTCGAACATGATCCGCTCGTACGTCTGCTCCAGCGCCTGCACCGGCCCGTAGTGCGGGAACACGGCGTAGTGATGCGCAGGAATTTCGATGCACTCAAAGTTACTCGGCACCTCGTCTTTGCTCGGCACTTCAACCCCGGCCATGTAATCGAATTCGCCGTGATTGGGGTTATGACAAACACCATAAGTCACGCCGCCGACACGACGCTTGATCTCTTTGAAGCAGGTGTCAAACAACTCCCACAATTTGGGAATATCTCCCACGGTGGCCTTCGAATACCGCCCTTGCACGCCCGCGATCACCAGGGCCTTGCCGTGTTCCATACGTGGCTGCAACGGTTGTGTTGTTTGCTGATCCATCTGAACAGTCTCCTTCTTATAAGGGAACAAACCCGTATCGAGTATAGGGGCATATCCATGCTGTGCCTCAAGCAGAAATTTTTCCTGCGTCATCTGGACAACTGGCCATCATCGACCGTATTGTCAGCCCCGCAGGCCACCGCAGTGGCCGACGTCGCTCGGACGGTTCCGGGCGCTTACGTACCTCGAGGCAACAATGGCAGACCAAGGTTCGCCGCGCCGCTTTGCGCGCATAGATCGACTCCCCCCTTATGTTTTTAATATCACTGCTGAGCTGAAGATGGCTGCGCGTCGGCGCGGCGAAGACATCATCGACTTAAGCATGGGTAATCCAGACGGCGCCACGCCGCCACACATCGTGGAAAAAATGGTCACCGTCGCCCAGCGTGAAGACACCCACGGCTACTCCACCTCTAAAGGCATTCCGCGCCTGCGCCGGGCTATTTCGCGCTGGTACAAAGACCGCTATGCAGTGGACATCGACCCGGAAACCGAGGCCATCGTCACCATCGGTTCCAAGGAAGGCCTGGCGCACTTGATGCTGGCCACTCTGGACCAGGGCGACACGGTGCTGGTGCCCAACCCGAGCTACCCGATTCACATCTACGGTGCCGTGATTGCCGGCGCCCAGGTGCGTTCGGTGCCGCTGGTGCCCGGCGTGGACTTTTTCGCCGAGCTGGAACGGGCGATTCGCGGCTCGATCCCCAAGCCGAAGATGATGATCCTGGGCTTCCCGTCCAATCCGACCGCACAATGCGTAGAGCTGGATTTCTTCGAACGGGTGATCGCCCTGGCCAAACAGTACGACGTACTGGTGGTGCACGATTTGGCCTATGCCGACATCGTCTACGACGGCTGGAAAGCCCCGTCGATCATGCAAGTGCCCGGCGCCAAGGACATTGCGGTGGAGTTTTTCACCCTGTCCAAGAGCTACAACATGGCCGGTTGGCGTATTGGTTTCATGGTCGGCAACCCGGAGTTGGTCAACGCCCTGGCGCGCATCAAGAGTTACCACGACTACGGCACCTTCACCCCGCTGCAGGTGGCGGCGATTGCCGCGTTGGAAGGCGATCAGCAGTGCGTGAAGGACATCGCCGAGCAGTACCGTCAGCGCCGTAACGTGCTGGTCAAAGGCCTGCATGAGTTGGGCTGGATGGTGGAGAACCCGAAGGCCTCGATGTACGTGTGGGCGAAGATTCCCGAGGCGTACGCCGCCATGGGCTCGCTGGAATTTGCCAAGAAATTGCTGCTGGAAGCGAAGGTGTGTGTGTCGCCGGGGATCGGGTTCGGTGAGTATGGGGATGATCACGTGCGCTTTGCGCTGATCGAGAACCAGGACCGGATTCGTCAGGCGGTGCGCGGCATTCGCGGGATGTTCCGGGCGGACGGCCTAGTGACTAAAGCCTGACCCGATCCAGCAGTAGAAATACGGTAAAAAAGTGGGAGGGGGCTTGCTCCCGATAGCAGTGGGTCAGTCACCAGATGCAGTGACTGACACTCAGCAATCGGGAGCAAGCCCCCTCCCACATTTGGATTGGGTTTTCACCCCAGTTTCATGGTGTGCCTGTCAGACCACCATCGACAACAACATGATGAAGATCAACGCCACCACCGACAGAATGGTTTCCATCGCCGTCCAGGTCTTGAACGTCTCAAGCACAGTCATGTTGAAGTACTGCTTCACCAGCCAGAAGCCTGCATCGTTGACGTGAGACAGCACCAGCGAGCCTGCCCCTGTTGCCAACACCAACAGCTCACGGTTCACGCCCGGGATCATGCCCACCACCGGCACCACAATCCCCGCCCCCGTAATGGTCGCCACAGTCGCCGAACCGGTGGCCACACGAATCACCGCCGCCACCAGCCAGGCCAGCAAAATCGGGTTGATCTGCGCATTCACAGCCATGTGGCCGATCACATCACCCACACCGCTGGTCACCAGCATTTGTTTGAAACCGCCACCGGCGCCGATGATCAGGATGATCGCAGCGGTCGGCGCCAGGCTGGCGTCGAGCAGCTTGAGGATTTGCTTGGAGTGAATGCCCTGGCGATGGCCAAAGGTATACAGCGACAGCAGCAACGCCAGCAGCAACGCGGTGATCGGGTGACCGATCATGTCCATCCAGTTACGGATGGCATGGCCGTCCGGCAGCGCGACGTCAGCAAAGGTTTTGAACAGCATCAGGAACACCGGCAGCAGCACGGTGATCAGGGTAATGCTGAAGCTCGGCAAGTCTTTGGATTGCGGCTCGCGAGCCAGTTGATCGACCAGTTCCTGGGACGGGTTGCCCGGGATGTACTTGGCGATGAACGTACCGAACAGCGGGCCGGCAATGATGGCGGTCGGCAGGGCGACGATCAGGCCGTACAAGATGGTCTTGCCGATGTCCGCGCCAAACACGCCGATGGCCAGCAGCGGGCCGGGGTGCGGTGGGACCAGGCCGTGCACCGCCGACAGGCCGGCGAGCAGCGGGATGCCGATCTTGATCAGCGACACGCCGGTGCGGCGCGCAACGATAAACACCAGCGGGATCAGCAACACAAAGCCGATCTCGAAGAACAGCGGGATGCCCACCAGGAACGCGGCGAACATCATGGCCCACTGGACTTTGTCTTTGCCGAAGGCGCGGATCAAGGTCTGGGCGATCTGATCGGCACCGCCGGATTCAGCCATCATCTTGCCGAGCATCGTGCCCAGCGCGAGGATGATGCCGACAAAGCCAAGCACCCCGCCGAAGCCGTCCTGGAACGCCTTGATGATCTTGTCCACGGGCATGCCCGAGGTCAGGCCGAGGAAACCGGCCGCGATGATCAGTGCAATGAACGGGTGCACCTTGAACTTGGTGATCAAAAAGATCAGCCCGATGATAGTGACCACTGCATCTAGCAGCAGGTAGGACTCGTGGGACATGCCAAACATGGGGGGTCTCTCCTGTTTGTTGTTGTTATTAAAGCGGGTGTTGAACTTCCTGCCGGGGATAGCGCTATCTTTCCGGCAAAAAATTAATGAGTTGGTTCAAAGCCGTGCTGCAGCCACCAAGCGTTGGTTTGCTCGGCCAGGTCCTCGACGCTGTCTTCGCTGGCGTTGAGCGTCAGGGTCAGCGGTTCGCCTACGGGCGATTCAAGGGTGGCGAACTGGCTGTCGATGAGGCTTGCTGGCATGAAATGGCCAGGACGATGAGACACACGGTCAGCGGCTACGGCGCGGGTCAGTTCCAGGAACACAAAGCCTAGGCCCGGCGCGGCTTCGCGCAGGTGGTCGCGGTATTTTTTCTTCAGCGCTGAGCAGGTGAGCACGGGATGCTCACCAGCCTTGAGCGAGCGCCGCAGTTCATCGCACAGAATGTCGAGCCAGCCGGCGCGGTCGTCGTCGTTGAGGGGGTGGCCGGCGCTCATCTTCTCGATGTTCGCAGCGGGGTGAAAGCTGTCGCCTTCAATGGCGGTGGCGCCGTTCAGGCGGCACAGGGCTTCGCTGACGCTGGACTTGCCACAGCCGGAAACACCCATGATGACCAGGGCGGTAACAGGTTGACTCATGAAACACCTCAGGACGCAGATAGCGCTACCTTTGCACGCTGTAAGGCTAGTGCAAAAACAGGCTTTTCCCGCGCCGACTTGTCATTTTTATGGAGTGACGCGTGCATCCTCTCCAAAACCGTTGAACCGGATCAGGCAACCCTGTGTTCAAGCATTTGCAGCCTTTTGGAGACAGCGCTACCTTAGTGCCTCGATTTTTGTTTGGCAACTGCCTGATGACCTCCAAGAACGATAAAAATACCCGCACCACCGGTCGCCCGACCTTGAATGAAGTAGCCCGTCTGGCCGGCGTCAGCCCGATTACCGCTTCGCGCGCCTTGCGTGGCGTCAGCACCGTCGCCACCGAACTGGTGGAAAAAGTGCAACTGGCCGCCGCCGAACTCAACTACGTGGTCAACCCCGCCGCCCGCGCCCTAGCCTCGGCGCAAAGCCATTCGGTGGTGGTCATTGTGCCGTCGCTGTCCAACCTGCTGTTTATCGAAACCCTCGAAGCCATCCACCAAGTGCTGCGGCCCAAGGGCTTTGAAGTGCTGATCGGCAACTCCCACTATTCGCGCGACGAAGAAGAAAACCTGCTGCGCAACTACATGGCCTACCAGCCACGCGGTTTGCTGCTGACTGGGTTTGACCGCACTGAAAGCGCGCGACGGATGGTCGAGGCCAGTAATGTGCCGTGTGTGTACATGATGGACCTGGACCCCAACGCCGGCGTGAACTGTGTGGGCTTCTCGCAATTGGCCGCGGGCGAAACAGCGGCTGCGCATCTGATCTCGCGCGGGCGTAAGCGCCTGGCGTATATCGGCGCGCAGTTGGACCAGCGTACGTTGCTGCGCGGTGAAGGCTTTCGTCGTGCGCTGCAACAGGCTGGCCTGTACGACCCGGCGCTGGAACTGCTGACGCCGCGCCCCTCCTCCGTCGGCCTGGGTGGCGAGTTGTTTTTGCAACTGCTGGCAGCCCACCCGGATGTGGATGCGATCTTCTTTGGCAACGACGACTTGGCCCAGGGCGCACTGCTGGAGGCCATGCGCCACGGTATCAACGTGCCGGAGCGCGTGGCGGTGCTAGGCTTTAACGACTTGCCAGCGTCGTCGTTCATGGTGCCGCGCTTGAGCAGCATCAGCACACCGCGTGAAGCGATTGGGCGGCGTGCGGCGGAGCATTTATTGACGATCATGGCGGGCAACAAAATTGCCAAGCCGGTGGTGGACATGGGGTTTGAGTTGCAGGTGCGCGAGAGCAGCTGATTTTCTAACGGCCGAACACAATCAAACTGTGGGGACTGGCTTGCCTGCGATGGCCAACGGTATCTACCTGTATGAGTGCTGTGGTTGTCGGGGGGCGCTGAGTACATATCCGGTGTTTGGGTCGCGGCTGACATGGGTTCCGCCCTTACGGCGGGTCACTTTTGAAAGGAGCCCAAACCTGAGTGATTAGATCAAAAGCAAAAGCGAAGCGGTGTGTCAGTTGATGCAGTTGGTGACTGGCACACCGCCTTCGCGAGTAAGCCCGCTCCCGCATTTGGACCGTGTGCACTTATCTCCCTCGCTGTCGCTCCTGTCCCCTGCTAGATTGGTCATTCACCATCGTCAGGGAAGTACCATGGGACACTCACTGAAAATTCTCGGCCGCACGTCCTCCATCAACGTGCGCAAAGTGCTCTGGACCTGCCAGGAACTGGGCATCGACTATGTACGCGAAGACTGGGGCATCGGCTTCAAGCCCACCCAGTTGCCTGAATTCCTCGCCCTGAACCCCAACGCCCAAGTGCCGGTACTGATCGACGACCATGGTGTGCTGTGGGAATCCAACACCATCTGTCGCTACTTAATCGGCCTTTACCAACGCACTGACCTGCTACCCGTCGAACCCGCGCCCCGTGCGCGAATCGAGCAATGGGTGGACTGGCAAGCCGTGGAACTCAACCGCGCCTGGGGCGATGCTTTCACCGCGCTGGTACGCAACAACCCGGACGGCCTGGACGCCGCGCAGATTACCGCCGCTGTACACCGGTGGAATGACAAGATGGGCCTGCTTGAACGCCAACTGGCTAAAACGGGCGCGTATGTGGCCGGCGATGAATTCACCCTCGCCGATATCCTCATCGGCCTCTCGGTGCACCGTTGGCAGAACACGCCCATGGAGCGCCCGCCCTACCCTGCGGTGGCGGCCTACTACCAGCGCCTCGGCCAGCGCCCAGGCTTCAAGACTTTCGCCCTCGACGGTCATAACTAATACAAGGACAACCTCGTGAAAGGACTCAACGTATTGCTCACCGGCGCCTGCGGCAGAATCGGCAAGACGTTTTTCGAAGCCTCGAAAGACCGCTACCGCTTTACCCTCACTGACCGTCTCGCGCCGGACTTTGCAACCGGCGAGCACCGTTTTGTGCACGCCGACCTTAACGATAAATCCAGCTTGGCCGCTCTGCTCGACGGCATCGACGTGATCGTTCACCTGTCGGGCATTCCCCACGCGAGCGCCTCATTCGACGAATTGCTGCCGAACAACATCCTCGCCACCACCCACTTGTTCGAAGCCGCCGTAGCCGCCGGGGTTAAACGCCTGGTATTCGCCAGCAGCGCACAAACCATCGAAGGCTATCCGGTGGACCGCCAAATCACGTCAGGTATGCAAGTGATGCCCGCCAACCTGTACGGCGTGAGCAAATGCTACGGCGAGGCACTGTGCAGCTATTACGCAGCCAAGACACCGTTGTCGACGATTGCACTGCGCATTGGCGCCTTCGAATTCCCCGAAACTCACGACCTGAACAACGCCCGCGACCTCAGCGCCTGGCTCAGCCCACGTGATGCCGTGCAACTGCTGCAACGCTCGGTGGAGACCGAAGGGGTCAAGCACCTGATCGCCCATGGCATTTCCAATAACCGCTTCAAGCGCCTGGACTTGAGTGAGACCACGCGGATACTGGGCTATCAGCCGTTGGATGACGCGTTCCAGACCTTCGAAATACCCATCACTTACTGAGCCCGTGCGCCATAAAACCTTAAAACCTGGCACCCTGGCGCAATAAATCGGCGAATCTGTGGCCTGTCGCACGCCACTTCACACACACCGATTTCCGTTAGCCCGCTAAAATTCCAGGTCACTGCCCCTGGAATCCGCCCCATGTCGACACTCACCGCCTCAGCCACGAACGGCATCGACCCGATCCGTGCCGCCCATATCAGCGCACGCATTGACCGTCTGCCCGCCGTTGCCACACTCTGGCGCCTGGTGGCGCTGCTGTCGATCGGCGGTTTTTTCGAGCTGTATGACCTGTTCCAAACCGCCTACATCAGCCCCGGCCTGATCAGCAACGGGATTTTCCACACCGCCAGCGAAGGCGTATTCGGCTTCTCCGACCAGGCGGCATTTGCCTCGGCGACCTTTCTGGGCCTGTTCCTCGGCGCCAGCCTGCTCAGCCCCATCGCCGACCGTTTCGGACGCCGCGCAATCTTCACCTTTGCGTTGATCTGGTACACCGTCGCCACCGTGTTGATGGGCATTCAGACGTCCGCCTTGGGCATCATCGGCATGCGCTTTCTGGTGGGCATTGGCTTAGGGATTGAACTGGTGACCATCGACGCCTACCTCTCGGAACTGGTGCCCAAACGCATGCGCAGCTCGGCGTTCGCCTTTGCGTTTTTCATCCAGTTTTTGTCCGTACCGGCGGTGGCGTTGATGTCGTGGTGGCTGGTGCCACAGGCGCCGTTCGGCGTCTCCGGCTGGCGCTGGGTGGTGCTGAGCAGTGCGGTGTTTGCGCTGTTTATCTGGCAACTGCGCAAACGCCTGCCGGAATCACCGCGCTGGCTGGCACAGAAGGGCCGCTTTGACGAAGCCGGGCAAATCATGGACAGCCTAGAAGCACGCTGCCGACGCGATCATGGCAAACCGCTGGATGAGCCCGAACCCGAAGCCGTCAGCGTGCAAGGCAGCGGGCGTTTTGCCGATATCTGGCAACCGCCGTTTCGCCGCCGCGCATTGATGCTGATTGTGTTCCATGTGTTCCAGGCCATCGGCTTTTTCGGTTTCGGCAATTGGTTGCCGGCGCTGCTCTCTGGTCAGGGCGTGAGCGTGACACACAGTTTGTTGTACGCCTTTATCATCACCCTCGCCTACCCGCTGGGGCCATTGCTGTTTGTGAAGGTGGCCAACCGCTTTGAAAACAAGTGGCAGATCGTCGGCTCGGCCATGGGCGCGATGATCTTCGGCAGCCTGTTTGCCCTGCAAACCACGGCGGTGGGGCTGGTGATTTGCGGGGTGATGATTACCTTCTGCAACGCCTGGCTGAGCTTCAGTTATCACTCGTACCAAAGCGAACTGTTCCCGACCAATATCCGCGCGCGCGCGGTAGGTTTCTGCTATTCGTTCAGCCGCTTGTCCACGGTGTTCAGCAGCCTGTTGATCGGTTTTATCCTCGAACACTTGGGCACGCCAGGCGTGCTGGCGTTTATTGCCAGCAGCATGTTGATCGTGATGATCACCATCAGTTGGTTCGGGCCGCGCACGCGTAACCTGGCACTGGAGAATATTGCGCACTGACGGCAACGCTTGGCCACCTGCGGGACAATTATTGCCGCGACGGCCGTGCCATCCCCAATAAAACCGGGCATTTCACACCCGGCATGCTATTTGCTCCACCTGTGGCACCAAACATACCCACAGGTGACCGATCATGCTGGTTAACAACAATACCCAAGCTGTGTCGACCGTCCAACAGCTCAAGCGACCCGACATGGACCCTGCCAACGCCGCCGCCAGCGCGCTCTACAGCGGCGCCGTACAAGTAGCGCAGCAAAGCGTTACGATGCCGGCTGCGCAGAAAGACTTGGACAAGGCCAACAACCGTATCGACGAGGCCTTCGCCAAGACGCGTGTGCAATTGCAAGCCACCACGGCGGCAACCACCGCCACCGCCGATGTGCCTGCGTCCGGCTCGACCAGCAGCGCGCGCGCAGACTTCACCGACTATATGAGCAAATCCCCGGCCGAACGCATTCGCGAACAATTGCTCAAGGAACAGGGTTTGACTGAGGCACAAGTGCAGGCAATGCCGCAGGAACAGCAGGACGCCATTTCCAAGCAAGTGGCCGATCGCGTGAAGCAGCAGCAAGAGCAGCAAGTCGCGGCAAAGACCACTGACCCACAGGCGCAGACCGTGAAAGAGACCTTGGCTGCGATCTGAAAACGCGGCAGTGAGGCGAGGAGCAGCGCTACTCCCCGCCTTGCCTGAATCCCCTTACAACGCCTTACCCGGCTGATCTGTCGGGGTGCTGAACATCTGCTCCATCTGTGCCGAAAACGGTACGTTCAAATTGAGCGTCTTGGTCACAATCGGCGCATCAAACCATTTCGCATAGAGTGCTTTGGCTTCCCCCGATGCCATCAAGCCCGTCAGGGTGGTGTCCACAGTCCGTTTCAACGCGGGGTTATTTTTCGGCATGATCAACGCCAGGTGCTCCACCACCAGCACATCCTGCAAAAACTGATAACGCGCAGGCTCGGCGGCGCTCGCCATTAACGGGGCCACCACCACTTCATCAAACACCAGGCTGTCGGCTCTGTTCTCGACCAACAACTTGAAGCCCTCGGTCAAGTTCTTGGCATGGACCTTTTTAAGGCTCCAGCCTTCGCGCTGTTCGAGCTGCTTAACCACCTCGCCCACCGTGGTGCCGTCGACGATCACCACGGATCGACCATTGAGCTGCTTCAACGTGTCCAGCTTCTCACCAACCCTGGAAACCACTTTGATCGAGGCTGCAAAGGTTGAAACACTGAAATCAACCTGCTTCTGACGCTCCAGCGTATTGGTGGTGGAGCCACACTCCAGGTCCACCGCACCGCTGCTGACGGCACTGATGCGGTCTTTGAAACTCAAGGGTTTGAAACTCAAGGTCAGTTCATCGAGCTTGAGGTTTTTCTTCACGTCACTGGCGATACGCCGACACAGATCGATGGAATAGCCAACCGGCTCACCTGGCCCGGCTTGATAAGAGAAAGGCAAGGCCTCAGCCGGATAACCAATCACCATTCGTTTGTTTTCGCGGATTTTTTCCAGAACCGCATCGTTTGCGACCGCACCGACTGACAGCATGCACAGCGACAGGAATAAGGCACCTTGCAACTTCATAGTTCGTCCTACTCAATGAATAAACCCGAGTCTTATACGTCCCCCTGTGGAACCGCTCTGTAGGCTTAATCGCAAATCTCGCTGCCGCCCCTGCGCCGACAGCGAGCGCCAAGACGTCTACTGCAACTGCAATGTCGAATTGAACTGACTGATCGCGTCCACCACGTGCCGTGAGCCTTCCTGAATTTCCAGGATCACCTGCCCCGCCTCATTTGCCAGTTCAACGCCCAGCCCCGTGCGACTCAAACTTGACTGCATGCTCGACACCGCGCTCAACGACAGGTCGTGGTTCTTGCGCACTACATCCACAATCTCCACCGTCGCCTGACTGGTACGTGCCGCGAGGCTGCGCACCTCATCGGCTACCACCGCGAACCCGCGCCCATGCTCGCCCGCCCGCGCAGCCTCAATAGCCGCGTTGAGCGCGAGCATATTGGTCTGCTCAGCGATACTGCGGATGGTCTGCACGATGGTGCCGATAATGTCCGACTGCTTGTTCACCGCATCAATGCTCTGGGCGGCTTGGTTCAGGTCGTGGGAAATGTCCTCGATGATCTGCACGGTCTGCTGAACTACTTCCGAACCTTTGCGCGCACAGGCGTCGTTTTGTACCGAGGTAGCGTGGGCCGAATCGGCGGCAGTACGCAGCGTGGTGACCTGATCGGTGATGTCGCTGGCGAACTTCACCACTTTGTAAAGGCGCCCGTTGGTATCGAAAATCGGGTTGTAAGACGCCTCCAGAAACAGGGTTTTGCCATATTTGCTCTTACGTTCAAAGCGATGAGAGTGAAATTCGCCACGGTTGAGCGACGCCCAAAACGCCTTGTATATCGGTGACTCAACCTCGGCGCGATGGCAGAACATGCTGTGGTGCTGGCCGATGATTTCTTCGCGCGAATACTGCACGGTGCGCAGGAAGTTGTCGTTGGCGTTGATGATCTGGCCCTGCGGGGTGAACTCGATCACCGCCATGGAGCGGCTGATGGCGTCGATCAGGCTCTGGTTCTCGTGCTCATGGTGGACCCGTGCGGAAATATCCGACGCCACTTTGATCACGCTCTGCACCTGGTTACTGCTGTCCAGCACTGGCATGTAACTGGCTTCGAGCCATACCTCTTCGCCGCGCTTGTTGAGGCGCATAAAGGTGCCACTGATGGCTTCGCCGCTTGCCAGGTCACGCCACAGCTTGGTGTAGGCCTCGGTGTGGGTGTAGGCCTCTTCGCAAAAGACCCGGTGATGTTTGCCGCGGATCTCCTCAACGCTGTAACCCATGGCTTTGCAGAAGTTGGGGTTGGCGTCGAGGATCACGCCATTGCGGTCGAACTCGATCATCGCCATGGAGCGGCTGATAGCGGAAAGTTTGGCGTTGGCTTCGGTGAGGGCACAGGAAAAACGTTCGATTTCTTGCTGATCAGATTTGTGATGGCGGTTGAACATGGTCAGATCACCCTAGATTCGCGGCGCCTGAAAAGGCGCATTCCATTCTTCTGTTGGCTATTGCTGGCACACCTTCATAGGGAAAAAACCATCCAAAACGCTTATATACCAAACGTCATCAACGGTTCTGGGTGAGAATAGACAGGGCTTGGCGCTATGCAAGGCCACTAGTCAGCCAGCATTTTTAACAATGCGCTGACCGCCGCCGAGGGTGGCTGGGTGTGTGAACCGACCAAGGCAAATTCGCGGTGCAGCGGCACGGTCAGCGGCATCACGCGCAGGCCATTGCGCTGCGCCGGCAAGGCCATTTCAGGCACCAATGTGACGCCGACGCCCTCGCGCACAAGGCTGTAGGCGCTGTTCCATTCGCGCACTTCCACGCGGATATCGCGCAGGCTCAACCCTGCGGCGGTGGCCAGGCTACGGGCATTCGCGGTGCAACCACCAGTAGCCAGCACGAAAGGTTGTTCGAGTAACTCTTCGAGCGACACGCTGGCATCGACGGCGCGTTGGGCCAGCGGGTGGTTCGTCGCCAGTACGGCCATCCACAGGTCTCGGCCCAATAGCGTGGCGTGGCGTTCAGGTTTGGGATTGAGCACCACGCCCACGTCGATGAGGCCTGCGTCGAGCAAGGTGTGCACTTCGCTGTCGGTGACCTCCAAGGTGGTGACCTCAATACCCGGATTCAACTGGCGGAAACGCTGCAACAACGGCGTCAGAAAGGTCGCCATCACCATCGGAAAACTGGCGATGCGAATGCTGCCACGCAGCAATGGCCTTGCTTCATCGACCGTTGTGCGAATGACCTGCAACGCGCCCATCATCACCCGCGCCTGCTCGATCACACTCAACCCGAGCGCCGTGGGCAAGGTCTTGCGCGGCTCACGCGTAAACAATTGCGCCCCCAGCGTCGCCTCCATGGACGCCATGGCCTGGCTGGCGGCAGATTGCGTCATGCCCACCTGCTCGGCGGCCGCCGTGATGCTGCCGTGGTCGGCCACCGCCACCAGCAAACGCCAATGCATCAGGTTCATCATGGCAGTAGCTGTCCTTATGGATAGGGTCTGAAGGTTTAATTTTACGCAAGGTGCCATGCCCGTGAGACTGGCGCAAACCCGACAGAGTGGCCCAACATGAAACTGTATTTTTCCCCGAATGCCTGCTCCCTCGCCCCACATATCGTGCTGCGCGAATTGGCGTTGCCATTCGACTTGGTGCGGGTCGACAACAGAGCCAAAACCACCGCCAACGGCGAAGACTTTCTGCAGATCAACCCCAAGGGCTACGTGGCAGCGCTGCAACTGGACAACGGCGAAGTGCTGACCGAAGCCAGTGCGATCATGCAATACCTGGCCGACCTGAAACCCGCCGCCCAGTTGGCCCCGGCCAATGGTAGCTGGGAGCGCGTGCGCTTGCAGGAGTGGCTGAATTTTATCGCCAGCGAGATTCATGGCGGGTTGGCGATTTTCTTTAATGCTGCGATTCAGGGCGACGTACGGGCGATGTTCCAGGCCACGTTGTACAAACGGTTTGCGATTCTGGTGCAGACGTTGGAGGGCCAGGACTATCTGCTGGGCGAGCAGTATTCAGTGGCGGATGCGTATCTGTTTGTGGTGCTACGCTGGGCCGGTATTCACGATATTGACCTGCAACAGTGGCCAAAGCTGGCGGCGTTTCAGCAGCGGATTGGCCAGCGGCAGGGCGTGATCGCAGCCTTAGCTGCCGAAAGAAAATCTCTGCCCTGAAATGCACTTCAACGCGGGGCAAGCCCGCTCGCCCCAGGGGTGTTGTGCAATGCTCAGTTAAGGGGCCTTGAACACGATCTGTTGCACGTCGACCTTTTTCGGGATCAGGCCGTTGGCGAAAAACAGATCGGCAGTGCGCTGCTGGTTGGCGATGTCGATGGCTTCCAGTGGACGAATCGGCGCGGGCGAACGGTGTTCGAAGTAGCTTTTGACCACGGCCGGTGGCAGGCCCAACGTGTTGGCCATCAGTGCGATGCTTTCCTCGGGTTGATCCAAGGACCGACGCTGCGCTTTGGCAAGGGCCTTGATAATCATGCCGACGGCCTGCGGGTGTTGCTTGGCATACGGGCTGCTGAGCACAAAGAAACTGCCGGCCGGGTTGAGGCCTTGGCCGTCACCTAACACGCGGGCCGAACCGTCGACCACGGCCGCCGAATAATACGGGTCCCAGACCACCCAGGCATCGACCTTGCCTTGTTCGAACGCGGCGCGACCGTCAGACGGCGACAGGTACACCACGCTCACATCCTTCCATTGCAAACCGGCGTGCAGCAGGCTTTTGAGGAACAGGTTGTGCGCACTGGAGCCCCTGAGCAGCGCCACGCGCTTGCCCTTGAGTTCGGCCACGCTCTGAACAGTGCTGGCCTTGGGCACCAACACCGCCTCGGTTTTGCCCTCGTTGGGCTCGACGGCAAAGTACTGCAAGTCAATGCCGGCGGCCTGGGCGAAGATCGGCGGGATGTCGCCGATATTACCGATGTCCAGGCTGCCGCCGTTCAGCGCTTCGATCAGCGGCGGGCCGCCGAGGAACTCGACCCAGTGCACTTGGGTACCGGGCAGCGCTTCTTCGAAAAGCTTGTGCTCACGGGCCAGCACCATGCTCACCGAGCTTTTCTGGTAACCAATGCGCAAGGTGGAAGGTTCGGCCGCTGAAACAGCTGCCGAGAACACAACTGAAGCCAGGATCACGCTGAAAAACTTAACCATCACTGTCACCTCTCATTGTTCCCACGCTCTGCGTGGAGATGCATCTTGTGACGCTCCGCGTCACGACGTTAAAGCAGGACGCAGAGCCAGTGCGGCTTCCGGGCTCATAGTGCTGTCGGGCAGAGTGTCGGTGGGCAGGCCGTAGCCTTTTTCGACGATCAAGCACAGCACTTCAGTAATCAGGCTGCCGCTTTCCCAGGTGATGTCGTCGAAGTGGATCGGTTTGACGGCTTCCGCGGCGGGGGCTGGCAGGACCAGGGCGGTGAGTGCCAATAGCGAGCCACCGGGCAGATTTTTGATTGTTTTCATGCGCAACCTTGTGGGGAATCAATTTCAAACAACACAGAAGATCCAGTGTGCTATTCAAGTTGTGTTAAACGTCATAACTGAGCCGCGTGCAGTGGAGCGCCGCTTTCGGCGCGGTCGGCGACAGGTCGCGGTATGGCTGGCTTGGCGTCTGGCGCCGGCGGCTGTTGGAGGCGTCGGGTTAGGTTGAGGGCGCGAGCGATGTAGTCACTGACCGAACGCTGGGAAATCCCCAGTTCGGCGGCGATCTGGAGGTAAGTCTGGCCATTGAGTTGCGACAGCAGGAAGGTCGCCTTGACCTTGGCCGGCAAGCCGTCGAGCAACTGGTCGATGGCCTGCAGGGCTTCGAGCATTTGCGCCCGGTCTTCGGGCAACGCCACAGTGGATAGTTCGTCGACGGCCAAGGTGTCACGGTAGGCGCGCTCCACGTCACGTCGACGCCACAGTTGGTACATCAGGCGCTGGGAAATAGTGGTGAGCAATGCGCGGGGTTGGCGAATAGGCACCACACCCGGCGAACTCAGGAGCTGGACGAAGGCCTCGGCGGCAATGTCTTCGGCGTGGGCACGCGAATCGAGGTGGCGGTGCAGACGGCTGCACAGCCAGTCGTAATGACTGCGAAACAGTCCGCCCACGTAATCGCTGTGAGAAGTGTCGGCGCCGGACATAGTGGCTCCATCTAAGTAGGTTGCGCGTTATGTCCGGTGTTCCGGTGGAGCGATCCTAGCAAGGCTGCTTATTCTTCAATAATACTTAAAGAGTATTTTTATATAACTTATTATTCAAAAGCTTCGGCGGGGAACGATCAGTGCAGGTCTGGGTAGCCGGCGTTGGCGGCTTTTTGCTGGTAGTCCAACAACACCCGGTAGTCGTCTTCGCTGGCGGGTAAAACTTCTTGAATACCCAGCCTTTCGACGATCTGCGGCACGTCCTGCAACGCCAGGTTCATCGCCTGACGGATCTGCGCCACTTGTTCATCGCTCAACTGCAGCGGCCCGATGTAGGGCAAGGTCGGGCTCGGCGCGCTGTGAGTGACGATGCGCAGGCCCGCCACGTCCTGTGGGGCAAAACGGGCGAGGTAGTCGTAGGTGACGCTGTCGATGGCGGCAAGATCGGCGCGATCTTCGCGCAGCCAGCGCAGGCTTTCGCGATGAGCGCCGCTGATGCCAACACTGGCAAAAAAACGGCCGTCACGCTGCAACGGCGCGAGGCGTTCGCGCAACAGGTTCATGCCGCTGTTGGAGTCGTAACCATTGATCACGCCGCGACTGTTGTAGAAGTCCGCCAGGGCGGTACGTGGGCTGTCGTCGCGGGTCAGCAGCAGGCTGCAATGTTGGCCAAGGCTGCTGTGGGCCAACTCGTAGCGTGGGCGACCGATCACCCGCACCTGGCCACGCAGTTGGGTCATCAGCGGGTAGCCGCAGGTTTGCGTGACGAGCAGTTCGGGCGCTAGCCACAGACCTTGCAGGTCGAGGTGATCGGCATGGCGGCGGCCGAGGTTCAAGCGCTCGAAAATCCGCGTCAGCCATTGCTGGTTGGCCTGCTGCACCGCTTCGGGCGCGACGTACATCAGCAACTCGGCGTAGTGGTCACTCATGGTCGTCTCTCACGCAAAAGGGTGCCGGGGGCTGTCGATGGCCTTGAGGCCGTGGCGGCGGATCAACTGGCCGTAACCTTGCACCAGAAACCCACCGCTGCGCGCCAGCCATTGTTCGCGGCGGGCGTGGTAGACCGTGGGCAGCAAGTACCAGGGCAGTTTCGGCAAGTCATGGTGCACCAGGTGCAGGTTGTTGTTGAGGAACAGCCAGGTCCACGGCCAGGCGGCTTCGTTGAGCACGGTGCGCTGTTCCGGTTGCAGGTGCGGGCGGTGTTCATAGTAGGAACGGATCGAGGCCAGGGACAAGGCCGGCACGCTGACCAGCAGCAGGTAATGCCACACCGGAAACGCGCTGTAGTGGGCGATAAAGCTCAACATCAGCATCGTCGCGGCGCCGTGGGCCAGCCACATCGGCCACGCCTGCGGCAGGCGCTGGAACTCATGGCGGGCCAAGCGGCCAATCGCCAAAGGCGCCGCCAGCACAAAGCGGCCGAGCACGGTTTTGGTCAGCCAGAGCACGCCGCGCTTGAACAAGGAACTGTTGTCCCAGTGATATTGATTCAGGTAGCGGCTTTCCGGGTCGATGCCCGGCAGGGTCAGGTCTTCATCGTTGTGGTGCAACAGGTGGCTGTTGCGATACAGCGTGTAGGGATACCACACGGCAAAAGGTGCATAGCCGAGCAGTTTGTTCACCCGCAGGGATCGGGTGGGATGGCCGTGGAGCAATTCGTGTTGCACCGACAGCCACAGCGTCACCAATGGAATCAGCAACAGCGTGCTCAGCCACAAGCCCAGCCACGGGCTGGCGAGCATCACAGCGAACCAGCCGGCATACACGCCGATCAGCAGCAGCCAGGTAGGCCATTCGGTTCTGGCAGTAAAACTGCGCGCCAGGGCTGCGATTTCCCTGCGTTGGGTCGGATCAAGGTAGTTGGCCATCGGCAGCTCAGAGCAGGTGTTTCCTGCTCTGTGCAGTGAGGCCGATAAATCTTGCAGATCGTTGGGTTCTAAGCTTGTAACTCAGTGACCGAACAGGCCTGTCTCGGTCTTCTTGGCTTTCTTGTCGGCGCGTTTCTCATCGGCGGTTTTTGCCGGTTTCTTCTTCGCGGCTTTCTTTGAATCCATACCTTTGGCCATGATGCATGCTCCACTAAAAGGGGATGTAACACTGGGTATACCACCTATTGCCCGGCGGAACGCGCTTATAATCCCCGGCCCTTGAAAACGCTGGCTTAAAGACCATGCCCGAACTGCACTTCGAACCGCTGGCAGAGCCGCTGTGGCCGCTGTTGAACAAGTTTTACCGCAGCCATAATTCGCCGATGAAGGCGCTTAAGGGCGGGCGTTTGTGGGTGGCGCGCGACGCCGAAATTGTGGCTGGGTTGTGCCTCACGCCCGTGGTCGATGGGCAGTGGCTGACCGGCGTGTTTGTCGACCCGGCGTATCGCGGCCAAGGGTTGGCGGCGCGCTTGATTTTGCAAGCAGTGGCCAATGTGGAAGGGACCGTATGGCTACAGTGCCATCCTGATTTGGAAAATGTGTATCAGCGCATGGGTTTCACTCAGGACACGGTGCTGCCGCAATCGCTCAGCGAGCGCTGGGTGCGCTACAAACGTAACAAGCCGATGATTGCCATGGGATTGAAAATTGGGGCTTAGAACGTTTGGTGAGGTCGACTGCGGATAATCTGTGATCGGCCTATGCGGGCCCCCATTACTGCCCAGCAATATTCCAGCGTAGTGGCCGGCAGCGAGGCGACGAGCGCGGCAGTGGCGCTCATCGCCTGCATGCGAATACTGCTCATCAGACTGAATGCCATGCTGCACGACGGCACTGAATGGCAGTGACGGATAGTGGGTGAGGACAGTTGCTCCCACATTTGGATCGCATTAGGCCTGAAATGCTATTCGTCCGCTGTCGGGTCCATCTGCGGAAACATCACTTCGATAAACCCGAACTTGCTGAAGTCGGTAATCCGCGACGGGTACAACCGGCCGATCAGGTGATCGCATTCATGCTGCACCACCCGCGCGTGGAAGCCCTCGGCGATGCGCACAATCGGCTCGCCCTTGGGGTCGAAACCCTCGTAACGAATCTGCTGATAACGTTCCACGGCACCACGCAGACCAGGCACAGACAGGCAGCCTTCGTAGCCCTCTTCCAGCACTGGGCTGAGCGGCGTGATCAACGGGTTGATCAGGATGGTCTGCGTCACCGGCGGTGCGTCCGGGTAGCGTTCACTGGCCTCAAAACCAAAGATCACCAGTTGCAGATCGACACCAATTTGCGGGGCAGCAAGGCCGACGCCGCCAACATGTTCCATGGTCTGGAACATGTCATCAATCAACTGCCACAGCTCAGGGCTGTCGAACATTTCCGGTGGAACCGGCGGTGCAATACGCAGCAGGCGCTCATCGCCCATTTTCAGGATTTCACGGATCATCAATCAGACTTCGTCGGTAGTGGGCTTGGAGTGGTCCCGGCCTAGGCCTGAGACGTGCTGTTTTTCATCCGTGTGGGAGTTTTGTTCAAACTCTTTCTCTCCCGGGTCCTTGCCTTCGGCCGACATGTGTTCGATCACGGCATTCATCTCCGCGCCCAGCAACAGCACGGCAGCGGAAATGTAGAAGTACAGGAGCAGGACGATGATCGCACCGATACTGCCATACATGGCGTTGTAGTCGGCGAAGGTTTTGACGTAGTAACCAAAGCCCAGGGAAGCAACGATCCACACCACGACGGCGAGCACCGAGCCTGGAGTGATGAAGCGGAATTTCTGCTCCACATCGGGCATCACGTAGTACATGAGGGCCACGGCAAACATCAGCAGAATAACGATCAGCGGCCAACGCAGGAGGGTCCATAAGGTGACCACGAATTCCTGCATGCCGATCTGCCCGGCGAGCCATTCCATCACCTGCGGGCCCAGCACCATCAACGCGGCGGCGGCCAGCAGCATGCCGGCGATACCGATGGTGTAGAACACCGAGAGCGGAAAACGTTTCCAGATCGGGCGGCCTTCGACCACGTCGTAGGCCGCGTTCATCGCACTCATCATCAGGCGAACGCCCGCCGAGGCGGTCCACAACGCAATCACGATACCGACGGACAGCAAGCCACCCTTGGATTGCTGCAACTGGTCAATCACCGGGTTGACCTGTTCCAGGGCCTGGGGCGGCAACACCAGTTCCGACTGCATGCGCAGCCAGGTGAAGAAATCCGGCAGGTGCAGGAAACCGATCAGGGCGATAAGGAACAGCAGGAAGGGAAACAACGAGAACAGCATCTGGTAGGCCAGTGCCGAGGCATAGGTGGGCATTTCGTCATCGACGAACTCCTTGACGGTGCGCAACAGCACTTTGTGGAGCTTGAGGCCGTCTAGTACCGGAAAAATCATAGCGTCTCCTTTCGCCGCAAAAAGGGTGAGGTCGTGGGCGACTCAGGGGCCGTTTTCTACATCAAAAGTAGCCTACTTGGCGACTTTGAAACAATTACCAAATTTTAGTTGCAACGTACGACATAAAAACGGCCATCCGTGGATGACCGTCGGGCTGTACGAACACAGCCAGCGATTCAGGGTTACTTGACGGCTTTTTTTACCGCATCTTTGGTATCACCAACGGCTTTTTCGACCTGACCTTTCTTCTCCTGCACGACACCCTCAGCGCGCATTTTGTCGTTGCCGGTGACCTTGCCGACGCCTTGCTTGATGTTGCCGACGAGTTCATCTTTCAAACCTTTTGCCTTATCCGATGTGCTGCTCATGGTATTTCTCCGAAAGAACAATCAAGGGTTTTGGTCATTACGTAGAGATTGACCCGAGGCCGTTCGAGAGAGTTTCAATTATTTTTCAGCGGGCATTTCATCGCCGTCTGCAGGTTTGGCTTTATGTTTTGCAGCCAACCCACG
This sequence comes from Pseudomonas sp. 1152_12, assembly GCF_052850675.1. Classification (NCBI taxonomy): domain Bacteria; kingdom Pseudomonadati; phylum Pseudomonadota; class Gammaproteobacteria; order Pseudomonadales; family Pseudomonadaceae; genus Pseudomonas; species Pseudomonas sp. 1152_12. The sequence continues at coordinate 8,288 of NZ_VXCW01000024.1, read as the reverse complement.
AGAATGCTCGGCACATTCAGGCTATAACGCTGAATAACAGATCCCGTAGGAAGGTTATGAAACTCAATAAAGCACAGGCCATCGCCCGCAGAAACCAGGAACTGGGCGGTGCCGTACTCGGCGTCAACAACTGCCATTTCACCGACTTGGACCCAAAACGCAACATCTGGTGGTTCGACCTGCCGGTGGGCCGTATTGCCGTGGGCCATTACGAGTGGATTCACTTGTTGATGCACAACGCCGAGTCCGACCAGTTGCTGCACCTCAAAGTGCCGACGGCGTTCCTGCGTGAAAAACTCGAAGGGCTGGTGGTGCGCAATGCAGGCAAGCGCAAGCCGGAGATCACCCTGGAGTTGAGTGCGGACAAAGATTCGTTCTTGAAAGATGTGCGCCCGGCGGGTGCTGGCGTGAGCTTCGCGCAGTTCACCCTGTAACAACGCGGTAAAAATAATCTGGAGCTAGTGTTTCGCCAGCAGCAGCCAATAAAAAACCCCGCATTGGCGGGGTTTTTTATTGGCTTACTTTTTAAGGCCGAGCTTCTTCAGCTCTTCATCACGCAGCTCACGGCGCAGGATCTTGCCCACGTTGGTGGTCGGCAGCGCATCACGGAATTCCACCGCCTTGGGCACCTTGTAACCGGTGACGTTGGCGCGCATGTGCTCCATCACTTGGTCCTTGGCCAGGGTCGCCCCCGGCTTGACTACGATAAAGAGCTTGATGTGCTCCCCGGACTTGTCATCCGGCACGCCGATGGCCGCACATTGCAGCACGCCCGGCAGGCTCGCCAGCACGTCTTCCAGCTCGTTGGGGTAGACGTTGAAACCGGAGACCAGAATCATGTCTTTCTTGCGGTCGACTATGCGCATGTAGCCATCCGGTTGGATGATCGCGATGTCACCGGTCTTCAGCCAGCCTTCGCTGTCGAGGATTTCCGCGGTGGCGTCTTCGCGCTGCCAGTAGCCCTTCATCACTTGCGGGCCTTTGACGCACAGCTCGCCGATTTCACCCAGGGCCAGCTCGACGCCGTCATCGCTGATGACTTTGCACACAGTCGATGGCACAGGGATGCCAATGGTGCCGATCTGGATGTTCTGGATCGGGTTAACCGTCGCCACCGGGCTGGTCTCGGTCATGCCGTAACCTTCGCAGATGTTGCAACCGGTCACGTCTTTCCATCGCTCAGCGGCTGCCAATTGCAGCGCCATACCGCCCGACAGGGTGACTTTCAGCGCGGAGAAATCCAGCTTGCGGAAGCCTTCGTTGTTGCACAGCGCCACGAACAACGTGTTCAGGCCAACAAAGCCGCTGAACTTCCACTTCGACAGTTCCTTGACCATCGCCGGCAAGTCGCGCGGGTTGCTGATCAGGATGTTGTGGTTGCCAATCAGCATCATCGCCATGCAATGAAAGGTGAAGGCATAGATGTGGTACAGCGGCAGCGGCGTGATCAGAATCTCGCAACCCTCATTGAGGTTGGAGCCCATCAGCGCCTTGCACTGCAGCATGTTGGCGACCAGGTTGCGATGGGTGAGCATCGCGCCCTTGGCCACGCCGGTGGTACCGCCAGTGTATTGCAGCACGGCAACGTCGCCGCTGGCCGGGCTGACATCGTTGACCGCTTGGCCGTGCCCCTTGGCCAACACGTCGTTGAACTTGATTGCGTTGGGCAAGTGATAGGCCGGGACCATTTTCTTCACGTACTTGATGACGCTGTTGATCAGCAGGCGCTTGAGCGGCGACAGCAGATCAGCGACTTCCGTGACGATCACGTGCTTGACGGCAGTCTTGGGCACGACTTTTTCAGCCAAGTGCGCCATGTTCGCCAAGCAAACCAGGGCCTTGGCTCCGGAATCATTGAATTGGTGTTCCATTTCCCGCGCGGTGTAAAGCGGGTTGGTGTTGACCACGATCAGGCCGGCACGAATGGCGCCGAACACGGCCACCGGGTATTGCAGGACGTTAGGCAGTTGCACGGCGATTCGATCGCCAGGCTTCAAATCGGTATGCTGTTGCAGGTAGGCGGCGAAAGCGCCGGACAATTCGTACAGTTCACCGTAGGTGATTGTCTTGCCCAGGTTGCTGAAAGCCGGTTTGTTGGCGAAGCGCTGGCAGGACTGTTTCAGTACCGCCTGAATATTTTGATACTCGTCTGGATTGATGTCTGCAGCAATCCCGGCGGGGTACTTATCCTTCCAAAAGTCTTCATTCATGGAAGCCCACTCCTCAGCGACGCGAATTCATCATCGCATTTGATGCGATTATTATTGGTGTATGTTTTTTTAAGGTGAATCTGGCGCTTTCAAGCAGGCCGAGAAGTCACAAAGCGCGCCGAGAGTAGCAGCTTTGCCAAGGGCCGCCTAGAGCCAAAAGAGGGCCCTACAGTCATAAACATGACTCAAGAATATCCAATAGTCATTTTTAGAGCAAAAATTCTATAACTCGAGGAATGGCTCTGGAATGGGCCTTTTCAGGTTAAACGCGATACCAATGAGGGAGCTGGCTTGCCTGCTCCCTCATTTTTTAAGCGCATTTCACATCAAGCGATGTCGCGAAGTTCGCGCCGCAATATCTTGCCCACCGGCGTCATCGGCAACGACTCGCGCAACACAATATGCTTGGGCACCTTGTACCCGGTGAAGTTGGTCTTGCAGTACGCCTTCAACTCCTCGAGGCTCACACCTTGGGCACGCGCCACCACAAACAGCTTCACCGCCTCCCCGGTGCGCTCGTCCGGCACGCCGATCACTGCGCAGTTGGCCACCGCTGGATGTGCCATCACCACGTCTTCGATCTCGTTGGGGTACACGTTAAAGCCCGAGACGATGATCAGGTCTTTCTTACGATCAACAATGCTCACGTAGCCATCGTTATCGATCACGGCAATGTCGCCGGTTTTCAGCCAGCCTTCGGCGTCCAACGTCTCGGCGGTGGCGACGGGTTGCTGCCAGTAGCCCTTCATCACCTGCGGGCCCTTGATGCACAGTTCGCCGCGCTCGCCCAACGGCAACTCATGGCCTTCGTCATCAATCACTTTCATCGCCGTGCCCGGCACCGGAATGCCGACAGTACCCAGGCGCGACTGCCCGCCATACGGGTTGGTGCTGGCCACCGGTGAGGTTTCGGTCAGGCCGTAGCCTTCGCCGATGGAACAACCGGTCACCGCCTTCCAGCGCTCGGCCGTGGCCTTGATCAAGGCCGTGCCGCCAGAATTGGTGATTTTGAGGTGGGAGAAATCCAGGCTCTTGAAATCGGGGTGGTCCATCAGCGCCACAAACAGCGTGTTCAGCCCCAGCAGGCCGGAGAACCGCCACTTTTTCAGCTCCTTGATAAACCCGCCGATGTCCCGTGGGTTGGTGATCAGCACGTTATGGCTGCCGGTCACCATCATGCACATGCAATTCGCCGTGAATGCATAGATGTGGTACAGCGGCAGCGGCGCGATCATCACCTCCTGCCCTTCCTTTATCAGCGGCTGGCCATTCTCACCGACCTGGGACATGCACGCCCGCACCTGTTGCATATTGGCGACCAGGTTGCGGTGGGTAAGCATCGCGCCCTTGGCGAGGCCAGTAGTGCCGCCGGTGTATTGCAGCACGGCGATGTCATCCAGCGTCACCGGGTGCCGGGGCAGGCTCTGGCCCGCTCCCATGCGCAAGGCGCGTTTGAACGACACGGCGCGTGGCAGGTTATAGGCCGGGACCATCTTCTTGACTTTGTCGACCACGGTATTGATCAGCCAGCCTTTGGCGGCAGGCATGAAGTCGCCCATCCTGGCTTCGATCAGGTAGTCGATCTCGGTGTCGGCACACACCTCCTGCACACGCGAACCGAAAAGGTTGAGGTAGACCAGCGCGCGAATGCCGGCATCCTTGAACTGGTGGCGCATCTCGCGCGGGGTGTACAGCGGGTTGGTGTTGACCACGATCAGCCCGGCGCGCAATGCACCGAATACGGCAATCGGGTAATGCAGCACGTTGGGCATCTGCACCGCGATGCGCTCGCCTGGCTTGAGATCGGTGTGCTGTTGCAGGTATCCAGCGAACGCCGCACTCTGGCGCTCAAGCTCGGCGTAGGTCAGGGTGATGCCCATGTTGCTGAACGCCGGACGATCGGCAAAGGCCTTGCAGGAACGCTCGAACACTTCGATCACCGATTTATACGTGGTGAGGTCGATGTCGTTGGGAACGCCCGCCGCGCGTTTGTCATTCCAGAAATCAGGTTGCATTATTCTTGTCCTCGTACCTGAGCATGTCCGGCCGCTTTTATGAAGGTGTAAAAGCGGAGCTTTAGGGACGTTAGCAGCTATGACCAAACAGGCAAATACACCGAACTGTGTCATTTATTGTATGAATCTTGCCCCTAACGTGTAGGCAGATACACCAGCCTCTGACAGATGCGCTATACACTGCAACGACCCTGAGCAAAGGAAGCGCCATGAACCACAGCACCTTCTGGCTGACCGCGAATGACCGCAGCCGCCTGTACGTCAACCAATGGCTGCCGGAAGGCGAGGCAAAGGCCATGATCATGCTGTCCCACGGCATGGCCGAGCACAGTGGCCGCTATGCACGCCTGGCCGAGGCCTTGTGCGCAGTTGGCTACGGCCTGTATGCGCTGGACCAGCGCGGCCATGGTCGTACCGCCGATGAGGGGACGCTGGGGCTGTACGCTGAGAAGGAGGGCTGGAGCAAGGTGGTGGGCGACCTGGCCAGCCTCAATCAGCACATCGGCCAGCAGCAACCGGGCCTGCCGATCATCCTGCTGGGCCACAGCATGGGCAGCTATATCGCCCAGGCTTACCTGTTGCACCACAGCGCCAGCTTGAATGGCGCGATTCTCAGCGGTTCGAATTTCCAGCCGGTGGCGCTGTATCGCGCAGCCGGTGTCATCGCGCGAATTGAACGGGCACGCCAGGGGTTGCGCGGGCGCAGTGCAATGATCGAGTTCTTGTCATTCGGCTCGTTCAACAAGGCGTTCAAGCCAACCCGCACCGCATTTGATTGGCTCAGCCGCGACCCGGATGAAGTCGACACGTACATCAACGACCCGCTCTGCGGCTTCCGTTGCACTAACCAGCTATGGATCGACCTGCTGGGCGGCTTGCAGCAAATCAGCAAAGCGTCCAATCTCGCTCAGATCGACCCGGGCCTGCCGATTCTGGTGATGGGCGGCGAATGTGATCCGGTGAGTGAAGGCAAGCGTCTCAAAAACCTGGCCCATGCGCTGCGTGAGGCCGGCTGCCAGAACCTGCAATTGAATATCTACCCGCAGGCGCGTCATGAAGTGTTCAACGAAACCAACCGCGATGAAGTCACAGCAGATGTGCTGACGTGGCTCGAACAGGCCCTGGCGTTACGCAGGCCGACCCGCTGCGAATAATTTACCCTTTAAAATCAGCCATTTAAAATGATCCAATTAAATTACCGATTAGCCACAGGATGTACCTTTAGATGACTCAGGTTACCAACACCCCGTACGAAGCCCTCGAAGTCGGCCAGACTGCCAGTTACAGCAAGACCGTCGAAGAGCGCGATATCCAGTTGTTCGCCGCCATGTCCGGCGACCACAACCCGGTGCACCTGGATGCCGAGTACGCCAAGGCGACCATGTTCAAGGAGCGTATCGCCCACGGTATGTTCAGCGGCGCCCTGATCAGCGCGGCTGTTGCCTGCGAGCTGCCTGGGCCGGGCACTATCTACATCGGCCAACAGATGACCTTCCAGAAGCCGGTAAAAATCGGCGACACCCTGACCGTGCGTCTGGAAATCCTCGAGAAGCTGCCAAAATTTCGTGTACGCATTGCCACCCGCGTCTTCAACCAGCGCGATGAGCTGGTGGTCGATGGCGAGGCGGAAATCCTCGCGCCACGCAAGCAGCAGGTCGTGACCCTGACCGAGCTGCCGCCGATCAGCATTGGCTGATCAAAATCTCGACATCAACACAGAGCAAAATGTGGGAGCGGGCTTGCCCGCGAAAGCGGTTTATCAGTCACCTTAGAGGTTGACTGACTCACCGTCTTCGCGAGCAAGCCCGCTCCCACATTTTTACACAGCAGGCGCTACACAGCAGGGCTTACGACTGAGCGCGAGCCTGGTTACGCAGGGCTTTCACCTGGTCGTGGTTGCGTTGTGCGCCGTGGAACTGACGCTCAACCAGATCACGAATGCCCAACAGGTTGTGCTTGTTGATCTTCTCGATCGCTTCCTTGTAAGCCTGCAGTGCGTGGTCTTCACCGCGCTCGGCTTCGTTCAGCACAGCCTCTTCGTCCTTACCGGTCACCATCGACTTCACGTCGACCCAGCCACGGTGCAAAGCACCCGCTACCGACCCGGACTCTTCCGGGTCGCCGCCCAGGGCTTTAACTGCAGTTTGCAGTTCAGCGGCCGCGGTGGCGCAGTCGGTGGAGCGTTTCACGAACAGGGCTTTAAGCTCTGGGTGCTTGATGTCTTCAGCACAAGTCGCGAAGCCTTTCTGGCCGTCTTTGCTGGTCTCGATCAGGTCGTTGAGTACGGAGATCGATTCTTTGTTGATGTCAGTCATTTTTCAATTCCTTGTGCGGGTTAATAAACGTGTCTTAATGATTGCAGCGCCCGTGCCAGGTTTTGAAAAAAGTATTTTCTTTTATATTTCAATGACTTGAAAATTATTGAACCATCTGTATGTACGTTATTTGCATGATCTGTCATTTGGCCTTCATGCAGAATGCCTGTATTTTCAAAGATCTCGACTCAAACCACTGAAGTCCCATGAACCCCGAAAAACTCGAACTGCTGATCACCCGCGAAATGCCTTTCGGCAAATACAAAGGGCGGATCATCGCCGACCTGCCCGGCCCCTACCTGAACTGGTTTTCCCGTGAAGGTTTTCCCCACGGCGAGTTGGGCGGGTTGCTGGCCTTGATGCAGGAAATCGACCACAACGGCCTGTCCGAGCTCTTGGAACCGCTGCGCGTAAAACACGGTAAACCCGCCCCTCGCCATTAAGAGCCCACGCCATGCCAAGGAACGCAGATAACGAACGTCACTGGCAGGACATTGCCCAGCACTATCAGATGGAGCCTGGCCCGATCAATCTGGAAAACGGCTACTTCGGGCGCATGAGCCGCGCTGTAAGCGCGCAGTACCTGGAGCACGTTGCGTTTATCAACCGCAGCAACTCGCTGTATGTGCGCCAGCGCTTCGAGCAAGGTGAACATGTCGAGATCCGCCGCCAACTGGCCGGGTTGATCGATGCCGACCCCGAGGCGGTCGCCTTCACCCGCAATGCCACCGAAGCGTTGCAGTCGCTGATTCGTAACTACAACTGCCTGCAACCGGGCGATCAGGTGCTGATCAGCGACCTGGAGTACGACACGGTCAAAGGCGCGATGCGCTGGTTGGCGGGCTATCGCGGTGTAGAGGTTATTGAAATTTCTCACACTCACCCGGCCAGTTTTGACAGCCTGGTGCAGGCCTATCGCGATACGTTCGCTCAGTACCCGCGCCTCAAGCTGATGGCCCTGACCCATGTCACCCATCGCACCGGGCTGGTGATGCCAGTGGAGGCGATTGCCCAGGCCGCGCGTGAGCATGGCGTCGATGTGATCCTCGATGGCGCCCACGCCCTAGGCCAGATCGACTTCAACCTCGCGCATCTGGGTATTCAACTCGCCGGCTTCAATTTGCATAAATGGATCGGCGCGCCGCTGACCTTGGGCTTTATGTACATCGCCCCGGAGCGCCTGGCCGATATCGACCCGGACATGGGCGAGTTTCATTACCCGGCCACCGATGTACGCGCTCGCACGCCCTACAGCACACCGAATTTTCCGGCGCTGATGACCTTGCCGCTGGTGCTGGAAGAACACCGCGCCCTCGGTGGCGCGGCGGCCAAGGGCGCGCGGGTCAATTACTTGCGGGACCTGTGGGTGAGCCGGGTGCGCGAGTTACCAGGGATTGAGGTGCTGACGCCGGATGATCCACGCCTGTATTGCGGGATCACGGCGTTCAAGTTCACAGGGCGCGATCAGCAGGTGATGGTGGACCGGTTGCTCAAGGAGCATGGCGTGTTTACCACCCTTCGAACGGGTGCGGCGTTTGGCACCTGTATTCGAGTGACGCCGGGGCTGGTGACGTCGGCGGCGGATATCAATGTGTTGATCAACGCGATTACCGAACTCAACAAAGATTAAAACTGTGGGCGCTGGCTTGCCTGCGATGGCGGTGGATCAGCTTTGGATGCATCTACTGATACACCGCTATCGCAGCATGGGTATCTACGCAACTTTTTGTGTTGCGCTAAGCTTTTGA
>NZ_VXCW01000023.1:0-45551 GCF_052850675.1 Pseudomonas sp. 1152_12 | reverse complement strand
AACAACCCTTGTCCTCTCCCACCTCAGCGCAAACTGCACCGCGTCGATTAATGCTGAAACCCATCCACACAGTCATAACCAGCAAGGCAGTCAGCGGCAGCCCATGAAACAACACGATCACCTGGGCCGGCGTCCACGTCAGGTAGAACGGCCCGACCACCAGCATGCCCACGCCGAAGCCGGCCATCTGGATCAGGGTCAATAAGCTGAACAGCGGCAAACGCAGGCTGTCTGGCTCGCTTTGCGCACGGGAGATCAACGCCACTTCGGACACGCCGTCGCCCAACCCCGCCCACACCACCAACAGCAGTGCCAACCACAGTTCGGTTTGCTGGAAGGTCAGGATGAAGCCGCTGGACATCAGCGCCACGCCCAGCATGAACAGGCGCTCCATGGCTTGGGTACCACGGCCGTTCAACAGCGCACTGGCGATGCGCGCGCCGACGAACTTGCCACACGCCCAGACCGCCAGCAGATAGCCCATGACGGTTTTTGCCGTGTCCGGCGAAATGTACTGCGACAACACCGGCCAGCCGACGTTATGCGCCGCGCTGCCGAGGGTGTCGAGCATACTGATCAACAGCATTGCCGCCAGCACCGGCGCGCCGCGCAGGCCTTGGGTCAGCTCGCGCCATTCAGCCGAAAGGCCGCGATGCGCGGCGACGGCGACTGAGTACAACGCGCGCAACGGCAGGATCAGGCAGGCGGCCAGGACGTAGGTGCCGATGTTGACGGCAAACACCGCCTCGAAGCCTCCGGTGGCAATCAACAACCCGGACAGCAGACTGCCAAACACTGCGCCAGTGGCCGCCGCCGACGTGATCCATGCATTGGTGCTCACCCGCTGCTCAAGCGCGACCCACGTGGGCAACTGGCTGTTCAAGCCAATGGCAAACAGCGAATTGCACAGGCCGATACCAAACGCGATAAAGGGCAGCACGCTGAGCTGATGCGCGGGTATCAGCACCAGCAGCGGCAACAGCAGCAACGCTCTGGCCAGGTCCAGCCCTGCCAGGGTGCTACGCCCTGGAAAGCGCCGAAAAAACGGAATGCCGAACAAGCTGGCGACAATCCCGCCGGTGACGCGGCATGCCAGAAACACACTGACAAACACCACGCTTTGGCTGAGCCAGTAAACGTAGGTGGACAGCGCCACCATGTTGAGGAACGCACCAAAGTCCGAAACGCCACGGGCAAAGATGATCAGGCGGGCGTTGCGGGTCGACAGGGTCAACTGCGGATCTTGGCTCATGCAGGCTGCGCCTCTTCGTCAGTCGGCACGCCGCGCAGGCTCACCAGCAGCAGATCGCGCCAGGCCGGCGCGGAATCGGCCTGGGGCCGCACATCGCCAGCGCGGTGGTAGAGCCCTCGGTCGTTGATCACGATGGTTTCCAGAAACTGCTCCATCGCCAGGTTCAACACCCGGCTTTGCTCGGTTTGCGTGGTAAATACCTCCGAAACCACCGGCACCGTATTGCTCTGGCCAATGAAGTGCATGAACACCCAATCCAGGCCATCCTGGTGAATCCCCGAGGTCGTCGGGCTGCTCGATTGCGCATCTGCGCGAACGCGGAACTGGTGGATATCAATCGTGTAGGTCTGCTCGCCAAGATGCGGGGCAATCACCGCAAGGTCGGTGGCCAACAGTTTCTGCATCAGCGGGTGCTCGATAAAGCCATCCTCGCAATAGCTCAAGTGGTTCACTCCCTGTCGATACTTGACGGCATAGGTGACCGGCGACTTGAACGCCGCATTCCGGTCGATCTGTAACTGCCGCGATGGCAATAAACGATAGCGCAGGATGCGGCGTTCGCGGTGAGTGTATTCCTTGAACGCCTCGTCTCTGACCAGGTTTGCCCAGTAGGCGCGAAAGCTTTGCTCTTCGCCGGGCTCAACCGCGATCAACTCGCGAAAGTCGCGGCGGTGGCAGTAGTGATGGTCGCGCAAATGCGCGGAAATCTGTGGGATATCCATATCGCTAAACCCTATTCTCGATGATCACGTGCAGGTTTTGCCTGATCGCATCATGCAAGGCATGAGCATCGGCGGCATCGTCGACCTTGGCCCAGCACTTGAGCAGGTAGTGCTCTTCAATATCGGCGTCGATGTAGTGACCGGCGTCCTGTTGCGCGTATTCCAGCACCGACGCGTGATGCTCCAGGAACTGCAGGCCCTCAATGCCCTTGAAATGGCCACTGTGCTCCGGGTAAACCGCCAGCATCGCGTAATGTTGGTCGCCGTTGGCGACCTTGTGCGCGCCAGCCTCAAGTTGCGCATTGAGGCCCGGCTCGCCCAGCAGCAGCTGCATATACAGCTGATGCGGGTTGATCGCGGCAAGGTCACGCAACGCCGCGTTGACATACAGCCCGCCCACGCGCGGGTTGATCTCAATGACCACAGGCCCGGCATCGGTCATGCGGAATTCGAAATGCACCACCGCGTTGGTCAGCCCGACTGCGCGCAAGCATGCAGCGGCGTACTCGCGGATCTGCTCGCACTGCTGCGCCGTGAAAGAGGTCGGCGGAGAAATCAGCAGGTTCTCCAGGACGGTGCCGCTGCGCTCGGTCAGCAGCAGTTTTTCGTTGATCAGCAGCGCATGAACGCGCTCGCCGATCACCACGCATTCCACGCTGCCTTCAACACCGGGGATATAGCCTTCCAGCAGGATACTGCGCCCTGGAATGTATTCGCGCCGCTGTCCGTCTGCTTCGGGCAAGCTGTGCGCGTAGCCATAAAAATCAGCATAAGAGGCTGCGCCGTGGTCGCTCAGGAAATGTGCGTAATGGCTGCGCAGCTGCGCCCAGTTGGAACACTTCGTGATAAACGCCGAGGCACCACCAAAGGGCGGTTTGGCGATCAGCGGATAACCTACCCGGTCGGCGCCCGCCTGAAGTTCCTGCTCGTTATTGCACAGTGCGAACGGCACCGAACGCAGCCCCTGTTTTTGCAACATGCGGCGCATCAGGTACTTGTTATTGCACGCGGCAATCGCCTCCGGGCAGCTGAACACCAAGCCCAGGCGCTTACAGGTGTGTGCAACGATGCAGCCGACTTCGCCCTGTGCAGACGGATGCCCGGCATGGCAGAAAATCGCGCGAACCTGGTAGCGCCCATCCAGCCGGCCCACCAAGTCCAGAATCGACTGTTCAGTTAACGACTCGAGCAGGAACACTTCATCACTGTCGTCCCGCAGCCGCTGCAGGTGATGACGCCCCGCAACCCCTGCGGTCAAACAGACCAGGCCTTGTGCACGCGCGGCAGCAAAGTGGGGCTCGCGGTAGCTGTAACGCACCGAAACACTATCATCGACATCTATAAAAAGAATCGCATCTTGCTTCATAACAAACACTGCCTCTTGCCGTACGTTAATTCAGGCATCCTGCCAACTGCACCAGTGCCCTTCCCAGTTACGGAAACGGTAATGACGCAGCCCGTCACGCACTTCAAAATGCGGCAAGTCTTCAGGCTTTTCAAAATCCAGCAACGGCACGGTGAACTTACCTTGTGCATGCGGCAGTACATATTCGGGCATGGCAATGTTGGACACGCGCCGTTTGAGGCGATCCATAATAGCGATGGCTTGGCTGATCGAGGCTTTATACTCCGACGCACCCGGTGAGAACGGCATAAAGTGATACAAGTAATACGGCTTTACACCCAGGCGATAAAGATCAATAAACAGTTTATGCAAGGTCGCTTCGTCGTCATTCACGCCGCGCAACAGCGGCATGTTAGAAAATACAACTGGCACCACGCTCTGGATACGTTTTACCGCTGCTGCAAAATCAGCCGTCAGTTCAAGTGGATGGCAAACATGCACACCAAACGCATTAACGTGGTACTTCTCGAGCATCGCGACTAATTCATCGGTGACGCGAAACGGGTTGAAACTTAACGCCCGGGAATGAATACGAATCAGCAGGTCGTCACTGATTGAACGCAACGCCGCGAGGTTTTCTTCCAGCTTGCGGTCGGCCAGCATCAACGGGTCACCGCCGCTGAGGATCACTTCTTCAATCGCCGGGTTGTTGCGGATGTATTCCACCGAATCCTTGAAGGAGTCTGTGCTGGCGTTGGCTTTCTCGGTGCCAACCTGCAAGGTGCGCAGTGCCTCAAAGCAAAACTGGCAATAGGCATTGCAGGTGTTGGTCATGCGCAGGATGACGCGATTGTCGTACTTGTGCTGGCAAATGGGCGTTTTCATCTCATGGCCGAGTTCCCAGTTCTCCGACGTGCCGTCGTAATCGCCCGCGACCTGTTCGCTCCAGTACGGTACCACCTGGCGCCATAACGGATGGTCTGTGATCGGGCCGCCAGTGAGTGAGCGTTTGATTAAATCAATATAATAAGGCGTGATCTGCATCTTGCGGTCTTGCAAGTTGTGCTCGATATGCGCCGTTATTTCTTCACTCCAACCGCCGCACGCATTGCGCAGTGCAGGTTCGTCGCGCAGGGCATTCTTTTGCTGCCAGCGCCAGTCTTGCCATTGTACCGAGCGATACGTTGCTTGATCAAAAATCGACATGAGTAGGTACTCTCTGTGTTTGAACTTATATTAAGGACATAGGCATGCGTGCCGCTCATCGACCGGCAAGGCATTGATATCCACAACAAAGACAGCCGTTTACCGGCAAGCGCTGTTGATCAGGTTATTAACTTGATCACTGGCATCACAGAGACATAGAAACCAACTAATTCCACGGTCATAGCATCAACTTCCTTTTATTATAGGTACTGGCTTTCCAAGCCAGCACTCACTTAAGCCGATGGCCTGCAACGTGTCAACCCAATACACCTGTGGTTTTTCCGCGATTAACCCTTGTCGTCGCCAAGGCCCCAGCAATGATGGGCAAAACCTGCGTTTAAACCGGGCTATTTGAAAAGTAAATAACACAAAAAAAAGCGCCCTCTTATTAAAACAGGGCGTTGTTTTTCTGTACTAATATAACTACGTAGACTTTCAACTGAGCCAAGGGTTGGCAGCCAAATGCCCGCGCTCAAACGCTTGGATCTGCTCACGACGCTGCAAGGTACTGCCGATTGCGTCCAGACCCAATAACAGCGCAGTCTTGCGTAAGGTATCGATCTGGAATGGGATCACCTGGCCATCGGCCAGACGAATCTGCTGTGTTTCCAGGTCCACACTGATCTGCGCCTGATCCGGCTGGCTGACGGTCTGCCCGAGTTTCTGCAATATCGCCTCGTCCAGGGCAATCAACAACACCCCGTTGCGCTGGCAGTTGTCATAGAAAATCCCGGCAAAGCTGCTGCCGATCAGCGCGCGGATGCCCATTTGCTTCAAGCCCCACACCGCGTGCTCGCGGCTGGAGCCACAGCCGAAGTTCGGCCCGACCACCATGAAACTTGCACCCTGCCAGGCCGGCTGGTTCAGCACAAACTCAGGGTTGGGCTCGCCCAACGCCAAAAAGCGCAGGTCGAAGAACAGCCCACGGTCGAGGCCGCTGCGGTCGATGCCCTTGAGGAACTGCTTGGGCATGATCACGTCCGTGTCGATATTCGCCGCCAGCATCGGCGCGGCCTTGCCGGTGACCTGCGTAAACGGTTGCAGGCTCATGCGCGGTCTCCAAAGTGGCGAATATCGGTGAGGCGGCCGGTGATAGCAGCAGCGGCAACCATTGCCGGGCTCATCAGGTGCGTGCGTGCCCCTGCGCCCTGGCGGCCTTCGAAGTTGCGGTTGGTGCTGGACGCGCAGCGGTCGCCGGGGCCAAGCACATCGTCGTTCATCGCCAGGCACATTGAGCAGCCAGACTGGCGCCATTCGAAACCGGCGTCGATAAAAGTTTCTGCCAGACCTTCGGCCTCGGCTTGGTCGCGCACCTCCGTGGAGCCGGGCACGATCATCGCCCGCACGTGGTCGGCCACGTGCTTACCGCGCACCACGCTGGCGGCGTCGCGCAGGTCTTCGATACGCGCGTTGGTGCAGGAGCCGATAAACGCATGGCTGATGACGATATCGCTCAGCAACATGCCGGCTTCCAGGCCCATATAGTTGATGGCGCGGCGCATGTCCTGGCGCAGGATCAAGTCGCTGACGTCCTGCGGGTCGGGTACCCGAGCGCCAATCGGCGCGGCCTGATCAGGGCTGGTGCCCCAGGTGACCATAGGCTCCAAGGTATTGGCATCAAGCTGCACTTGTTGGTCAAACACCGCGCCTGCATCCGAGTGCAGTTGGCGCCAGCCCACCAGTGCCCGTTCCCACAGCTCGCCCTTCGGCGCGCGGGGCTTGCCTTTAAGGTAGGCGAAGACTTTTTCGTCCGGGGCCATGAAGGCGCCACGCGCACCGGCTTCCACCGCCATGTTGCAGATGGTCATGCGCGCTTCGACGCTCAACGCAGCGATGGTTGACCCGCAAAATTCGATGGCGTAACCCGTGGCACCCGACGCGCCGATCTTGCCGATCAGCGCCATGATCACATCTTTGGAGGTCAGGCCCGGTGCCAGCGCGCCGTCGACCGTCACGCGCAGGCTTTTCAGGCGTTTGTAGACCAGGGTCTGCGACGCCAGCAGGTGCTCGATTTCCGAGGTGCCAATGCCAAAACCGAACGCTCCGAGGGCGCCGTAAGTGGTGGTGTGGCTGTCACCGGCGGCGATCACCATGCCCGGCAGGATAAAGCCCTGCTCCGGGGCGATCACGTGCTCGATGCCCTGGCGCTTGTCGAGGATATCCAGCAGCTCAATGCCGAAATCCCGGCAGTTTTCTGCCAGGTACGACACTTGCCGCGCTCCGCCCGCGTCTGGCATGGCTGCGATGCGCTTAGGCGTGGTGGGGTTTACATGGTCGACCACCGCCAATGCCGTGCCGGGGCGCCACACAGTACGCCCAGCCTCACGCAGGCCACTGAAGGCCTGGGGGCTGGTGTATTCGTTGATCACTTGGCGGTCGATATAAAGCAGCACATGGCCCTGGTCATCCAGGGCGCACACCGTGTGGGAATCAATGTGTTTGTCGTAAAGGGTTCTGGCAGTCATTTTGCTTAAGGCTCACGTCTCAACGGCGTACGCCCATCCTACGCAGCCGCCCTGCCTCATCAATGGCGCTGGGGTGATGGCTTGGAACATGTTTCGTGTTCGATCCCCCGAAAGCACTGCGAATGTGAACCTGAAACATTTTCTTTCATATCCGCCTTAGGGATTTCTGTTTCTCATCCGTCTTAACTTAGATACAGCCCGTCGCGTCAGCAAAAGCTACGACCGGCCTTTTCCGGGCCTCTTTCGCCCCTCCGATCAAGATCATCATTCACATGTCGAAGAAGTCGCGCTCCAAACTCTGGTTTCTCGTGCATAGCTGGCTGGCACTGCCCATCTGGTTCTTTGTGCTGATCGTCTGCGTCACCGGCACCCTGGCGGTGGTCAGCCAGGAGATCGTCTGGCTGGCCAACCCGGACATCCGCGCCAGCAAGCCGTCGGATGACGCCCATATGCTGAGCTTTGACCAAGTGATCGCCGCCATCAAACGCGAAGAGCCCAAAGCGATCGTACAGTCGATCATCCGCCCGGACGAAACGCACTTTGCGCTGAGTGTCGACCTTAGCTATCCGGATGGGCGCTCCGTGGAGGTTTACGTCAATCCCTATACCGGCGCCATCCAGGGCATCAGCCCATCGTTCAACTTCAAACAATTTACCCGCGCCTTGCATGGCTGGTGGCTGGTGCCGTTCACCAATGGCTTCAGTTGGGGCTGGTACTTGGTTTCGGCGCTCAGCCTGCCGTTGCTGGCGTCGCTGGTCACCGGGCTGGTGGTCTACAAGCGTTTCTGGAAAGGGTTCTTGCGCCCTACCCTGCGTATCCGCCACGGCGCGCGGATCTTCTGGGGCGATTTCCACCGCCTGAGCGGTATCTGGTCGATCTGGTTTATTGCGGTGATTTCCATCACCGGCACCTGGTTCCTGATCCAGGCGATCCTTGGCGATAACCAGATTTCCATCTCCAGCGAACCGATCGTGCCGGTGATTGCCCGCGAGAAGGTGCCCACGTCTGCGCCCGGTGTGCCTGCACCGATGATCGCACTGGACGACGCCATCGAGATCGCCACCCAACGCATTCCCGGGCTGGACGCCACCTTCGTGTTCCTGCCGCTCAACGCTTACAGCCACCTGCAGATCGGCGGGCGCGGCTGGTACCCGCTGATGTTCCAGACCGCCCAGCTCAACCCATACAGCGGTGAAATTGCGGTGTCGCATTTGCTGTCCGATCGCTCGGCGCTGGAGTTCGTCACCGAATCCATGCGCCCCCTGCACACCGGCGACTTCGGCGGACTGTGGATCAAGCTGATCTGGGCGTTCTTCGGCCTGGTGCTGAGCATGATGGTGTTGAGCGGCCTGCTGATCTGGACCAAGCGCACCGCTCTGGCCACCCTCAACGCCCTCAAGCGCGAAGCCAAGACACAACGTGCGCCAACTGCCGCCTCCGCCATGCAAACTGAATCCTCGCAGGCCCACTCATGAGCAAGGTCGCTCGCGCTACGCCCCCTTCGCCGCTGCGCGCCTGTTGGCTGAAGTGGCGGTTCCATATCAATATCCTGCTGTTGCTGGTGCCGCTGGGGTTCATGCCCAAGTACTTCGCCGACGCCGCGCTGTTTCGCGGTGACACCGGCATTGGTGAGCGGGTGGCCGGAGACGTGCAGGTCGGGCCCTGGAGCCTGAAACTCGCCGAGTTCCGCAATGAAGGCCCAAGCCCGGACCCGGCCGGCCCGATGAAATTCTTCAACGCTGCCCTGTGCGACACCTGCGCCGAGCAGGTCAAGGCCACTTACCTGCGCATCGGCAAACCGCGCAGCCTGCGCGCCGCCGGGGTGATCTTCTTCGGCACGCCGTACCGCATGGGCGCCGCCTTGCCAGTGCCGGCACGCACCCCGGCGGACGCCCAACTGTGGGTCACCATGGAAGGCTGGGACGGCAGCATGCACCAGGGTTCCATCCCGCTGAGCCAGGCCTCGCCTGCCACTATCGCCTGGCTGAACAAGCAAGGAGTTAAACCATGACTTTCAAGCGCCTGACCCGCGCCTGCGCCGCACTGTTGCTCGGCGCCGGTTTCAGTACCGCGGCCCTGGCCCACAACCCGATGTGCGAGTGCAAAGAGATCCCCGGCGAGCAGATCCAGTGCACCGGCGGTTTCTCCGACGGCAGCGGCGCCCCGGGTGTAACCCTGGACGTGATCGGCTACGACGAAACCATCCTGCTACCCGGCAAACTCGGCCAGGACTCAACCCTGACCTTCAAAAAGCCCGCGACCGAGTTCTACGTGCTGTTTGATGCAGGCCCTGGCCACGTGGTGGAAATCGACCAAGCGGATATCCAACCTCAATGAGTACGACACAGGTTGTACGCCCCGCGGGTGCCGGCCACGAAACCCTCTACGTGCTGCTGCTGTGCCTGTTCATCCTCGCGGTGGCAAGCTCGGTGGTGGCCTTGCACGGTGAAACCCAGGAAGTTGTGGCGCTGCCCAGCCACCAGTTGGATGCGCGCCGCGACCTCAGCGCCGCCGAGCAAGGCATTTACGCCGACCTGCGGGTGACCCTGGATGAGATCCAACTGCTGCAACAGGAGCAAAGTGTTCTACCGACGCCCGAGCAACTGGCCGAAGAAGGGTTTGCACCGTTTGCCCAGGACGCCAGTTCGGTCAGCCGTGGCGACCATCGCTGGCAATTACTGGCGCCTGCGGCCTATGTAGGTCTAAGCCAGACGCCCAGTGCCAGCGGCTCGCTGCTGATGCGCGTGCACGGCGCCGAGCCGGATATCTGGCTCAACCGCCAAGCCAACCTCGCCGCCCCTTCCGACCTCACTGACCAGGCGCTGATCGCTGCCGGCTGGCAACAGGTGGTCGCGCAATTCGATGCCGGCGTCACGCGCCAGCACCGCCACTGACCGAGAAGACCGATTGCCCATGTCTATTTCATCTCCCCTGTTGCGCCTGTTGCTGGTCAGCCTGTTCAGTTTAATGCTGGCGCCTTGGGCGAACGCCGAGGCGGGCAAGCGCCTGCGCATCGGCATCACCCTGCACCCTTATTACAGCTACGTGACCAATATTGTCGGCGACAAGGCCGAGGTAGTGCCGCTGATTCCGGCCGGGTTCAACCCCCACGCCTACGAGCCGCGCGCTGACGACATCAAGCGCATCGGCACGCTGGACGTGATCGTGCTCAACGGCGTCGGCCATGACGATTTCGCCGACCGCATGATCGCCACCAGCGAGCGCCCAGACATCCCGGTGATCGAGGCCAATGCCAACGTGCCGCTGCTGGCCGCCACCGGCAATGCCGCGCGCGGTGCCGGCAAGGTGGTCAACCCGCACACCTTCCTGTCGATCAGCGCCTCGATCGCCCAGGTCAACAACATCGCCCGCGAGCTGGGCAAGCTCGACCCGGACAACGCCAAGGCCTACACCCAGAACGCCCGTGCCTACGGCAAGCGCCTGCGCCAGATGCGCGCCGACGCCTTGGCCAAGCTGACCAGTGCGCCCAACCCGGACCTGCGCGTTGCCACTGTGCACGCGGCCTATGACTACCTGCTGCGCGAATTCGGCCTGGAAGTCACCGCCGTGGTCGAACCGGCCCACGGTATCGAACCGAGCCCCAGTCAGTTGAAAAAGACCATCGACGAACTGCGCGCCCTGGACGTGAAGGTGATCTTCTCGGAGATGGATTTCCCATCCACTTATGTCGAAACCATCCAGCGTGAATCCGGGGTCAAGCTGTACCCGCTGTCGCACATCTCCTACGGCGAATACACACCTGAAAAGTACGAAGTGGAAATGGCCGGCAATCTAAACACCGTGGTGCGGGCGATTCAGGAGTCGGGGGCATGACGGCGGCGGAACACCTGAAGGTGGCCAGCATTGGCCCGACCCTTGAGTTCGACCAGGTGTCGCTGACCCTCGGTCGCACAGCGATCCTGGATAGCGTGAGCTTTAAGGTTCAGCCGGGCAGCATCCACGCGTTGGTCGGCCCGAATGGCGGCGGCAAAAGCTCGCTGATCAAGACCCTGCTGGGGCAAACGCCGCACCAGGGGCAATTGCGCCTGGAATGGCCGACCACGCTCGGCACCGTCGGCTATGTACCACAGGCGCTGGAGTTCGACCGGGGCTTGCCAATGACCGTCGACGACTTCATGGCTGCCATGTGTCAACGACGCCCGGCGTTTCTTGGCCTATCCAAGCATTACGCCGGAGCGATTGGCGAGGCGCTGGAGCGGGTGGGCATGCAGGACAAACGTAAACGCCGCATGGGCGCGCTGTCCGGCGGTGAGCGTCAGCGCGTGTTGCTGGCCCAGGGCCTGATCCCGGCACCGCACCTGCTGGTGCTGGATGAACCGATGTCGGCCCTCGATGAAGCCGGCATCCAGGTTTTCGAACGGCTGATCAATGACTGGCGCCTGGCCGGGATCACCGTGCTGTGGATCGAACACGACCTGGAAGCCGTAGGCCGCCTGGCCGACCGCGTCACCGGCCTCAACCGCCGCGTGCTGTTCGACGCCACGCCCAAAGAGGCGCTGACCCCGGACCGCCTGCTGACCCTGTTCTCCACTCACCCTCGGAGCCCGGCGCAATGAGTTATGAAGCGTTTCGTTTGATGGTCCAGGGCTGGGCCTCTTCCGGGTATCTGCCGGAAGCGCTGGCCTATGGGTTTGTGGTCAATGCCTTGCTCGCCGGTTTGCTGATCGGCCCGGTGCTGGGCGGCCTGGGCACGCTGGTGGTGGTCAAGCGCTTTGCGTTTTTCTCCGAAGCGGTCGGGCATGCCGCGCTGACCGGCGTGGCCGTGGGCATTCTGTTGGGTGAACCCTACACCGGCCCGTATGGTGCGCTGTTCGGCTACTGCCTGTTGTTCGGCATCCTCCTCAACTACCTGCGCAACCGCACCGGCCTGGCGCCGGACACTTTGATTGGCGTGTTCCTCTCGGTGTCCCTGGCGTTGGGCGCGAGCCTGCTGCTGATCCTGGCGGGCAAGATCAACGTGCATATTCTGGAGAACGTGCTGTTTGGTTCGGTGCTGACGGTCAACGGCAACGATTTGCTGGTGCTGGCCGTGGTTGGCTCGCTGGTGATGGCCCTGGCGCTGCCGCTGTACAACCGCATCATGCTCGCCAGCTTCAACCCGCAACTGGCCGCGGTGCGCGGTGTGGCGGTGAAGACCCTGGACTATTTGTTTGTGATCCTGGTGACGTTGATCACTGTGGCGGCGGTCAAGGTGATCGGCGCCATTCTGGTTGGCGCGCTGCTGGTGATTCCGGCCGCAGCAGCTCGCCTGCTGAGCCAGTCGCTCAAAGGCTTTTTCTGGATCTCGGTGGTGATCGCCACGGTGAGTACGCTGTGCGGCATCCTGCTACCGATCATCTTCGACCTGCCTATCCCGTCCGGTGCCGCGATCATTCTGGTTGCCGGTATCGCCTTCGCCTTCGCCGCCATCGCGCGCGGCACAGTGCCCAGCCTCAAAGGGAATCTCGGATAATGCGCCCTGTCTTTCGCCCACTGGCCTTGGCCGTCGCTTGTTTGATCAGCACCCAGGTGTTGGCCATCGAAGGCCTCGACCCCAAGGAATTCAAAGTCAACCAAGGCCTCGGCCATGCCGCCCTGACCAAGGTGAAAAAACCGGTCAAGGTGCTGGCGTCGCTGCCCATTACTTACGGGCTGGCCGAGGTGCTGCTCAAGGGCACCAACGTGCAGCTTGAGCGCGCGGCCCCGGCCAACCTGCCCGGTTCACGGCAGGTGTCCTACTTCACCGGCCGTGGCGCGCTGGCGTTGAATACCCTGGCCCAGGAGGCAGACGCCGCCATCGGCCTGCGCTCGCTGTGGGCGGACGACCCGCTGTACCCCGTGGCACGGCGCAGCAATATCCGCATCGTCGAAGTCGACGCCGCGCGCCCGGTGGACGGTGGCTTGCCGGGCATCGCCGTGCAACAGGGCAGCGCCGATGGCTTGAACAGCCAGCCGTGGCAGTCGAGCAACAATATGGGGCGCATGGCCGATGTGATGGCCGCCGACCTGAGCCGCCTTGCGCCCAGCGCCAAACCGACGATCGACGCCAACCTCGCCGCCCTCAAGCAGCGCCTGCTCAAACTCAACGCCGACAGCGAAGCGCGATTGGCTCAGGCGGACAACCTGAGCGTGGTCAGCCTGAGCGATCACTTTGCGTATCTGGTCAGCAGTTTGAACCTGGAAGTGGTCAGCACCGATGCAAGGCCCGATGCGGATTGGACGCCTGAGGCGTTGCAGCAATTAAGTGCCCGTTTGAAACACAGCGAGGTGGCCGTCGTGCTGCATCACCGTCAGCCGAGCAAAGCAGTGAAAGCGGCGGTGACGGCAGGTGGGGCGCAGCTGTTGGTGTTGAATGTCGACGGTGCAGACCCGGTGGCGGAGTTGGAGAGCAATGTGGATCAGGTCATTAAAACCCTCACACCTGATACCTGACCGACAGAGTTTTTGAGGCGACCGCGCTTGTTGTAGCGAGCGGTCTTGCCACAGGGTTAAACCACATCCACGCCCACATGAATCGCATCGTGCCGCCAGAACTCCAGGTCGCAGTCGATCAAACGCTGATGCTGGTCATAATTTACCCGGGCAATGCGCAAGCCCGGGCTGCCCACCGACACGCGCAACCCTGCGGCGGCCTCCACCGGCAGTGACGTCGGCACAATCTCAAAGCGCACGCGGCCGTAATGCAGGTCGTACTTGCGCGCATACAGCTCGGTCATCGACAGGTTCAGGTCACACGCCAGAATCCCCGGAAAATACTGCGGGTTCAGGTAGTGCTCCACATACAACACCAGCCGCCCATCAATGCGCCGCCTCCGGCAGATCTGGATCACACTCGACAACGCCGGCAACTGCAACCACGCACACACCGCCGCCGACGCCGGTTGCAGCCGCGCAGAAATTACTTCGGTAGACGCCACCCGCCCCTGGTCGCCGACCATCGCGTGAAAGTGGCTGCGCTGCATCAGGTTATAGGCCAGGCGTGGCGGCGAGACGAACCAGCCACGGCGCTCCTCGCGATAGATCTGCCCTTGGGCTTCCAGCTGTAACAAGGCTTCCCGCACGGTAATGCGCGTGGTACCAAACAACTCGCTGAGCTTGCGCTCGGCGGGTAACTTACTGGCAGGCGGCAACAGGCCGTGGTCGATCTGCTCTTGCAGCGCCAGGCCGATGGATGTAACCGCCTTGATTGCCTCATCACGCATCAACGTTACCTATCTGGACTAGACCAGCACCGTTCAGGTGCATAAACCGCGCTGTATTCGGGCGTCTGCTGCTGCGTGACAGCCTAGGCATTACAGATGACCGACAGATGACAGTCCCTGTCCGCGCCCTGCACCGCACACTGCAATACATCGGCCAAGTCCAGTACCTGCGGGCACTTGAGCATGGTCTACGCTGAGACTGGAATGAGCGACACAAGCGATTTAAAAACGACACCGACATGAAACTGTCATCCATCGAGCCTAGATTGGCTCAGGTATTGCTCTGACCTAGACCAAACGTTCATAAAAACGCCGCGTTGAAAACGCCCAAAGGAGCTTCGGATGAAAAAGCTTTTCCTGGCATCACTGTTAGGCTCGACCATTGCCATGTGCACCACCGCCATGGCTGCTGATAACGATCTAAAGACTCTGGAAGCCGCCGCGAAAGCGGAAGGCACCGTCAACAGCGTCGGCATGCCCGATGACTGGGCCAACTGGAAAGGCACCTGGGAAGACCTGGCCAAGACCTACGGCCTCAAACACATCGACACCGACATGAGCTCGGCCCAGGAAATCGCCAAGTTCGCCGCCGAGAAAGACAACGCCAGCGCCGATATCGGCGACGTCGGCGCCGCCTTCGGCCCGATTGCGGTGAAACAGGGTGTGGCGCAACCGTACAAGCCGACCACTTGGGCACAAGTGCCGGACTGGGCGAAAGACAAAGATGGCAACTGGGCGTTGGCCTACACCGGCACCATCGCCTTTATCGTCAACAAAAAGCTGCTGCACGGTTCCGAAGCACCGAAAAGCTGGGCTGACCTTAAAACCGGCAAATACAAAGTCTCCATCGGTGACGTAAGCACCGCCGCCCAAGCCGCCAACGGCGTGCTTGCAGCAGCACTGGCCAACGGTGGCAACGAGAAGAACATCCAGCCTGCACTGCTGATGTTTGCTGAAATCGCTAAACAAGGCCGACTGTCGCTCGCCAACCCGACCATCGCCACCATGGAAAAAGGCGAAGTGGAAGTCGGCGTGGTCTGGGACTTCAACGGCCTGAGCTACAAAGCCAAGATGGCCAACCCGGATGACTACGTGGTGCTGATCCCCTCGGACGGCTCGGTGATTTCCGGCTACACCACCATCATCAACAAGTACGCCAAGCACCCGAACGCTGCCAAGCTGACGCGCGAATACATCTTCAGCGACGCCGGCCAGACCAACCTGGCGCGCGGCAACGCACGTCCGATTCGTGCCGAGCACCTGACCTTACCGGCTGACGTACAGGCCAAGCTGCTGCCGAACGAGCAGTACAAGAACGTCACGCCGATCAAAGATGCCGACGCTTGGGAGAAGACCTCCAAGGCACTGCCGCAGAAGTGGCAGGAAGAAGTCATCATCAATATGCAGTAAGGCCTCAGCCACATTGGACCTCCACTGGAGATCCAATGTGGAGCGGGCTTGTGTGGGAGCGGGCTTGCTCGCTCCCACACTTTTGATCCCGTCCATCCAGGAAAATTGAGTCAAACCTATCGTTGCGGAGCCCCAGCCCCTATGAAGCACAACGTCATCCTTGTGGTGCTCGACGGCCTGAACTACGAGGTTGCCCGCCATGCCATGGGGCATCTGCAGGCCTATATCGGCGCAGGACGCGCAGCGCTTTACAAACTGGACTGTGAACTGCCGGCCCTGTCCCGGCCGTTGTATGAATGCATCCTCACCGGCGTGCCGCCGATCGACAGCGGCATCGTCCACAACCATGTCTCGCGCCTGTCCAACCAGCGCAGCATTTTCCATTACGCCACCGACGCCGGCCTCACCACAGCGGCGGCGGCTTACCACTGGGTCAGCGAGTTGTATAACCGCACACCCTTTATCGCCGCGCGAGATCGTCATACCGACGACAAGGCGCTGGCGATCCAGCACGGACATTTCTATTGGAATGACCACTACCCGGATTCGCACCTGTTCGCCGACGCTGAAAGCCTGCGCCGCAAACATGCGCCGAACGTCCTCGTAGTGCACCCGATGAACATTGACGACGCCGGCCACAAGCACGGCCTCGATACGCCGCAATACCGCAACAGCGCTCGTTCGGCCGACATCATACTCGCCGACTACCTGCAAGGCTGGCTCGACGCTGGCTACCAGGTGCTGGTGACCGCCGACCATGGCATGAACAACGACCGCTCGCACAACGGCCTGTTGCCGGAAGAACGTGAAGTGCCACTGTTCGTACTCGGCTCGGCTTTCAACTTCGACCCCTCTGCCAGACCTAAGCAAACCGAACTGTGCGGCACCGTCTGCGAACTGCTCGGTGTGCCTCACGATAAACCTGTATGCCGGGAGCTGTTGAAGTGAACGCCATCACCCGTGGCAAATGGCTGGCGATTTTGTGCCTGGTACCGTTTGCGCTGTTCTTTATCGTGTTCGAAATCGCCCCGTTGGTGTGGGTGCTGATCAATAGCCTGCAATCGGAGGAGTTCGGCTGGGGCGTGGCTAACTTCAGCAAGATCTTCAGCTCGAAGTTCTACCTGCAGGCCATTCAGTACAGCCTGGAGATCAGCTTCTATTCCAGCGTATTCGGCATCATCATTTCGGTGCTTGGCAGCTACTCCTTGCGCCGCGTGGATGGGCCACTGCGCAACTTCGTCACCGCCTTCGCCAACATGACCAGCAACTTTGCCGGTGTGCCGCTGGCCTTTGCCTTCATCATCCTGCTGGGTTTCAACGGCAGCATCACCCTCATGCTCAAGCAGGCCGGAATCATTCAGGACTTCAACCTGTACTCCAAGACCGGCCTGATCATTCTGTATACCTACTTCCAGATCCCACTGGGTGTGCTGCTGCTCTACCCGGCCTTCGATGCGTTGCGCGAAGACTGGCGTGAATCGGCCTCGTTACTCGGCGCCAGCGGCTGGCAGTTCTGGCGGCACATCGGCTTGCCGGTGCTCACCCCGGCGCTGCTCGGCACCTTCGTAATCCTGTTGGCCAATGCCCTCGGCGCCTATGCCACGGTGTACGCGCTGACCACCGGCAACTTCAACGTACTGCCGATTCGCATCGCGGCGATGGTCTCCGGCGACATCTCCCTGGACCCGAACATGGCCAGTGCCCTGGCCGTGGTGCTGGTGGCGCTGATGACCGTGGTCACCGTGGTTCATCAACTGCTGCTCAAGAGGAGCTACCATGTCTCGCGCTGAAACCAGCTCGGCCTCCCTCTACCATCGGGTAGTGGTTTGCCTGTTATTTGCGATTCTGGTGTTGCCGCTGGTGGGCACCTTTGTCTATTCCATTGCCAGCAGTTGGTCGGCGACCATCCTGCCCGCCGGCTTCACGGTGAAATGGTATGTGCAACTGTGGGGCGACCCACGCTTCCTGGCTGCCTTTGGCCAGTCTCTGCTGGTGTGCGTGGGGGCGCTGATCCTGTCGGTGGTGCTGATTTTACCGCTGCTGTTCGTGGTGCATTACCACTTCCCCAAACTCGACGCGCTGATGAACATTCTTATCCTGCTGCCCTTCGCGGTGCCGCCGGTGGTGTCGTCGGTGGGCTTGCTGCAACTCTACGGGTCCGGGCCCTTTGCGATGGTAGGCACGCCGTGGATCCTGATCGGCTGCTATTTCACCGTGGCCTTGCCGTTTATGTACCGCGCGATCACCAACAACCTGCAAGCGATCAACCTGCGTGACCTGATGGACGCCTCGCAGCTACTCGGCGCCAGCACCTGGCAGGCGGCGATTCTGGTGGTGCTGCCGAACCTGCGCAAAGGCCTGATGGTGGCGCTGCTGCTGTCGTTCTCGTTCCTGTTCGGTGAGTTCGTGTTTGCCAATATCCTGGTGGGCACCCGCTACGAAACCCTGCAGGTGTACCTCAACAACATGCGCAACACGAGCGGCCACTTCACCAGTGCGATCGTCATTTCCTACTTCTTCTTTGTGCTGGTGCTGACCTGGGCCGCCAATATCTTGAACAAGGACAAAAGCCAATGAGCTTCGTCAGCGTCCAACACCTGCAAAAAGGCTACGCCGGCACCCCGGTGTTCAGTGATATCAACTGCGAGATCGCCAAGGGTGAATTCGTCACCCTGCTCGGCCCGTCCGGTTGCGGCAAATCGACCTTGCTGCGTTGCATTGCCGGGCTGACCTCGGTGGACAGCGGCAAGATTCTGCTCGACGGCCAGGACATCGTGCCGCTGAGCCCGCAGAAACGCCATATCGGCATGGTGTTCCAGAGCTATGCGCTGTTCCCCAACATGACCGTGGAACAGAACGTCGCCTTCGGCCTGCGCATGCAAAAGGTCAACGCCGACGACAGCCACAAGCGCGTGCAGGACGTGCTGCAACTGGTCGAACTCAAGGAGCTTGCGGGCCGCTATCCGCACCAGATGTCCGGCGGCCAGTGCCAGCGCGTGGCCCTCGCCCGCTCCCTGGTGACCCGACCGCGCCTGTTGCTGCTCGATGAGCCGCTGTCGGCGCTGGATGCGCGGATTCGCAAGCACTTGCGCGAACAGATCCGCCAGATCCAGCGCGAACTGGGGCTGACCACGATTTTCGTGACCCATGACCAGGAAGAAGCGCTGACCATGTCCGACCGCATCTTCTTGATGAATCAGGGCAAGATCGTACAAAGCGGCGATGCCGAGACCCTTTACACTGCGCCCGTGGATGTATTTGCCGCCGGTTTTATCGGCAACTACAACCTGCTCGACGCCGACAAGGCCAGCCAGTTGCTGCAACGCCCGATCAGTGGGCGCATTGCGATTCGCCCGGAAGCCATCGAGCTGAGCCGCAGCGGCGAGCTGGACGCACTGGTGCGCAGCCACAGCCTGCTGGGCAACGTGATTCGCTACCGCATCGAAGCGCGCGGCGTGGAGTTGGTGGTGGATGTACTCAACCGTTCGGCCGACGACCTGCACCCGGATGGCCAGCGTTTGGCACTTTCCATCGACCCCAGTGCGCTGTGTGAAGTAGCCTGACGCCACGATTTAATGAGAGAGCATGACGGATGGCATTGGTAATTTTTGATTTGGACGACACCCTGATCCACGGCGACTGCGCCACCCTGTGGAGCGAGCAGATGGGCCGCCTGGGCTGGGTCGACCCTGAGTCGTTCATGCGTAAGAACCACGAATTGATGGACGCCTACAGCCAGGGCAAGCTGTTGATGGAAGACTTCATGGACTTCAGCCTGGAGCCCTTGATCGGGCGCACGCAGGAGGAAATCGACCACCTGGTAGAGCCATGGGTCGAGGATGTGATTGAGCCACTGATCTACAGCGATGCCACCAAAACCATCGCCCGGCACCGCGCAAATGGCGATCGGGTTCTGGTGATTTCCGCCTCGGGTACGCACTTGGTCACACCGATTGCCGCACGTATCGGTATTGATGAAGTGCTGGGGATTGATCTGGAAGTCAGCCATGGCGCTTACAGCGGCCGGACCGTGGGCGTACTGACTTACCGTGAAGGCAAGATCACCCGGTTGCTGGAATGGCTGGAGCAGGAAGGTGAATCACTGGAAGGGGCGTACTTTTACTCGGATTCGCGCAATGATTTGCCATTGCTGCTGAAGGTCGATCACCCGCAGGTGGTGAACCCCGACCCGGTGTTGCGCGAGCATGCTGAAAAAGCCGGCTGGCCAATCCACCACTGGGTCTGACCCCAACCTCTTTGAATTGAATCCAATCAAAATGTGGGAGGGGGCTTGCTCCCGATAGCGGTAGACAGTGAAGAGTTCTTCATCTGACACACTGCGATCGGGAGCAAGCCCCCTCCCACACCGGATTACATTTCAACTTGAGATCAGACCAAGCGCTCGTCAATCACCAACACCAATTTCCCGGAAATCTGGTTGCTCGCCAATTCGGCAAAGGCCGCCTCGGCATCCTTGATCGGGAAGGTCTTGGCCAGTTGCGGGCTCAAGCGCCCCTCAGCAAACAGCGGCCATACATGCTGGTTTAAGTCACTGAACAAGTCCGCCTTGAACTGATCACTGCGGCTGCGCAGGGTTGAGCCGAGCAACTGAATGCGCTTGCCCAGCACCTGCGCCAGGTCGAGCTGCGCGTCGCGCCCGCCCATCAAGCCGATCAACACCCAACGGCCGTCCAGGGCCAGCAGCTTGAGGTCCAGCGCGGCATAGTTGCCACCCACGGGGTCGAGGATCACGTCAAACGGCCCGAAATCGCGCAGCCCTTCAATCCCGTCAGTACGTACAACGCCGCCCTGGGCGCCGAGTGCTTGGCAGTATTCCAGGCGCTCCGGCGAGCCGACGCTGACCCAGCACGGGCTGCCAAACGCCTTGCATAACTGGATAGCCGCCGAGCCCACGCCACTGGCACCGGCATGCAGCAAGACTTTTTCACCGGGCTGGAGGCCCGCCAACTGGAACAGATTCAGCCACGCCGTGCTGTACACCTCAGGCAACGCCGCCGCTTCGCTCAGCGACAAGCCTTCCGGCACCGATAGCACATGGCGCGCGTCCACCACCACTTCTTCGGCCATGCCGCCACCGGCCAGCAACGCGCAAACGCGATCACCGACATGCCAGGACGACCCCGGCCCCACTTCGCTAATCACCCCGGCACACTCCAGGCCCAGCACGTGGCTGGCACCCGGAGGCGGTGGATAAAGCCCCGCACGCTGCAACAAATCGGCGCGATTAAGGCCCGCAGCCGCCACACGAATGCGAACTTGGCCTACATCGCAGGTAGGACTGGGTTCTTCCAACCACTCCACATGACCTTCAACGCCTTGCAATGCTTTCACAGTGCCTCCATAGTGAGTCTGGACTGAGCCCGTAGCTGTAGCGCCGGGCTTTTTGCATTATGCGACCGGATCATATGGAACCGGCTCCCTCAAAGACGGCCTAATATGCGTTATCAATTGCCCCCGCGTCGAATCAGCATGAAGCATCTGTTCCCCAGCACCGCCCTCGCTTTTTTCATTGGTCTCGGCTTCGCGTCGATGTCGACCAATACGTTCGCAGCCAATAGCTGGGACAGCCTTCAGCCTGATCGCGATGAGGTGATTGCCAGCCTTAACGTCGTCGAGTTGCTCAAACGCCATCACTACAGCAAGCCGCCGCTGGACGACGCTCGCTCGGTGATCATTTACGACAGCTACCTCAAGCTGCTGGACCCGTCGCGCAGCTACTTCCTGGCCAGCGATATCGCTGAGTTCGACAAGTGGAAGACCCAGTTCGACGATTTCCTCAAAAGCGGCGACCTGCAGCCTGGCTTCACCATTTATAAGCGTTACCTGGACCGCGTCAAAGCGCGTCTTGACTTCGCCTTGGGTGAGTTGAACAAGGGCGTCGACAAGCTCGACTTCACCCAGAAGGAAACCCTTCTGGTGGATCGTAAGAACGCGCCTTGGCTAACCAGCACCGCCGCCCTTGACGACCTGTGGCGCAAACGCGTCAAGGACGAAGTGCTGCGTTTGAAGATCGCTGGCAAAGAGCCCAAGGCCATTCAAGAGCTGTTGACCAAGCGCTACAAGAATCAGCTGGCACGTCTGGACCAGACCCGCGCCGAAGATATCTTCCAGGCCTACATCAACACCTTCGCGATGTCCTACGATCCGCACACCAATTATCTGTCGCCAGATAACGCGGAAAATTTTGATATCAACATGAGTCTGTCGCTGGAAGGCATCGGTGCCGTCCTGCAAAGCGACAACGACCAGGTCAAGATCGTACGTCTGGTGCCGGCAGGTCCGGCCGACAAAACCAAGCAAGTTGCCCCGGCCGACAAGATCATCGGCGTGGCTCAGGCCGACAAAGAGATGGTCGATGTGGTCGGCTGGCGCCTGGACGAAGTGGTCAAGTTGATCCGTGGACCGAAAGGCAGCGTGGTGCGCCTGGAAGTGATTCCGCACACCAATGCCCCGAACGACCAGACCAGCAAGATCGTGTCCATCACCCGTGAAGCGGTGAAGCTCGAAGACCAGGCCGTGCAGAAGAAAGTCCTCCACCTCAAACAGGATGGTAAGGACTACAAGCTGGGCGTGATTGAAATCCCGGCCTTCTACCTGGACTTCAAGGCGTTCCGCGCTGGCGATCCGGACTACAAGTCCACCACCCGCGACGTGAAGAAAATCCTGACTGAGCTGCAGAAGGAAAAAGTCGACGGCGTAGTCATCGACCTGCGCAATAACGGCGGCGGCTCCCTGCAGGAAGCCACCGAGCTGACCAGCCTGTTTATCGACAAAGGCCCGACCGTGTTGGTACGCAACGCTGACGGTCGTGTCGATGTGCTGGAAGACGAGAACCCAGGTGCCTTCTACAAAGGGCCGATGGCGTTGCTGGTCAACCGTCTCTCGGCCTCGGCTTCGGAGATTTTCGCCGGCGCCATGCAGGACTACCACCGTGCACTGATCATCGGCGGCCAGACCTTCGGTAAAGGCACCGTGCAGACCATTCAGCCGCTTAACCATGGCGAACTCAAGCTGACCCTGGCCAAGTTCTACCGCGTTTCTGGGCAGAGCACCCAGCATCAGGGCGTGCTGCCGGATGTCGACTTTCCGTCAATCATCGACACCAAAGAAATCGGCGAAAGCGCCCTGCCTGAAGCCATGCCGTGGGACACTATCCGTCCTGCGATCAAGCCGGCGTCGGACCCGTTCAAACCGTTCCTGACACAGTTGAAAGCTGACCATGACGCTCGCTCCGCGAAGGATGCCGAGTTCGTGTTTATCCGCGACAAACTGGCCCTGGCCAAGAAGCTGATGGAAGAGAAAACCGTCAGCCTCAACGAAGCGGATCGCCGTGCGCAGCACACCAGTATCGAAAATCAGCAGCTTGTGCTGGAAAACGCCCGCCGCAAGGCCAAAGGCGAAGACCCGCTCAAAGAGCTGAAGAAAGAAGATGAAGATGCACTGCCGGCCGAGCCTGAAAAAACCAAACCGGAAGACGACGCCTACTTGGCCGAAACAGGCCGGATCCTGCTGGATTACCTGAAAATCAGCAAGCAGGTGGCCAAGCAGTAAATGATGGCAATTTAATGCGATCACTCCTCGGAGTGTCATCATATAGACATCATTCTGTCGTGAAATGAAGGACCGCAGGCTTATAGCCTGCGGTCCTTTTTTTGATCGAGATCGCCATGACCATGACCGAACAGCTGAATGCATTGGGCTCTATTCTGGCTCAAGGCAGTTTACACAGCCTGTTCCAACCGATCATTTGCCTGTCAGAGCGGCGTATTCTCGGCTACGAAGCCCTCAGCCGCGGCCCCTCCAACAGCCCACTGCACTCCCCCGTCGCCCTGTTCGCGGTCGCCAGCCAGGCTGGGCGCCTCAGCGAATTGGAAATGGCCTGCCGCGAAAGTGCCTGTCGGCGCTTCAGCGAACAAAAACTGCCGGGCAAGCTGTTCCTGAACATCTCGCCGGAATCCTTGATGGAAACGGCACACCAACCGGGGCGCACCCTGCAACTGCTGTGCGACTTAGGCATTCCACCCAGCCAAGTAGTAATAGAACTCACCGAGCAAACCCCTACCGACGACTTCTACTTGCTGCAAACCGCACTGCATCATTACCGCAACATGGGCTTTGCCATCGCCTTGGATGACTTAGGCGCCGGGTATTCCAGCCTGCGCTTGTGGTCGGAGCTGCGCCCGGATTACGTGAAAATCGATCGGCACTTTATCGACGGCATCCATCAGGACGCGCTCAAGCGCGAATTCGTCGGCTCTATCCTGCAGATCGCCAAGGCATCGCGCGCTCAGGTGATTGCCGAGGGCATCGAGCTGGTGGAAGAACTGGCGGTGCTGACGGAGATGGGCGTTGACCTGGTCCAAGGTTATCTGCTTTGCCGCCCGCAGGAGCAGCCGCCTCAGGAAGCGCGCCTGATGCTGCCCAAGCAAGACCACGCCAACCTTACCCTCAGTGATGAAGGCAGCGACCTCAGCGCCCTGCTCAACGAACAACCGGCGGTGGATCAGGACACCGCCACCGCTCAAGTGCTGGAGTCTTTCCGCCGCCAGGCCAACCTCAACTCCTTGGCAGTGCTTGACGGGCGTGGCCACCCGGTTGGTATCGTGCACCGGCATTCGCTATCGGACGCGCTGCTCAAGCCGTTTGCCACCGACCTGTTCGCACGCAAGCCCATCAGCCGCCTTATGAGCGATGACTTTTTGGCGGTGGAATTGAGCCAGTCCCTGCAACAAGTCAGCCGCCTGCTAACCAGTCGTGCACGGCAACGGATCGAGGAAGATTTCATCATCACGCTCAATGGCGACTACCTGGGGCTGGGCCGGGTGATTGATGTGCTCAAGCTGATCACGGAGGTTAAAATCCAGCAGGCACGCTATGCCAACCCGCTGACGTTACTTCCGGGTAACGTGCCGATCCAACAATGCCTGACGAGGCTGCTGCAGCAACAACGAGAGTCAGTGATCTGCTACGTGGATATCGACAGCTTCAAGCCGTTCAATGACCTAAAGGGATTTCACTGTTTAAAATTTATCGACGTGCCTAGCCCTACGTCTACCCAAGACCGTGAGCAAGGGGCCATCGCGGATAGATCAACACAATTAAGGATCACGATAGATTTTCCTCCCACCTCATATACTGATGGTGATCCCTCTCCTGAAAAGAGGTAGATGACCGCGAGATAGTGCTTGCAGGCATATAGACATCACCACCCTCCCCTGAAAGCTGCCTTCCAAAATTTCTACGCTTCACCATGATCAAAAAGCAACAATACAAGTGGCTAATCGACATCAGACAAAATTTAATATAGGGTGAGCTTAGATAAAATCTTAGGCTAGTAATGGAGTACTACATGCTTAAAAACACATCAAACATACCAGACCCTTTGTATTTTAAGCCGCATACCAATAATAAACATCGGCATCCATCAAAAAATTACAAGGCCAAATAAATATGGCCTTCCCATTGGGCTACCTTAATTGGCTCCAAGATACTGGTGCCGCACTAACAACTAAAGATGGAGTCCCTGTCCAAGTATTCGAACTATTACATACGACGGATAATGGCATACTCTCTGAATGGGCCAAGCACTTTAGAAATCAGTACTGTAGTGATTCAGATATCGACTTCCTAAGAGAAGCCACTGGGAAAAGCAGAACAGAATACTTAGATGACTTAAAGTTTCCAACTGAAAAAGGAGGATTCGGCCCCGGAACCAGATCCGGTGATTTTGCCGAAATACTTGTATCAGATTACCTAGAATACGTTTCAAACTATTGGGTTCCTCGAACAAGGTACGATAGAAAAACAATTAGGAACGAGTCGACTAAAGGCTCCGATGTACTAGCATTCAAAATGTTGTCCCAGACAGACTCCCCTAACGACTGCTTAGCAATGTATGAAGTCAAAGCTAAACTTTCCGGTAAAAAAGCGAATGCGAGACTTCAGGAAGCTATAAACCACTCAGGTAAAGATAATCTTAGAAAAGCGGAGTCGCTCAATGCCATAAGGCAGCGATTCTATGAAGCGAAAAATATTCAAGATGCACAAAAAATTGGCCGCTTCCAAAATCCAGCTGACAGGCCATATAAAGATATTTATGGAGCAGTAGCTCTCTACGAAAGTGTTATATACGACCCATTAGAAGCTTCTGTATCAGATACGTCTGAGCATCCTAATAAGAGTTCAGTTTCGCTAATAATCATAAAAAGCAAAGACTTTATGACCCTAGTAAATAGCCTCTATAAGCGAGCAGCTGATGAAGCCTGAAAAAGCATCGCGTGTTTTACTGGGTGTAACTCGCTCAAAAGCCAAAATGTACGAATACAACATACCGCCTGAGCACCACATTGAAACAAGTAGTGATCCTTCTCAATTACTAATACTCTCCATCGCAACACTTGGGGAAATCTGTTTAGCAATCAACTCGACAGATACACCTTCAGAAAGGCTGACCGAATTAAAAACGGATCTCCAGTTTTCGGCACAATTCTTTGACTCATACCTTCAATCCAAGCTTGACGAAGAAATAGACCCCTATTTAATTTTACTTGCATCTGCATCATATTATTTATGCGACCTACCCGGTAGTTCATCTGTTCTTATTAAAAAACTGCCTCCAACATGCCCATATCTAGACGCATCTCACTTAGAAGATCTATTGCACTGGCTGCTAGTAGGCGATTTTTCCATATATTTTACGGACGCGAGAGAAAAATACAAATCTAATATTATCGCACTGTCCTACTCAATCCTGACCTACTACAGTACCGGAGAAGGCCTCTCTAAAATCGAAACCGAACTGTCCAAGCTTAAAGCTAAAGCTTATGACATAGGTTCAGATAGAGAGCTACTATTTGCAGACGTAATTTGTGCAATCACTAATTTTAGACTAAAAAACTCCTCTTGGAGCTTACTCCCTCGTTACTCCGGCTTAGCAAAAGAAATCTGGATGAGCTATCTTAAAAAGGATGGCTCAATAAAAGAACTCTGGCCATCCCAACGCCTACTAGGGGAGAAAGGGATACTTAAAGAGTCATCAGCAATCATTCAAATGCCTACAAGTGCAGGAAAAACCAAGTCAATCGAACTTATTATCCGTAGTGCATTTCTATCGGCGAGAGCAAATCTGGTAGTTGTTGTAGCCCCATTCAAAGCCCTTTGCCAAGAAATAAGAAGTGAACTCTCAAGAAGCTTCGACGGCGAGGTAGTCAGCATTGATGGCGTCTCCGACGTACCGCAAATGGACTTTGCTGAATTTGATCTAGATGGTTTTCTAGACCTTGATTTTAACTCATTAGAAACGGACAGCATATTAGTCCTTACGCCCGAAAAATTGATGTATATACTGCGTCAATCTCCAGAACTAGCAGAAAGTATTGGAGTTGTAATCTATGATGAGGGTCATCAATTCGACAGCGGCCCTAGAGGCGTTACTTATGAGCTTTTACTTTCCTCCCTGAAATCTTTGATACCAAAAGAAGCTCAGACTATACTTATATCAGCAGTCATTAATAACTCACAAGCTATAGGCAGTTGGCTCAATGGCGAAGACGGAATAAACATCAACGGTACAGACATACTTTCAACTTACAGAACAGTAGCGTTTGCAAGTTGGAAAGATTCACTAGGCAGGCTTGAGTTCGTAGAACAAAACAACACTGATGAAAAAACTTTTTTCGTCCCACGAGTGATAGAAAAATATAAGCTTTCACGCAAACCGAGGGAGAGAACCGATAGATTTTTTCCTGACAAAGCAGATGGGAAAAGTATTGCGATGTTCCTAGGTTTAAAATTGGCATCTAATGGCAGCGTGGCTATATTTTGCGGTGTAAAAGCAGCCGTCTCAACCATTGCTAAAGTGGCAGTGGATATTTACTCGAGAAACCTATCTATCCCCAAACCAAGCGAATATTCAGATGAGGCCGAAGTCAAAAACTTACTAAACCTGCACACAATTCATTTGGGCATAGAGAGCGAAACGACGAAGTGCTCGAGTTTAGGCATTTACTCCCACAGTAGTAACACACCACAAGGTTTGAGAGTCGCAATAGAATATGCGATGCAGAAAAGCCTGATAAAATTTATTATTTGCACTTCTACACTCGCACAAGGAGTGAATCTGCCGATAAGGTATCTGCTCATAACGAGCATTTATCAAGCTGGAAAACCGATTAAAGTAAGAGATTTTCATAATTTAATCGGTAGGGCTGGTCGTTCAGGGATGTATACAGAAGGCAGCATAATTTTTGCCGACCCTGATATTTTTGATATGAAATCCTCTGACAAGGGACGCTGGAAATGGTCTGAGTTCAAAAAAATCCTTAACTTTGAAAATTCAGAACCTTGTACCAGCAGCATTTTGAACATATTAGAGCCTATTAGAAGCGTAGATGGAAAGCATCACTTCACCATCAGCCCCATAGATTATCTGAAAAACTATCTTAACTCTCCAAAAGTCTTCCTAGAACAATTAGCAGAAGCCGCTAAATTAAGGCCCGATTTAAAATTTACTATTGAAAGCGTCCTCGACCAAGCCGAACAGAAAGCGAATATCATAGCCTCGATAGAGGGATACTTACTGGCCCACTGGGATGATACAAAAGAAGTCTTTGGCGAAAACGGTGCTGTACATTTAGCTCAGCAAACATTGGCCTACAACCTGAGCAGCGAAGACGACAAAGAAACCATTCTGTCTATATTTGACATTATTGCGAAAAACATCGAAAACAATTGCCCTTTAGAAGTTGAAAGACGTGCATTTGGAAGAACACTCTTCGGTCTAACACAAGCTCAAGAAATAAAAGAATGGACAACATTTAATATTGTAGCACTCGAACAGTGCACTAGCGAGTCCGACGCATTAGACGTACTATGGCCGTTTATTTACTCTCAATCGAACAGCAAAGGAATCCATAAAATTGAGTCTCGCGACGACTTAAGGTCATTAGTGTCCGAATGGATAAAAGGGATTCCATACTACGCATTAAGGACTCATTTAGAAAAAGCAAACTCGAAGTTGATTTGGGGAACTCAGAGACGTGACATTACAAATGAGCACGTCATTGACGCTTGCGAATCTGGAATTGCGTATGATGGAACCTTACTAATAGGCTCTATAATCGAACTATTAAAACTCATAAAACCAGAAATCGATCAACAACTATTAGATAACTTATCGACATTACAGAAAAAACTTCGATACGGCTTACCCTCTATTGACGCGATTTTATTATACGAAATGGGCATCTCGGATCGTCACATTGCTCAGGTTTTATCGAGCGTTCTGGTCCAGTCCAATGATTCAATTAGCATTCGAATTAAAAACTCTGGAAAAGCTTTAACCAACTGCGTGAGCGACTTCCCATCATACTATCAAGATTTTATAAAAAGGACTCTTTCCAGCTGACTTGCCCAATACATCACCTAATGAGTAAATAGTGTCAGGCACTTTAGTGCCTGACGCCAGTATCACTACTTTATTTTTTACAATA
This sequence comes from Pseudomonas sp. 1152_12, assembly GCF_052850675.1. Taxonomy (NCBI): domain Bacteria; kingdom Pseudomonadati; phylum Pseudomonadota; class Gammaproteobacteria; order Pseudomonadales; family Pseudomonadaceae; genus Pseudomonas; species Pseudomonas sp. 1152_12. The sequence goes on along the minus strand of NZ_VXCW01000023.1, from coordinate 16,438 downwards.
CTCAGTCCTAAATGAATACCCCTCCACACCTTCCTTTATAATTAAATAACGCCCATCCTCTCCCTTTATACCTCGTTCCTTCTCATCCAACGTACAGCTTGTAAATTTCTTACCCTCTAACAAGAACAATGAAAACGGCAATTGTTTATCCAAAAAACTATCATAGCCGCGAGCCCACTCCTGCCCCTCAGCCTTTACAAACCCAAAAAGCAATAAAAATGCAATGAAACGAGCAGCCAAAGTTGTCTTAGCAAGATAATTGCTAAAGATACTTCCGACAAAACTAAAGCATGGATTTTGAGCCAAATCCTTACCCATTACCAAAAACATAAAAATTATCGGAAGAAACACAAAACTCATAGTCATTAAAAAAACTGAAATACCCCACGCGAACAATGGAATCATTATCACCGTGAGTATCGCCTTCGTATATACAACTGATATGAAGTCTGCCTTCGTCACTATATTTATAGCATTCTCCGACAGTCCAAGGGCGATATTAGAAAGCAGGAAGTAGGCTATTAGCAAAAACGCCTTCCCTAAAGTAGCCTCCCAAATTCTCTTATAAACCATGATAAGATCAGAAGTAACTCCGAGCCCCAACATCAGCATTATAAAATACAAAATGTTAAGACCACTATCAAACCCGGCAAGCCGCATTACAATCACACTAAGTGCGATAGAGTAACCAAAAGCATATAGTTTTTGGCTCCTAGATGCTGTTGAGCAAAATACAGAGTTTTTATCCAGAAGCCACTTGGCGAAACGCTGAAGGCGAGTCAGTTTGAGATTGCAATCCTGCGTACTATTCAATTTTCAGTTCCATCCAAATTTTCATTGCCGCATTATCTTGAGCAGCGTCATAGAGACCTAAGGTCACAAGCTATTTTTTCACAAAACAGCATCCTTCAATGATATCTACGGCTACGGGCGCGGGGATGAGGTGTTGCTGTGCCTGGCGCAATGCCTGAACGACCGGGTAGACCCCAGCCGCGACTTTGTCGGGCACATCGGCGGTGATGACTTTTTACTGGTGCTCGGTCCGCAGGATTGGCGCAAGCGGCTCAACCAGTTGCTGGATGACTTCCATACCCAATGCCGACGCTTCTACCGCGCAGAACACCTCGATGCAGGGTGCTTCGTGGCATTGAACCGCCAGGGCGTTCGTCAGGAGTTTGCCTTGCTGTCACTGTCGATCGGCGTGGTGCATTTACATCCACAAGCCTGTTCACAACTGGATGCCAGCCAGTTGGCGGAGCTGGCCTCGCAGGCCAAGCACCACGCCAAGGACATCGCCGGCTATAGCATTCATGTGATCGACAGTCTCCAGGTACTGGCGCAGGCTTAGGCCTCGGCAGACTCCGGGTACTCGTACTCGAACACCCGCACCACTTCCGAGGCATGCCAGGATGCAGCGGCCACGCCATCGGATGGCCCGCTGAAACGCCCCAGGCGCTCTACACACTCGAAAAAACCGGTACGTGGCAGGCGACTGGCGCCCTGGCTGATCACCAGCGAGCTGCGCAACGGCTGCGAGGCTTTGGCGTCGATCGCGGCCAGATGCTCGAGGGCGGCGGCCAGGGTTTGCATGGCTGGCGTGGGAAACTGCAAGCGCTCCAGCAGCGCACGGTAGGTCAGCAAATGGCGCTGGCGGCGCGCCTGGTCCAGTTCGTTGAGTAACCCATCCCAGTGTTGACGACTGATACGTAGGCTCAAGATTCATCCCTCCAACCTGCCACACCCAATTCCCAGGCCAGGCTGCGACGTATGGCGGCATCCGGCTGGCGTTCACCACTCTCAATCAATCCCAGATACGAGGGGCTGATACCTACGGTGCGCGCCAGTGTTTCAATGGCCAAGCCCTTAGCTTCACGCAGCGCGCTCAGGTCCGCGAGCGGGCGCACTGCCTGATCGGGGGCGGGCTGAGAAGTAGAAGAAGGCGTTAGCGTAGGCTGTTGCTGACCGGCTGCTTTTAGTAGCGCCTGGTACTGTTCCCATGGCAAAACCGCATATTCGGGTTCGCCATCGCGTGAAATTATCTGAATATCCATGACTGCCCCGTAGGATAACAACACTCACTAAGTAAGCTCTTTCCTTAGGATTGTAATCCTAACAGCCACAAAGGTCGCAGGGGATAGCCGCGTCATGCGTTTTTTTGCGAGTTCTCCTGGGCCAGCAGCGCAGGCGTCGCAGGTAAGCGCTCAACCACCGCGAGCTTCTCCGGGCGCAGGGCGTCGCGCCACGCGCGAAAAGCGCTCAATTCGCCATCCAGGGTCTTCATGACCCATGCCAGCACCGCGATGTCGTCGAGCATACCGAACACCGGGATGAAGTCCGGGATCGCGTCAATCGGGCTAAGAAAGTACATCAGCCCCGCTACTACCGAGATCAACGCCTTGGGGCTGATTGCTCGGTACTCACCGCGCCAGTACGCCAAGCACAGAGCCTGGAGCAACTTGAGATCATCCTTGAGCTTACCCAGGCGGTTGCCTTGGCTTGAGCCTTTGGCGGCGACCGCAAACAGTAGGGTCGGCAAACGCCCACGGCCCAGCAAGCGAGCGGCCATGGGCAGGAATCGGGTGAAATTGAAGGGTGGTTTCATTCGTCACTCCAGTTCCAGGCGACTTAAAAGGTTATCCACACAAATTGTGGATAACCTTGTGAACAGAGCCTGTTTTATCAGCTGAAAGCCAGGGATTACAAGGCTTGCAGTCAGATCGGGCGTTTTTTGCGCACATAAAAAAAACCCAAGATTTCATTGACTTGGCGTTGATCTGCGGATACCCGTGCTCGAGTCTCATATCAGACTGTTTCAGCTTGCTGGGGTTCGTTTGAATTTGCAGAGGTTTCTACGAGCATCACCACGCTCTGCGTTGGAGTGCCGCCCCGGACGCTCCGCGTTTTGATGTCGGCACAAGGCTTAAATCCAGCAATGTATGACGCGAAGCGTCACAGGATGTATCCCACGCAAAGCGTGGGAACAATCATTTACCTTATGCCAGATACGACAACGCCCCGTCGAAACGGGGCGTTGTCAGTTCAGTTGCCGATTACTTCTTGGCAGCTGGAACCGCAGGTGCAGCAGGGGCGTCAGCTTTGGCTGGATCCTTGATACCCAGCAGTTCCAAGTCGAATACCAGCACGGAGTTGGCTGGAATCGCCGGGCTCGGGCTCTGAGCGCCGTAGGCCAGGTCGGACGGGATGTACAACTCGACCTTCTCGCCAACGTGCATCAGTTGCAGACCTTCGACCCAACCTGGGATCACGCCGCTGACCGGCAGGTCAATCGGGCTACCACGATCCACGGAGCTGTCAAAGGTAGTGCCGTTGGTGAGTTTGCCGGTGTAGTGAACAGTCACCACGTCGGTCGGCTTAGGCTGAGCGCCATCGGCTTTCTTCACGATCTTGTACTGCAGACCGGAAGGAGTAGTAACTACGCCGTCTTTCTTGGCGTTTTCTTCGAGGAATTTCTTGCCGGCGGCTGCCGACTCTTCACTCATTTTGGTCATACGTTCTTCTGCACGCTTCTGCAGTGCGGCAAACGCTTCAACCAGTTCGTCGTCTTTCAGCTTCTGTTCTTTCTTGCCAACGGCATCTTCGATGCCTTGGGCTACCGCTTTGGAGTCCAGGTCATCCATGCCTTCTTGGGCAAGACTTTTGCCCATGTTCAGGCCAATACCGTAGGAAGCTTTCTGCGCCGGGGTTTTCAGCTCTACGCTGGTCTGCGAATCACAACCCGCAAGTACCAGGCTAACCAGGGCCACCGCCGCCGCCAACCGATGCTGTTTCATGCTATTTCCTTGTTCATGCGCCAAAAGGGCAATCGAATAAAGTCGCGAGCTTATCAGGCGGCCACGACCAATGGCTACCGGCATGTGAGCAGGAAACTTCTGATAAGTTCACGTGTTTAAAAGCATTTTCATTCATTATGGAGGCCCGCGACGGATCGCGGGACTGCCTGCAACCAGGCTAATGGCCACTTGCTGCGACTATGGCGTAGTGGCATAACAACGCCACAACTCGACAAGGATAGTTATCTTGCGCATTTTTTCCCGTGTTTTGCTTCTGACACTGATAGCACTCGGCCTGCTCCTCGCCGTGGTGCTCTATTACACCGCCAACCCCAAGCTGCCGGACTACGTGCCCGTAGAGCAGGTGCACTACCAGGACCAATGGAGTGCCGCCGACCGCCAGACCTACTACTTCACGCCACAAGGCACTCAAGTAAAAGGCCTGCATTACGACTGGTTCACTGCGTTGGAACTGCCCTTCTCGGACCAGCGCTTTGCCACCCCCGACTACCTGGCGCGCTTCGGTTTTCTGGTCGACCCCAAACAACTCCCCAGCGTGCAAAACCCCGGCAACCTACCAGTAGGTTTCGCCCGGCACCAGAACGCTGGCAGCACGGTTGAATACCTGGATATCACCTGCGCCGCTTGCCACACCGGTGAGTTGCATTTCAAGGGTCAGGCTCTGCGCATCGACGGCGGTTCGGCCCAGCATGTGCTGCCTTCCAGCGTGCCCACCTTACGCGGGGGCAGCTTCGGCCAGGCGCTGGTGGCCAGTCTCGCCGCCACTTATTACACACCATGGAAGTTCGACCGCTTCGCCCATAATGTACTCGGCCACGACTATGATGATCACACCAAACAGCAACTGCGTCAGGACTTAAAACAGTCGCTGAACCAGTTCCTCAAAGTCGCCTGGAACGACACCCATCGAGGCCTCTACCCCACCGAAGAAGGCCCGGGCCGCACCGATGCGTTTGGCCGCATCGCCAATGCCAGTTTCGGCGACGCCATCTCCGCAGAGAATTATCGCGTTGCCAATGCGCCGGTGGACTACCCGCATTTGTGGGACATTTGGACCTTCGACTGGGTGCAGTGGAACGGTTCGGCCCAACAACCGATGGCGCGCAACATCGGCGAAGCCCTCGGCGTCGGTGCCACGCTGGACTTCTTCGACAGTGCCGGTCAGCCTCTTCAAGGCGAGGCGCGCTACCCTTCCAGCGTACGTGCGCGCGACCTCAACCTGATCGAAGAAACCCTGCAACGCCTCAAGCCGCCGACCTGGCCGGAACACTTGTTCGGCGCTGTCGACAAACCCCTCGCCGCTCAAGGCCGCGCATTGTTCGCCGAGAACTGCGCCGGTTGCCATGTGCCCGCCGTCAGCCAGGTCAATGGCCGCCCAGTACAACAACTTAAAATGCTCCCTGTGGAGTACATCGGCACCGACCCCGGCACCGCCAGCAACATCGCCGACCAGCGCTATGACCTCAGCGCGCTGCAATGGGACCCGGCGGAATTGGCCAAACTCAACGTCGAATTGCACCCCACGCCCACCGTTCCGTTGGACCTGCACAAAATGTCGGTGGCGCAAGGCTTGGCGTATGTCACCGCCTTCGTCGAAGACCACGCCTACCGCGCTGCCAACGTGACCCCGGCCGAGCGCCCAAGCCTGGACGGTTTCGGGCTGCCCATCGGGGTGCGCGAGTTGCGCGCGTATAAGGCGAGGCCACTGGCCGGTATCTGGGCCACGCCGCCGTTTCTGCACAACGGCTCGGTGCCAACGATCTACCAATTACTCTCGCCCCAGGACGAGCGCAGCACCTCCTTCTATAAAGGCACGCTCAACTACAACCCGCGCCACCTGGGCTTCGAGACGGGCGCATTCAAGAATGCCTTTTTGTTCAACACCACCCTCACCGGCAACCACAACAGCGGCCACGAATTCCGTGCTGGCAAGCGTGGCAACGGCGTGATCGGCCGCAGCCTGCTGCCGCAGGAACGCTGGGCGCTGCTGGAATACCTCAAAGTGCTGGGCGGCCCGCTGGAGCAACAGTTGCCATGATTATCCGATCGCAATACAAGGAACCTTCGATGCTCGTGCGTCTGTGGCTGCGCCTCGGCGCGTTTCTGGGTAAAACCCTATTGTGGCTGGTAGGCCTCGGACTGCTGGGCTGGCTGGCAGCCACTGCGTGGTTTGCCTGGCAACACAGCGGCGCGGTGTCGCCGGACGAACAGATCCCACCGGGTGAAGCGGCCATGACCCAGGGCATCATCCAGACGGCGGTGCGCATCGTCGATCAGCACCGCGAAGGCACGCGCTACCTGCGCGATGCGCATGCCAAGGCTCACGGCTGCGTGAAGGCCGAAGTCAGCGTGGTGGCGGGGCTCGACCCGGCATTGCGCCAAGGTGTGTTCGCCGAACCTGGCAAAACCTGGGAGGCCGTCATGCGTTTGTCCAACGGCAACGCCTACCCGCAGTTCGACAGCATCCGCGATGCGCGTGGCATGGCGATCAAGCTGCTGGATGTGCCAGGCAAACAGTTGATGGCCGACCAACAAACGCGCACCGAACAAGACTTTGTGATGTTCAGCCACCCGAACTTTTTTGTCAGCGATGTGGCCGAATACGCGCAGAACATCGGCGCCCAGGCTGACGGTAAAAAAGTGCTGGCGTTCTTCCCCACAGCCGACCCACGCAGTTGGCAAGTTCGCCACCTGTTTATCGCCCTGGCCACCCTGGCGCCCGCTCCGGCGAGCCCGACGCAGACGACGTACTTTTCGGTTTCGCCCTACAAATTTGGCGCGGCAAATGCCAAGTTTCGTGTGGCACCCGACCCACAGAGTTGCCCTGAATATGTGCTGCCCAAGCAGAATCAGGACCTGCCGAATTTTCTGCGCAGTGCACTGATCCAGCAACTGTCCACCGACCGCGTGCCGGCGTGTTTTGTGTTGCAGATTCAGCGGCAGAATCCTCAGAAATTCATGCCGATTGAAGACACCAGCATTGAGTGGAAAGAAAGTGATGCGCCTTATGAAACGGTGGCCAAGGTGCGGATTCCCGCGCAGGATTTTGATACGCCGGCGTTGAATCTCGCTTGCGATAACCAGTCGTTTAATCCTTGGTTCGGGGTGCAGGCGCATCGGCCGATCGGGGGGATTAATCGGTTGCGCAAGGCGGTGTATGAGGCTGTTAGTGACTATCGGCATAGCCGTAACTTATGAGGTTTGGACTGAATAAATATCCCTTACCTAAATAATGGATATGCCCGACCGCTCGCAAAAGACGCGTATAGATTCCAGGTTCCCCATAACGATTACGTCGTCCCTATTGAGCAACTAAACCACACACTTTACCGTCACTGCCTACCCCAAAAACCCGTAGGAAGTCATCGTGGAAAGTTCAACGTTAGGCATGCTCGTCCTGTCAATGATTGCGCTCTTCGGCACCACCGCGTTTTGCTTCGAGCACCTCGCCACCCGCGGCGAAAAGAAAAAGAAAACCAAAAAAGCTGATCACTGAAATCAGCAGAACCCAGTTTTTCAAGGGATACCCTACCCCGGGATGTCCCTTCTTTTCGTTCGTCTGGCCAATACCTATCCGCTGCCGATTCAGGGATGTGCAAAAAGACGTTCGGCAGCAACGTCCACAAACACACGGTTTTTTGGCGAGAGCTGCCGACTGGAGGGTCACAGCGCCCAGATCTGGCCCTGATCGTCGGAGTGCCCGTCCAACACGGCTTCCAGCTATGCTTGGGCCAACGCGTCGCTGGCCAGAAAGTCCAGCACGTAGGCAATACCATGGCCATCAATCGCAGCCCTGAGCATGGCTTCCATAGTGTTCAAGGTCAGCGCCGTGGGCAGGCGCAATTAATAGCGTTACCGAGCGATCCGGGATCTGTTGCAAAAACTCATCGGCCAAGCGCATTTCACTGCGCCGGTAAGGCCCTAATGTCGGCCCCTAGTCGCTTGCGAGCTTCAATGACGCCGCTTCGGGCCAACAACTGATCGGTGGGCAAACGACGCCGACGAATAGTGGCCTGACTGGATAGATCCCGCGCAGACGCAACCCACTCAATGGGGGTATTTTGAGTAAAGGTACTTAGGTCGCAGAAGTTGAAAAGGTCGCCGAGGTCGCCGAGGTCGAGCAGGTCCTGTTGAACAGGCATAAAAAATCCGATGCCAGAGGTCTGGCATCGGATTTTCGGATGAAGCCCGTTTTGGCTAAAATGCTTAAGTTAACAGCATTACGCTCAATGAACGGGCTTCTTGTGGCGACCTGGTGTTCAGTGGTCCAGGTAACCGAATATGGCGCAGCGGACGGGACTCGAACCCGCGACCCCCGGCGTGACAGGCCGGTATTCTAACCGACTGAACTACCGCTGCGCGTAACACATAAAACGAATGGTGGGTGATGACGGGATCGAACCGCCGACATTCTGCTTGTAAGGCAGACGCTCTCCCAGCTGAGCTAATCACCCTTCGCTTCGGTGTGGCGCGCATTCTACGGAGCGACCTTAAGTCTGGCAAGCACTTTCTTAAATCTTTTTTTTCAGCGCTTCCAATGGCTTAGGCAGGGTTGGCCTCAGCCCGGATCAAGAGAATAATGCCCTCCTTTGTATAAAGGAGAGACTCACCCCATGTGGTTCAAGAACCTGCTTATCTATCGCCTGACCCAAGATCTGCCTGTTGATGCCGAGGCGTTGGAAGCGGCCATGGCCACCAAACTCGCACGCCCGTGTGCCAGCCAGGAGTTGACCACTTACGGTTTCGTCGCCCCTTTCGGCAAAGGTGAAGACGCTCCCCTTGTGCACGTCAGCGGCGACTTCCTGCTGATCGCCGCGCGCAAGGAAGAACGTATCCTGCCGGGTAGCGTGGTGCGTGACGCACTCAAAGAAAAAGTCGAAGAGATCGAGGCCGAGCAAATGCGCAAGGTCTATAAAAAGGAACGCGATCAGATCAAGGATGAAATCATCCAGGCGTTCCTGCCGCGCGCCTTTATTCGTCGTTCGTCGACCTTCGCCGCCATCGCGCCGAAACAGGGCCTGATCCTGGTCAACTCGGCAAGCCCGAAGCGCGCCGAAGACCTGCTGTCGACCTTGCGTGAAGTGATCGGCACTCTGCCGGTTCGCCCGCTCACGGTGAAAACTGCGCCAACCGCGATCATGACCGACTGGGTTACCACCCAGAAGCCGGCCGATGAATTCTTCGTCCTCGACGAATGCGAACTGCGCGACACCCATGAAGACGGCGGCATTGTGCGTTGCAAGCGCCAGGACCTGACCGGCGAAGAAATCCAGCTGCACCTGACCACCGGCAAAGTCGTGACCCAATTGTCCTTGGCCTGGCAGGACAAATTGTCCTTCATGCTCGACGACAAGATGACCGTCAAGCGCCTGAAGTTCGAAGACCTGCTGCAGGATCAGGCCGAACAGGACGGCGGCGACGAGGCTCTGGGCCAACTGGACGCCAGTTTTACCCTGATGATGCTGACGTTTGGCGAATTCCTGCCAGCGCTGGTTGAAGCGCTGGGCGGTGAAGAGACGCCGCAGGGTATCTAAAGCCATGTGAAGATCAAAATGTGGGAGCCGGGCTTGCCCGCGATGCAGGCACCTCGGTCTTCAGTTAGATCGAGTTGACGCCATCGCAGGCAAGCCAGCTCCCACATTTGATTGCATTTGCACTTACGAAATCTAATAACAAGGACATCCCCCATGCGCGCACTCACCGCCTTGAGCCGCTTCGTCGGCAATACCTTCGCCTACTGGGTGTTGATTTTCGCGGTGCTCGCCTTCCTTGAGCCCGGCTGGTTCCTCGGCCTCAAAGGTGCCATCGTGCCGCTGCTGGGCCTGGTGATGTTCGGCATGGGGCTGACCCTCAAACTTGAAGACTTCGCCGAGGTCGCTCGCCACCCGTGGCGTGTGGCCCTGGGCGTGGTCGCACACTTTGTAATCATGCCCGGCGTGGCCTGGTTGCTCTGCCAGGCCTTTCGCCTGCCGCCTGAAATTGCCGTCGGCGTGATCCTCGTCGGTTGCTGCCCAAGCGGCACCTCGTCCAACGTGATGACCTGGCTGGCCCGTGGCGACCTGGCGCTGTCGGTAGCGATTGCCGCCGTCACCACCCTACTCGCCCCACTGCTGACGCCGGCGCTGATTTGGCTACTGGCCTCGGCCTGGCTGCCGGTGTCGTTCATGGAGTTGTTCTGGTCGATCCTGCAAGTGGTGCTGCTGCCGATCGTGCTCGGCGTGGTCGCGCAACGCGTGCTTGGCGGGCGGGTCCGTCATGCGGTGGAGGTGCTGCCATTGGTGTCGGTGGTGAGCATCGTGATCATCGTCGCGGCAGTGGTTGCCGCCAGCCAGGCGAAGATCGCCGAGTCGGGCCTGCTGATCATGGCCGTGGTGATGTTGCACAACAGCTTCGGCTACTTGTTGGGCTACTTCACCGGCCGACTGTTCAAGCTGCCGTTGGCGCAACGCAAGTCGCTGGCGTTGGAAGTGGGCATGCAGAACTCCGGGCTGGGCGCCGCGTTGGCCAGTGCACACTTTTCGCCGTTGGCGGCGGTGCCAAGCGCGCTGTTCAGCGTCTGGCACAATATTTCGGGGGCGTTGCTGTCGACTTATTTGCGCCGCATGAGCGAAAAGGATGATCACCGCGCACTGCAGAACACGCCAGAAACTTGATCGCCTGATCAATTTTCGGCACTCTACCGAGCGTCGCGGGGACGACCCCGCGACGCTGTACAGCGCTTATCAGGGGACGACCCCACTTTTAGAAGAGAGGTCATCATGTCCTGGATCATTCTGTTTTTTGCCGGGCTGTTTGAAGTCGGCTGGGCGGTCGGTTTGAAGTACACCGACGGTTTCAGCAAGCCGCTGCCGACCGCCCTGACGATTGCCGCCATGGCCGTCAGCCTCGGCCTGCTGGGCCTGGCCATGAAGGAACTGCCGCTGGGCACCGCCTACGCCATCTGGACGGGTGTGGGCGCAGTGGGCACGGTGATCGCCGGGATTATCCTGTTTGGCGAATCCATGGCGTTGTTTCGGTTGGCCAGTGTGGCGTTGATTATTTGCGGGCTGGTCGGCCTCAAGATCAGCGCTTAGGCACCCGATCTTTCCCACGCTCTGCGTGGGAAAGATCAAACTACCGAATACTCCCCCGCAACCCACCTACCCGCTCCTGCAACTGCGCAGGCGTCGCGGCCTCCACCGCAACAGGCTCACCGGCCACCAAGGTCACATGCGACCAGATGCGGTGAAAGAACCCCTTGTTCGGATCGCGACTGAAAAAGCTCCCCCACAACCCCTGCAAGGCCATCGGAATCACCGGCACCGGGGTCTCCTCCAGAATGCGCGTGAGCCCGCCACGAAACTCGTTCATCTCACCATCGGCGGTCAGCTTGCCTTCCGGGAAGATGCACACCAACTCCCCTTCCTTCAGGTACTGGGCAATCCGTATGAAGGCCTTCTCGTAGATCTGAATATCCTCGTGACGCCCGGCAATCGGAATCGCTCCGGCGGTGCGGAAGATAAAGTTGAGCACCGGCAACCGGTAGATCTTGTAATACATCACAAAGCGAATCGGCCGACGCACCGCGCCACCAATCAGCAACGCATCGACAAACGACACGTGGTTGCACACCAGCAATGCCGCGCCTTCCTCCGGAATCAGCTCAAGGTTGCGGTGCTCCACACGGTACATGGAATGGCTGAGCAGCCAGATCATGAAACGCATGGTGAACTCGGGGACGATCTTGAAGATGTAGGTGTTGACCGCGATGTTGAGCAGCGACACCACCAGGAACAATTCGGGGATCGACAGCTTGGCCACGCTCAGCAGCAGGATCGATACGATGGCCGAGACCACCATGAACAGCGCATTGAGAATGTTGTTAGCCGCGATCACCCGCGCGCGCTCATTCTCGGCGGTACGCGACTGGATCAGCGCGTACAGCGGCACAATATAGAAACCGCCGAACACGCCCAAACCAAGGATATCGAACAACACCCACCAGGCCTGGCCGTAACTGAGCACAGCCAGCCAGTCGTTGGCCTGGACGTTCTGCGGGAACCCGCCGGAGTGCCACCACAGCAGCAAACCGAAGACCGTCAGGCCAAATGAACCGAACGGCACCAAGCCGATTTCCACCTTACGCCCAGAGAGCTTTTCGCAGAGCATCGAGCCCAGCGCGATACCCACCGAAAACACGGTGAGGATCAGTGTTACCACGGTTTCGTCGCCGTACAGCCATGCCTTGGCGTAGGCCGGGATTTGGGTCAGGTAGATCGCGCCGACAAACCAGAACCACGAGTTGCCGACAATCGAGCGCGACACCGCCGGCGTCTGCCCCAGGCCCAGGCGCAAGGTGGCCCAGGACTCGCTGAAAATGTTCCAGTTCAGGCGTAGCCCTGGCGTAGATGCCGCCGCGCGCGGAATGCTGCGGCTGGCGAGGTAGCCCAGCAGCGCCACACCGACAATGGCCGTCGCGACTATCGGTGCGTAATGGGTAGACGACATCATGACCCCGGCACCAATGGTGCCAGCCAGGATCGCCAGGAACGTGCCCATCTCTACCAGGCCATTGCCACCCACCAATTCATCGTCGTGCAACGCCTGAGGCATGATCGAGTACTTCACCGGGCCGAACAGTGCCGAGTGCGTGCCCATCGCAAACAGCGCCAGCAGCATCAGTTCCAGGTGATTGAACAAAAAACCCGTGGCGCCGACGGCCATGATCACGATCTCGCCGACCTTAATCGCGCGGATCAGCGCGTCCTTATTGAATTTCTCGCCAAACTGCCCGGCCAGCGCCGAGAACAGGAAGAACGGCAGGATAAACAGCAAAGCGCACAGGTTGACCCAGATGGAGCGGTCTCCGTCGATGGTGAGCTTATAGAGAATGGCCAGGATCAGCGATTGCTTGAAGAGGTTGTCGTTGAAAGCGCCCAGTAGCTGGGTAATGAAAAACGGCAGGAAGCGCCGTGTGCGCAGCAAGGTGAATTGTGAGGGGTGGCTCATCGTCCGTGTTCCTGCGTGGCCTGTAGGCTGTTGTTGGTCTTCAGGCCACGACTTTACCTAATCCCGCTTACTTATTCCCTAGTCCAGCAATACAGGGTGATACAAAAAGCTCACCTTTATAGGCGCCCAGCACCGTGCGCGTGGCGACGATCAGCCACATCAGCGCCAAGGCCATCACCAATACGCAGCCAAACAAGCTGAAGAAAACCAGGTGCAGCACGCTCGCAAGCTTAAGCGTGGCCAAGGCATAGACGCCCAACGGGAAGGTAAAGCCCCACCAGCCAAGGTTGAACGGGATACCCGCGCGCAGGTAACGCAGGGTGATCAACACGGCGATCAGCATCCACCATAGGCCAAAACCCCACAGGGTGATGCCGGCCACCAGGCCAAGGCCATTGGCCATCTCGCCCACGCCTGGCAAGCCATTGGCCGCGAAGATCAACGGCGCGTCGCCACCCAGCAACAGCATGCCGAGGGCACCGGTACCGATAGGCCCGAGGGCCAGCCAGCTCGACGCGGCCATGTTGGCGTGAGGCAGTTTATGCAAGGCCATGCGCAGCATCAGGATGGTGAGGATGCTGAACGCCACCGGCAGCGAAAATGCCCACAGCACGTAGCTGGTCACCAACATCACCAGTTGCGAGTGCGCGTCGGCCAGGTGCGGCGCCAGCAGGCCACCGCTGGCGGCGGCGACTTCCGCAGCGACTACCGGCAACAGCCACACAGCGGTCATCTGGTCGATGCTGTGCTCTTGACGAGTAAACATCATGAACGGAATCAACACGCCGCACGCCAGGGCCATCGCCACGTCCAGCCACCACAAGGCCTCGGCCAACGGCACCACATCGGCGCCCCAGCGCGGCAGACCAAACAGCAGCAAGCCATTGATGATCGTCGCCAGCCCCATGGGAATAGTGCCGAAGAACATCGATACCGTGGAGTGCCCGAAGATTCGCCGCGCCTCGTGGAAAAACATCAGCCAGCGAGCCGCGTACAACACGCTGAACAGCACAAACAGGCCGATGGTGAACAGCCACAGCCCTTCGGCAATCGCTGGCAGACCGGGCAGATTGATCGGCAATTGGGCCAGGGCAAGAGCCAGCACGCCGGTGCCCATGGTCGCGGCAAACCAGTTGGGGGTGAACTGGCGAATCACTTCCCGTGGGCGGGTCAGATGACTGAAGGGTTTATAGGTAACGGTATTCGAGCACGGCATGTTGGTAATCCTCTTCCTCGCATGAGGTTGAGACCATCATAGAACCTGACCGAATATCTATATAACGGGTAATATCTCTAACTGTTATCTACTTTACCAATATATAGACGCTGGCTACGTCGCAACTTTGGCCCTTGCCGAATCCTGTAGCAGCAAACCGGCCAAGGCACTCAGGGCCAGCACGATGAGCACGGCGCCGTAGCCATCGCTGGTGGCGATCAGGCCAAACACCCGGCTCAGGTTACCCGCCAGCAGCGCGGGCACGCAGAACGCCAAATAGCTCAAGACATAAAACGCCGACATCAACCCCGCCCGCTCATGGGGCAATGCCAAGCTCACGATACTGCGCACACTGCCCATGAAACCGCCGCCGAAGCCCAAACCTGCTATCACACTGGCCGCGAAGAACAGCCACAGGCTGGCGCTCTGCACTGCTACCAGCAGCAACGCCACGCCCATCGCCAACAGCACCGCCGACAGGCGCATGACCTTGTCTGCCGCGCGCTCGCGCAGGCTGTAAATCATAACCGCACCGCTCAAGGTCACGACCGCAACCAGGCCGCCTCCGATCAAGTGCGACGTCGAGCCGGTTGCAGACCGCACCAGCGAGGGAGCCAAAGAGGAAAAGAACCCACCCAGTGCCCACACGGCCACATTCAGCGGCATCGCCAGCCACAAGGCCCGACGCGCTTGCGCGGGCACATGCAGGGTGGGCGCCAGCGACTTCAGAGCACCTGGAGCGCGGCTAACGGTTTCCGGCAAACGCCACACATAGAGCGCCTGCAGCAGCATCAAGCCCAGCAACGTGAAGTAAATCAATTGGGTCGGGCGTGGGGCGTATTCCACCAGTAAGCCGCTGCCCAAGGCGCCGCTGGCCATACCCAGTAGCGGCGCAAGGCTATTGAGCATCGGACCACGCAGGCGATCGGTGTCCAGCAGCGTTGCCGCCAGCACCGCCGTTGCCGTGCCAGTGGCGAAACCTTGCAGCGCTCGGGCGCCAATCAGGTAGGCGGTGCTGTCAGCGTTGATAAACAACAGCATCGACACACTATTGAGGATAAGTGCGACGAAAATCACCGGCTTGCGCCCCACGTGGTCCGACAGCGAACCCACGGTTAGCAGCGCCGCCAGCAAACTCACGGCATACACACCGAAGATTACCGTCAGCATCGCTGCGGAGAAATGCAGGTTATCCTGGTAAACCTGATACAGCGGCGTCGGCGCGCTGGACGCCGCGAGGAAGGTCAACATGGTGATGACCAGGAACACCAGGCTGGAACGTTGAGAAATGACGCTAGGCATGTGCACACTCCACTAAAGCTAATTTTTCGCTTTTGCAGAGTGTGCTACCGGTAGGCGCTTAAAGCAAATTCTTTGTGTTAAGGTTTTACGCATGGCGATTAAAGAAGGCCTTCGCCCGGGGGGCCGCAGTGCCCGGGTTCAAGAGTCAGTGCACAACGCCGCGCGCGAACTGTTGGAAGCCCATGAGCGCTCCAGCGTTACCGTGCCGATGATTGCTGCGCGCGCGGGTGTTACGCCCTCGACCATCTACCGCCGCTGGGGCGACTTGTCCGCCCTGCTCGCCGACGTGGCCTTGGAGCGCCTGCGCCCGGACACCGAGCCCGCCAACACCGGCACCCTGCGCGGTGATTTGCGCGCGTGGGGCGAGCAATACCTGGATGAAATGAGCTCTGAGCTGGGGCGCAACATGATGCGCGACGTGCAGTGCAGCCATCCCAAGGATTATTGCAGCAACATTCTGATGGGCCAGTTGCAGATTATTCTCGACCGCTACCAGAGCAGCATTAATGTGCTGCCGACGCTGGATCGGTTGCTGAATTTGATCGCCGCGCCCACGGTGTATCGCAGCCTGTTTGCCAGTGCGCCGTTGCCGGTTGAAGAACTGCATGAATTGATTGAGCTGGCACTGAAAGGCTAAGAGCCCAACACCGATAAAACTGTGGGAACTGGCTTGCCTGCGATAGCGGTGGGCCAGGTAACATTTCATCGCTGACATACCGCTATTCCAGCATAGGTATCTACGCAACTTTTTGTGTTGCTTTTAGCCTGTGATGGTTTAGGTAGATTGAGTACATATCCGTTGCTGCGGTAACGGCTTCGCAGGGTTCCGCTCTTACAGCGGCTCACTTTTGGAAAGACCCAAAAGTAAGCAAAAAGTCTTTGCCCCACCACTCGGTGCCTCGCCTAGGCTCGGCATGCCCTCACTCCGGCCATCGTGGTTTAACGGGGCGCCTAAGATCAAAAGCAAGAGCACGGCGGCCTAGTAGCCGACCTGAGTGGTTGAAGCAAAAGCAGGGCAACAGCACAGCAGCACACTCTCTGTCTGATGTACCGAGATCCAACTGTGGGAGCGGGCTTGCTCGCGAATGCGGTGGGTCAGTCCTGTCTCTTATACACATCT
>NZ_VXCW01000022.1:0-51410 GCF_052850675.1 Pseudomonas sp. 1152_12 | reverse complement strand
AAGATTGATCATCCGCTGCTGGCCGCGCCCTTTGATCAATTGCCGCCCGAGCAGCCAGTGCTTGAGTTGGACGAGTTGATGCAAGGTGTACTCAACCGTGCCAGAGAAGACTGGCCAAATTA
Organism: Pseudomonas sp. 1152_12; assembly: GCF_052850675.1. Classification (NCBI taxonomy): domain Bacteria; kingdom Pseudomonadati; phylum Pseudomonadota; class Gammaproteobacteria; order Pseudomonadales; family Pseudomonadaceae; genus Pseudomonas; species Pseudomonas sp. 1152_12. The sequence goes on along the minus strand of NZ_VXCW01000022.1, from coordinate 51,288 downwards.
CGATGACGTGCTGTCTTTGCCAGCGCTGAAAGGTTGAATAGGGTCAAAAAGAGGCTGCCGCCGCCAATGAATTAGCAAGATTATCTGAACAGTAAAAAGCGGACAGATTTGAATGGCACTTACTTAACAGCTAACCAGCTGATATGACTACAAAAAAATGAAAAAAGGCCGTCCTTGGTCTACGGTGATAGTTGCGAACACACACCACGAGAACAAGGACAGCCCGCGTGAATCGTAGACGCCAAATCGTCAGGCATCAAAGTAAAAATGGGACAGATTTATTTACTTTTTAGATTTATTTTCTTTTTCAAAGTGCTGTGTTGTCGCATAAATAGATCTGTCCCCTCTTTCTGCCTAGTGGTACTGTGTTAGTCAAACCACAATAAAGCCAGCGAGGTGTCACTCCAGATCCTAACGAGTGGCAATTTGACCATATAAAGCCAAAAAAATGTGGTGGTGCAAATTGCAGTTCAAATCCTCAGATTCTATCTCGGCAAGAGAATAGAGCTAAATCTGACAAATAGGTGGCCCTAGATGAATAATTCGATTCTAAATATAAATGAACTGCCTTCAGTTGAGCGTGTTAAATATGTGGCTCAGGGGCTCGCATTGTTGGACGCCATAATCATGCCCGAGTGGGAGTATAGATATTTCTCATTCAACTGTAATTGGGATGGAGCGGGGAAAGAAATGATGGGCTCAATGAGGGACGGTTCGGGGGGGTGAGTGTTTTTTGCACTTTACCGATGCAGGTGTTGCAGGAAAAGTTATATGTGGCTGTCCTCTACCTAATGTTTCTGAATGTTTGAATACTATGCCCGAGGCGTTTCAGCAATTTAATATTGAGCCAGCGTTCTCTACGGGTAATTCAAGTCTTTTTTTTGGGCGAGGTGTCAAGCAGCCATCGTGGTGTGCGTCGCCGGATCGGCTGAAAGAGTATCCGCTGCTAGGTTTTTTGGCGGGAGGTATTGCGGCTTATAAGAGTTTAGCTGAGGACTATTACGAAAAAAGCATTGATGCAATCGTACTTGAGGAAGTATTTGCATCGCTAGATGTGACCGCGGACCAGCTAAGTGTACTTAATCCTGATATAGAGATTGGTGACTTAGCCGATGATTTTCAAGAGATTTTAGGTCGTACGCTTTGATTTTCAGCTAAAAAGGGGACAGATTCTGAGGGATCCCCACAAATCTACTCCAAGCTCGGGTGTTGTGGTCTGGCAGGTGCACCGCGGTGATCCCTTCGCAGCCTCGCTGAAGCTCGACAGCTCCCACATTTGGCCTTGGTGGTCTCGATCATTGTGTTGGCAGCCACTCGGCGGAGGCCGTAAGCGCCCGCTCGGAACCCAATCCCCGACTCGGCAACACTGCTCCAGTGTTGTTTCATCAAGCTTTGGCCACACCCACTCGCCACTGCGCCGGCGGCAACTCTCCATTCACCAGGTAATTGCCGACGATCCGTGACGTGTACACCCGTGGATTATGGTTCGCCAACGTGCGCGCATTGCGCCACAACCGGTCCAGTGTCTTGTTGCTCGCCGTGGCGCTCGCGCCCAGCGCATCAAACAGCGCGGTGGTCGCCGCAAGTGTCGCATCCACCACCGGGTTCACCGCCAGGCACACTTCCAACTCCGCCAATGCCACCTGCGGGTCGTCGTCATGCAGCGGCTGGTCGTGGGCGATCACATACTGCGCCATGTGCTCGCATTGTCGGCGACACGCCGGTGATCAGCCTGGCCGCCAATGGCGCTCCTGTGAAGGTGGTCGCCAGCACCCAGACCAGCCTCGCCGACGATCGCCAGCGAGGCCCAGGCCACGGCGGATTTCCTGGTGGATGCGCAGATGTTGAAGCCGCGGTATGACGTGACGCCGTTGTTTGATCGGGCGCTTTAAACGTGAAGGAAACAAGCGCTAATAGTATCGACAGCTTGATTGTGCGGGGGCTGGGCTAGGGTTTTTGTTCCGGATCGCGCCGGAACAAAAAATTAACTAGCATCGGCAAGGAGTAGCCAGTAGGCTACATGTGAATCTGTGACTAACTTGATCGGCAGGACGCCGGAGTTTGATACATGGCTCGACGGTATGAAGGATATTTGGGGGAAAACAGCTGTTCTGGCCCGTTTGGACCGCGCCGAAGACAACAACTTTGGTGATTGCGAGCCCGTCGGCGAAGGCCTGAGTGAAATGCGTGTTTTTGTCGGGCCCGGCTACAGGATCTACTTTGTGCGCACTGGGATCACCGCTTACCTGATGCTTTGGGGCAGCGATAAAACCGACCAGAAGCGAGGAATCAATCGGGCAAAAGAGATCCTCGATGCCCTGAGAGGTCAATGAAATGAGCGAATCAAAATTCAAACCCGAGGACATGCCGATCCTCGATCTTGATACATCCGGCACCCGCGTCTATGAGGCCTCGCGCTTTCTCGACAGCCCTGAAACCATCAGCGCTTACCTGGCGCAAAGCATGAAGTCGCAAGACCCGCAAATCCTGATGAAGGCGCTTGCCGAGGTCGCCAAAGCCCAAGGTGTGAACAAGGTTGCCGAGGCGGCGGGGGTTAATCGGGAGAGCCTGTACAAGACGCTCAAAGGCGGCTCGAAAACGCGCTATGAGACGGTCCAGAAGCTGATGCTGGCGTTAGGGGTTGAGCTCACTGTGCAGCCGTTGGCTGTTAATCAGGCGGCAAGGGCTAAGCCAGCAGTCGTCGGTAAGCCCTGATCAGCGATAACAAAGCAGCTCCCACATTGACCTCCGTTGCCCTTAAGCCTTAGCGCACCAGGCACGGCTGCTTGTTATTGAAGCGCCACCCCGGAACCAAGAACTGCATCGCCACGCTGTCATCCCGCGCCCCAAGGCCCATGCCTTTGTAGACTTCATGGGCTTTCGCCACGGCGTCCATATCGATCTCAACGCCCAGCCCAGGCTTGGTGGGCACCTTGACGTAGCCGCCTTCGATTTTCAGCGGCTCTTTGGTCAGGTGCTGGCCGTCCTGCCAGATCCAGTGGGTGTCGATGGCGGTGATTTCCCCCGGTGCGGCGGCCGCGACCTGGGTAAACATCGCCAGGGAAATATCGAAGTGGTTATTGGAGTGCGAGCCCCAGGTCAGGCCCCATTCATTGCACATCTGCGCAACGCGCACCGAGCCTTGCATCGTCCAGAAGTGTGGGTCGGCCAGCGGAATGTCCACCGATTGCAGTTGGATCGCGTGGCCCATTTCGCGCCAGTCGGTGGCGATCATGTTGGTCGCGGTTTTCAGGCCCGTGGCGCGGCGGAATTCAGCCATGACTTCGCGGCCCGAGTAGCCGTTTTCTGCGCCACACGGGTCTTCGGCATAGGCGAGTACGTGGTGTTGGTCGCGGCACAGGCGGATGGCTTCTTTGAGTGACCACGCGCCGTTCGGGTCGAGGGTGATGCGCGCATCCGGGAAGCGTTCGGCCAGGGCGGTGACCGCTTCGATTTCTTCATCGCCACTCAAGACGCCGCCTTTGAGCTTGAAGTCGTTGAAGCCATATTTGGCCTTGGCGGCTTCGGCCAGGCGCACCACGGATTTGGCGGTCATGGCTTGCTCATGACGCAAGCGGAACCAGTCGTCATCGGCGTCTACCTCGTTGCGATAGGCCAGGTCAGTGGCTGTGCGGTCGCCGACGTAGAACAGGTAACCGAGCATTTTCACCGCATCGCGCTGCTGCCCTTCGCCCAGCAGAGCCGCCACTGGCACGTCGAGGAACTGACCCAGCAGGTCGAGCAGGGCGGCTTCCATGGCGGTGACGGCATGAATGGTGATGCGCAGGTCAAAGGTTTGCAGGCCTCGCCCGGCGGCGTCGCGAGAGGCAAAGGTGCTGCGCATCTGGTTGAGGATGCGCTGGTACTGGCCGATAGGCTGGCCGACCACCAGGCTACGCGCGTCTTCCAGGGTTTCGCGGATGCGTTCACCGCCGGGCACTTCGCCCACGCCGGTATTGCCGCTGCTGTCCTTGAGAATCACGATATTGCGGGTAAAGAATGGCCCATGGGCGCCGCTCAGGTTGAGCAGCATGCTGTCGTGGCCCGCCACCGGGATGACGTGGAAATGGGTGACTACGGGAGTGTTCATGGCAAGTTCCTAAATAGGCTCAAAGAGGTTTGCTGATGGCGGCGCCCTTTGGCACAGCGCTCGGAGAGGTCAATACGGCAGAAGGCGAGGTCTTGGCAAAGAACACCAGGATCGCCGCCAGCACCGAGGTGCCGGCCAGGCCGTAGAGGCCGCCCTGGATCGAACCGGTGGTCTGTTCCAGGAAGCCAAAGGTGGTCGGCGCGACGAAGCCGCCCAGGTTGCCGATGGAGTTGATCAACGCGATCACGGCGGCGGCGATGCGCACATCCAGGTAGCCCTGGGGGATTGGCCAAAACAGTGACGAGGCGGACTTGAAACCGATGGCTGCAAAGCAGATCGCCACAAAGGCGAAAATCGGCCCGCCGGTGGTGGACATGAACATGCCTGCGGCGGCAATCAACAGCGCGGCGGCGACCCAGGCCTGTTGGAACTTGAACTTGCCCGACAGTGATGCGAAGGCGTACATGGCGATGATCGAGATCAGCCATGGGATCGAGTTGAAGAACCCGACCTGCACGTCACTCAGGTCGCCCATCTTTTTGATGATGCTCGGCAGCCAGAATGTCGCGGCGTAAATCGTCAGCTGGATGCAGAAGTACAGGGCGCAGAACAGCAGGATCTGGCGGTCTTTGAGTAGCTTGCCGAGGGTCGGTTTGACCGTGGTCAGCGCTTCTCGCTCGCGCTGTTCCTGGTCGATGGCGCCGACCAAGGTGTCCTGTTCTTCGCGGGTCAGCCATTTGGCGTCGTGGGGTTTGGAGTCGAGCCAGAACCACACAAAGAACCCCAGCGCCACGGATGCCAGGCCCTCGATGGCGAACATCCATTGCCAGCCGTGGAAGCCGAAGCCTTCGATCTGCAACAGCACGCCCGACAATGGGCCGCAAATCAGTGACGCGACCGCCGAACCACTCAGGAAGATCGCAATGGCTTTACCGCGCTCCACGCCAGGCAACCAGCGGGTGAAGTAATAGATCACGCCTGGGAAGAACCCGGCTTCGGCTACGCCGAGCAGGAAGCGCAGGACGTAGAACTGGGTTTCGTTCTGGATGAACGCCATCAAGGTCGCGACGATGCCCCAGGTGAACATGATGCGGGTCAGCCAGATACGCGCGCCGACCTTTTGCAGCAGCATGTTGGAGGGCACTTCGAACAGCGCGTAGCCAATGAAGAACAGCCCGGCACCCAGGCCGTAGGCCGCCGCGCCGATGCCCAGGTCATGCTCCATGTGCGTGCGCACGAAACCGATATTGACCCGGTCGATGTAGTTGAGGATGAACATGATCACGAACAGTGGGAGCACATGGCCCTTCACTTTGCTCACGGCACGCGCGAGGACTGAATCACTTTGTGGAGCGACAGATGCATGGCTTGAATTGTTCACAATTCAAAACTCCCCCTGATTATTTTTATGCGGGTTTGCGTGTTTTGTTGATAGACATCATACAAGTTGTTTTTTGTGCTGTGCAATGCGGAGCGGCGTGTATTTGTTCTTATAAGCACGATGGTTGAATAGCTATTTTGGTTATTTACTCAGTGTTTGCTTGGGTTTGTTGGTGTTAAAGGCATGTTGAGGGAATCTGAATATCCCCGCCAGAGCGATCACGGCATGCAGTGGGTGATGGGGTGTTCAGATTGGTTGTCATACAAGTAGAGCGTTTTTTCAATCAACCCAACGTCGCCGCCAAGCGCGGTGTTAAGCTCCCTCCAGCCCAACCCCGTGGACCCTCGCGATGCCCATTGAAAACGGAACCCTTGTCCGCCGACGTTCCAACAATCTGGCCCAAGGCGTGGTCGATGCGCTGACCCAGCGCATCCTGCTCGGCCAGCTCAAACCCGGTGAAAAACTGCCGTCCGAGTCCACCATCGTGCTTGAGCACGGCGTGAGCCGGACGGTGGTGCGCGAAGCCCTCTCCAAGTTGCAGGCGTCAGGTTTGGTCGAGACACGCCACGGCATCGGCACCTTTGTGCTGGCGCAACACGCCCAGCAAGGCTTGCGCTTGCATGTGGACACGGTCGCCAGCGTGCGCAACATGCTGGAGCTGCGCTTGGGCCTGGAAGTACAAGCCGTGGCGCTGGCCGCCTTGCGCAGGTCTGATGGGCAACTGGTGCGCATGCGCGAATCGCTGGACGACTACCAAGCTTCGCTGGCCAACAACGACAGCTGCGTGGAAGAAGACCAGCGCTTTCACCAACTGATCGCCGAGGCCACCGGCAATACCTTCTTCACGGAAATCATGCAGCACCTGGGCAGTGCGATGATCCCGCGCACCCAGGTCAAAGGCGCCGAACGCGGCGGCGCGGACTTCGCCAAGCTGGGGCAATTAGCGAACCTGGAGCATGAGGCGATCTTCAATGCGATCAAGCGCCAGGACCCTGACGCCGCACGGGCCGCCATGGTGTTGCACCTGACCAACAGCCGGGATCGTTTTTCGGGTGAGTAATGTTGTACTGATAAGGAACAAACGTTGAACGAACACACATTGTCCATGCGCCTGGAGCGTGTGGCGGCAAACGTGCCGGCGGGTGCGCGCCTGGCCGATATCGGCTCGGACCACGGCTACCTTCCGGTTGCTTTGATGCGCCGTGGCGTGATCGCGGCGGCGGTGGCGGGGGAGGTGGCGACCACGCCCTTTCACGCGGCCGAACGCACCGTGCGTGACAACGGCCTGGCGCAGCACATTAGCGTGCGCCTGGCGGATGGGCTGGCGGCGATCAAACCGCGGGATGGGATCACCGCGATCAGCCTCTGCGGCATGGGCGGCGAGACCATTCGTGACATCCTCGACAACGGCAAGGCGCACCTGAGCGGCCAGGAACGCCTGATCCTGCAACCCAACGGCGGCGAGCAACCTTTGCGTCAATGGTTGATGGACAATGGCTACCGCATCCTGCTTGAAGAGTTGCTGCAGGAAAATCGCTTTTACTACGAGATCATCATTGCCGAGCGCGCTGAGCCGGTGGCCTACAGCGCCGAACAGCTGTACTTCGGCCCGCTGCAAATGCAGGCGCGCAGCCCGGTGTTCCTGGCCAAGTGGCAGCGTATGTTGCACCAGAAGCACAAGACCCTGGCCAGCTTCGAGCAGGCGCGGCAGGCGGTGCCGAAACAGAAGGTGCAGGAGATTGAGCAACAGGCGCGCTGGATTACGCAGTTGCTGGCTTGAACTGGCAACAGTGAGCAGGGTCACACAACTCAGGCCGGTGCTTTACCCGGTCTCTTGCACCGCCCATGATGGACGGCCCGCACCCATGGAGGACCCTGCGCATGTTCGGCTCCCTGCTCGACAAACTGTTCACTCGCCCCCTGACCGAAGACGCATTCGCTGAAAAAGTCATCAAGGCTGCTCGCGAAGCCGGGTTCAGTGAGCCTCTCGAATACGTGCCCAAAGAGTTCCGCCTCAAACATGGCGACGGCGGCTACTTCAACCTGCACAACGCATTCAGTGACTATCAGAGTGCCGACAAGGCGCACAAATCTGATGTGTTGAAAGGTTACGTATCGACACTGCTCAGCTACAGAAAGGAAGCGCCGCAAAGCTTCGAAGACGTCAAGCTGCTGTTACGGCCGGTGATTCGTAACCTGGCGATGCTCGAAGAAGTTCGCCTGCATCACGTGCGCAGCGAAGGCTGGGACGCGCCTTTCGCCACGGTCCACCAAACGTTAGGCAAAGATTGCGTGACCTTGCTGGCAGTCGACTACCCCGAAACCACGTCCACGCTCACTGAGGGGCCGAAGGAAAATTGGGGTGTGAGCCTGGGCGAGGCGCTTGCGGTGGCGGTAAGCAACCTGCGTGAAGCAACCTGGGATGCGTTTGATGAAATTGTGCCCGGCCTCTACGTTGGCCGTTGGAATGACGGCTACGACACCAGCCGTGTACTGCTGCCGGATGTCCTGCAGCGTGCGGCCATTAAAGGCCGCCCGGTGTTCATGATCCCGACCCGCGACATCCTGATGGTGACGGGAGACAAGGACGAAGAGGGCATTCGGCATATGGTCGAGGTCAGCTTCAAGGCTATGGAAGCCGGGCGTGCGGTTTCCAGCCAGGTCTATACCTACGACGATAAACGGATCGTGCCCTTCATCAGTCAGGATGAAACGCTCAAAGCGCGCATGGCAAGCCTTGAGCACAGGCTGCTGCAAGGCAATTACCATGTGCAGAAAGAGCAGCTCGACACGATCCATGAAGAGCAGAAGATCGACGTGTTTGTAGCGACCTACACGCTGTTTGAGTTGAAGGACAGCAACGGCAAGACCTTCTCGATGTGCAGCTGGACAGAGACGGTCGACACCTTGCTGCCCAAGACCGACCGCGTGGCGTTGGTGCAGATCCAGCCCGATGGGACCGCCCAAACCCAGGTTGTCGAGTGGGATGAACTGGAGGCTAAGCTGGGTGAGTTGTTGACGCCGGCCAGCCTGTATCCGCCGCGCTATCGCACGTTGGGTTTTCCGACGGCTGTGCAGTTAAATCAGTTGACGCCGTTGGTGTAAAAGTCCGCTTGTAACGCGTGCCGAAACCGTGCAAGGATCGCCCATGACTCAATTTTCGCAAAGCAACCGCCACCACCACCACGGACCTTGCCCCAGGTGCCGCGGTTGCTTGCGCTCACTGATTGACCAGAACCTCTGATCACTCAACGAACCACCACCCAAGGCGCCCACGGCGCCTTTTTTATTGCTTGTAAATAATGGAGATACAACACATGACTATGCTACGTGGAACCCGAATAGTGACGGGTAAAGAAGCCGCAGCGATGCGTGAGATAGAGGGCCGTTTTCGGAGCTATCTTCATCGAAGCGGGCGCTGAAGAAGCCATCGTGCCTGCCCTGTGGGGCCAGGATACGTTTATCGAAAAAGCTGGCGGCAGTGAAATCATCGGGCAGATGTGGGCCTTCGATGACAAGGCGGGCCGACCCTGCTGCCTGATCCCGGAAGCCACTGCGCTGTTCCAGGAGCGCAACGCGCAGTTACTGGGCGGGCAGGAGTCGGCGATGTTTTTCTATGTGGCGCGGTGTTACCGGTATGAGCGGCCGCAAGCCGGTCGCTATCGTGAATTCACCCAGTTGGGGCTGGAGATTCTAAGCCCTGAGCCCGCGTTGGCGTTGCAGCGCAGTCAGGTGCTGTGCAGCGGCTTTCTGGACGCGCTGGGGCTCGACTACGAACTTAACCTGGCGGTAAAACGCGGGCTGAGTTACTACCTGGAAGGCAACGGCTTCGAGGTGCGTTGCCCCGCGTTAGGTGCGCAGCAGCAAGTGGTTGGCGGCGGCGCTTACCGAGAAGGCGCCGGGTTCGGCATCGGGCTCGAGCGGTTGGTGCTCGCACTGGCCTGATGTTCAAGACGCCTGTACCCGCAGGCGTCTCCTCTACGGCTGCCGGATATGCTCCAATAGCCGCCATTATTCGATCACCCAGGACCCCCACCATGGCCGACGCCACCGACCAAGCCTTCTACGACCGTGCAGACGCACACATTGAACTGTCGAACGAGCAGCTCAAGATCTGTGAAAACCTCGGCGAGGTCAGCGCCTCGATGATGTTCGGCACCACGCGTTTCAACGCCTGGGCCAGTGCACGCAACTTCAAGTCCGGCGCCGAAATGGCCGATGCGCGGGAAGCGATGCTGAAGTATTTCTGTGACCAGTACCGGATGATGCTTGAGGATAATCTGGATGATCACATTAATAATTTCAGTCAGTACATGCTTGGAAAGGCGGCTGACTGAGTGCCTTCGGAAACTAACCTGTCCTCGTTTATCCTTACCTTTCTGCCCGAATATGCAGTGTGTATTTTAAAAAGGGTGAGGCTGACGTCGCCGACCATTCATTGACCTTGGTGTTAATGAGGTCTGCAGATATTCCCCGCTTGGCCGATACAGGGCTCATCTGAATTTATCGACAAATGGAGCTGGGTATGCTGCTGGATAGGGAGCTTTGTATGACGCTGGAGGCGATTTTCGCGGTCCTCTGTGTTGCGGTGCCGACAGTATTTGCGGTGCTTATCGTCTATCTCTTGATCTGTTGGTTAAGGGTGTGGAAGAAACAGTCACCGGCCGACCGTTATGGTGAGATCTATTGGAAAAAAGTTGATTATTTTTGGATCGCTATCGGGTCATTAGGGTTGCTCGTTCAGCTGGTACAAACGCCGGTTGATTTGAAAGTGGGCGATCTTAATATGCAGGAAAGTATAAAAAAATCCACGAGTCAAAACGTAAATGTGGCAGCCGCAAGACTCAGTGACTCCTCCATTTGCCTACCCCCTTCGGGCTACATTAATGCGAGTGTCACCGCTGCGTTGGCAGAAGAGTTAAAGAAAGCCTGCGATGAGTTTCAGCGTATCAGGCCCGCTAATCCTACCAGCATCGAACTGGACAATAAGGTCAATATTTACATGGTGTATAAGAGGCTGCCCGAAGCCGCTTATAAAAGCCCAGTGGTGACCGAACGTATCGTTGCATTGCAGCAGGCATGGGCAACCTACCGGCAGCAGGACGCCAGAGTGGGGACCGCCTATGCAGAGGCTGAAGCTTATAAGAGTGTTGTTGTATTCATGAAATTCATTTCTTTAGGTCTTTTGGGGTTTGCGGTTGCCTTGAGAATGGCCAAAGTGACCGCTGAGATCAAATTGAAGAATGATTCGGTTAAAAAAAAGAGCGAAAGTGAAGGGGGGATGGCGAATTGGGATGAGGCCGCACGCGAACTAAAAGTATCTGCCAACGAACTTAAACGCTCAGCGCATGAGTTGAGCGCTTCTGCCGGTAAGATTAATAATGCTGTCGGTGAAGTTAAAAGTGCATCCCTGCTTGATGCGTTGGAAACTAGGCTCATGCGCATGGAGATTATGAATCGCCGGAATTGCTGGATCATCGGTGGCGCGTGGGCAGTGTTTTGCACCGCTGTGTTTTTTCTACAGCGAGCAGTCGCCTTTTCCTAAGCTAATAACATTGTTAGGGAGCGCGCGGGCTGATGGAACAAGAACCGTCAGTATCTGATCACGGTTCTTGATCGCCGCGAGCCCGCGCCCCTGACCGAGTTACCATTCAACTCTACGCATTGAGTGCTTTTGCCCCATTTTCGCGCATGCCACTGTGCTTTCACGTCGCCAAGCCGCCTATTTTGCGGCCCGCTACCAACGGCCCGTATCTTGCTTGAGCCTTCCCTATCAATGACATGGCATTTTGCTTGTAGTCATTTCTAGGTTGTTTTGGGAGCGGTCGGCCATGCACAGTCTTTTATCACCGGGTATCCGCCTGCTTGGCCGTTTCGGTTTCGCGCGCAAGTTTCAAATCCTGTTTTTCCTGTTCATGCTGCCCCTGGCCGGGAGCCTGTGGCTGATTGGCCAGGACTTTCGCGACAAATTAGCGGTAATTTCCAGCGAGCAGTCTGGCGTTCATCAACTGTTGGCCCTGGACACGCTGGACGACCAATTGACGGCGCAGCGCAACCAGGCGGCACGCTGGAAAGCGCTGGATATCCTGCACACTCCAACTGCTGCGGCCCAAGCGGCGATGGACAAGGTCGATGCTGGCAGCCCGGTCATTCTACAAAGCTTGCAAGCGCTGGGTGATTCGCTCAAAGCCCAGAGCGCCAGCGCCGATACGCTAGCGCGCTTTGAAGCCTTGCAGGCGACGGTCAAGGGCATGGACACCCAGTCCTTGCGCACCGTGGGGTGGTGGCCGGATGGCTATGACCGCTTCACCGCCGCCTTGACCGCGATGCAAACCCTGCGCGAGCAGATCACCCAGGATACCGGCCTGATCCTCGACCCTTGGCTGGAAACTTACCTGCTGATGCAGATTTCCACTCAGTACACGCCGGACCTGATCGAGCGCATCGGCCGTACGGCCAGCGTCGGGCAGTCGTCGATTGCGTCGGGGCAGTTCACCTTGCAAAGCCGCTTGCAGATGCGCGATCTGCGCGGCCGTATCGGCGATGCGCGGGACCAGTTGGTCAAGGCCGCCGCGTCGCTCAAAGCCAAGCATTACCAAGGCATTGAACCGTGGACGGCGCAATACGACACCAGCCTGCAATTGCTCGACAGCGAACTCAAAGCCCTCGACGACGGTGTGTTTGGCGGCACCATCAAGCTTGACACCGCAGGCTTTGATCGCAGTGTCGACAGCATACTCGGCGCGTTGGGCGCGCTGCGCAGCCAGTCGCTGCACTCGCTGGATGAACGCTTGAGTTATTACCGCGACCGTTCGCTCAATCAGTTTGTTCCGGTGGCGGCGACGTTCAGCCTGCTGGCGCTCGCTGCGTTGTACCTGTTCATTTGTCTGCAAGCTTCGATCCATCGCAGTGCCAGCGGCATCACCACGCTCGCCGAGTCTCTGCGCGACGGCAACCTGTGCGTCGAAGTGGCGGTGGAAGGGCGCGATGAACTGGCGGCGATCAGCACGGCGCTCAACGTCGCGGTGGTGCAGTTGCGCACCAGCCTGTTGGGTGTCAACCACGAAACCCAGCAGCTCGGCTCGGCGGTGCTCACCCTCAACGCACAATCGGGCAGCACCCTCACCGAAGTCGAAGACCAGCAACATCAGATCAGCCAGATTGCGGCGGCTGCCACGCAACTGGCTGCCACCTCGGTAGGCGTCGCCAGAAGCTGCGAACAGGCGTCGGGCAGTGCACAGCAGACACGACGCATCGCCGAGGACAGCAGTCGTGACAGCCAGCGCACCACGGCGAGCATCCAGCAACTCAACCAGCGTCTGACCGACACGGCGAATGCGCTGGAGCAAGTGAGCCAGCAGGGGCAGCAGATTCAGTCGGTGGTCGACACCATCCGTGGCATTGCCGAGCAGACTAACTTGCTGGCGCTCAACGCCGCCATCGAAGCCGCCCGCGCAGGCGAGCAGGGTCGTGGCTTTGCGGTGGTCGCGGATGAAGTGCGCAGCCTGTCGCAACGCACGCAAGCCTCTACCGCACAGATCGCCGGCACGGTCGACAGCCTGCGCGCTACGGTCAGCCAGGCGGTCACCTTGATGGGCGCCGCGTGCGACCAGGCGCTGACCGATGCTGAATCCGTCACCGGCCTGGGCACACGCTTGGGCGAGATTGCCAGCGCGGTCCAGAACGTTACCGACACCCTGGCGCAGATTGCGGCGGCGGTGGAGGAACAGGCAACAACGGCGGATGAGGTCAGCGGCAATATCCAGCAGGTCGATCAGGCGGCAGGACGCCTACTGGATGGCGCGCGGGCGGTGAATCAGGCAGCGGATACCTTGAGCAAAGGCAGCCGGGCGTTGAGTGAAAACACCGCGCGGTTTCGCTTGGGCTGAGCCATTTTCTCGATTGAACTGCTCATCTTGCTAGGGGCGAGCGGGCATTCAAATGTGTGGGCTTGCCCGCGAAGACGTCGGCCCAGCAAACATTGATGTTGACTGACCCACCGCTTTCGCGGGCAAGCCCGCTCCCACAGGGAGTGAACCTTCAGCCTCAACAGGGCTCACTTATCAAGTCGCCCTGTTTCGTTGCCGAAAGGAATCTGCATGCCTTCAAGCCCGCCATCGCACGATCTTACCGCCCCCGTGGAACGCGAACTGAGCCTGCGCGCGATGATCACCGGGGTGCTGCTGGGCATCCTGCTGACACCTTCCAATGTGTACGCGGGGCTCAAAATCGGTTGGTCGTTCAACATGTCGATCATTGCCTTGCTGGTCGGCTACGTCATCTGGCAGGGCCTGGCCAAGCGCAACCCCGGGCAACTGCCGTGGACACTGCACGAAAGCAACATCAACCAGACCGTCGCCTCAGCCGCCGCCTCGATTATTTCGGGCGGGCTGGTGGCGCCGATCCCGGCCTACACCCTATTGACCGGCAACACGCTGGACGCTCTGCCGATGATTGCTTGGGTGTTCTCGGTGAGCTTTCTCGGGATCTGGATCGCCTGGTACCTGCGGCCTTCGCTGCTCAACGAAAAGGCGCTGAAGTTTCCCGAAGGCATGGCCACCCTGGAAACCCTGCTGCACATCTACAACCATGGCCGCGAAGCCGCCACGCGTTTGAAGGTGCTGCTCAGCGCCGCGTTGCTGTCCGGGCTGGTCAAGTGGGTGGATACGTTCCTGTGGGCCTTTGCGCGCTGGTCACCCAGCGCGCAATTGGAGCGCCTGACTTTTACCGCTGACCCTTCGCTGCTGTTACTCGGTTTCGGCGCCATCATCGGTATTCGCGTGGGCCTGACTCTGCTGCTCGGCGCCATACTCGCCTGGGGCGGGCTGGGGCCATGGCTGTTGGTGCAAGGCCTGGTGATGTTGCCGGCAGGCAGCAGCGGCCCGCAATTCGCTGCGTTGGTGCAATGGCTGTTGTGGCCCGGCGTGAGCTTGATGGTGTGCTCGACGCTGGCCTCACTGGCAATTCGCCTATGGACCTTGCATTCGTCCAGCGAACACGGCGGCGGCACGCCCTGGGCGCTCCCCAAGGCTGGGCCTGCCGCCGGTTTTGCCTTGGCGATTATCTTGGTGGTGAGTCTGCAGTCGCTGTTGTTCGGCATCAACCTGTGGATGGCCTTGCTGACCATTCCCCTGGCGATCTGCCTGGCCGCCGTGGCCGCCCGCGTGGTAGGTGCCACCGGCATTCCGCCCATCGGCGCCATCGGGCAACTGTCACAACTGAGCTTCGGCATCGTCGCGCCGGGGCAGGTGCCGATCAACCTGATGAGCGCCAACACGGCCGGCGGCTCGGCCGGGCAATGCACGGATTTGATGAATGACTTTAAGGTCGGCAAGGCGATTGGCGCCACGCCGCGCAAACAAGTGGTCGCGCAGATCCTGGGGGTTTTCGTCGGCAGCATTGTCGGCGTGTTCGCCTACTTGGCGTTGATTCCCGACCCGCAAAGCATGCTGCTCACCGAAGAATGGCCGGCGCCTGCGGTCGCCACCTGGAAAGCCGTGGCGCAGACGCTGACGTATGGGCTGGATTCATTATCGCAGAGCACTCGTTGGGCGATTGGTCTGGCAGGCGCGGTCGGCGTGCTGCTGGGGATTCTCGACAGCACCTTGCCTGCCGCGCGCACCCGCTATCTACCCAGTGCCGCCGCCTTGGGGTTGGCTTTCGTGCTGCCGGCCTCGGTGTCGCTGATGATGGCTCTCGGCGCAGTGCTGACGTGGCTAGTGAGCTGCCGTTGGCCGAGTGTCACCGAACGCTTTGCGATTACCGCCGCCGCCGGGTTGATTGCCGGGGAGAGCATCACCGGTGTCGGCGCGTCGCTGTGGGCGATGGTTGCGAATTAATCCATGGCACTCCCGCGCGACAGCGTAGTCTCTTACCTTAATACCCACTCGTGTACAGCGGAGCCCTTATGATCACCGTCCACCACCTCAACAACTCGCGTTCGCAACGCATCCTGTGGCTGCTCGAAGAGCTCGACCTGCCTTACGAGATCAAGCGCTATCAGCGCGACCCGAACACCAACCTGGCACCACCCGAACTCAAGGCCATCAACCCACTGGGCAAATCCCCGGTGATCGAAGACGGCGACCTTGTGCTGATCGAATCCGCCGCGATCATCGACTACCTGATCCGCCGCCACGGCCAAGGGCGCCTGCAACCCGACCCGGCCACCGCCACCTACGACAAATACGTGCAATGGCTGCACTTTGCCGAAGGTTCGGCCATGCTGCCGCTGATGCTCAATCTCTACGTCGGCCGCTTGGGCGAGGCGGGTGCGCCGTTGCATCCACGTATTGAATCGGAACTGGCAAACTACTTGGGCTACTTGAACGATGTGCTGGCGGATACGCCGTACCTGGTGGGTGACGAACTGAGCGGTGCGGACATTCAGATGAGCTTCATCGGCGAAATCGCCAAGGCCCAGGGCAAGTTGCAGGCCTACCCGAACCTGGCCGCGTGGGTGCAACGCTTTCAGGCCCGCCCGGCGTATAGCAAAGCGGTGGAGCAGGGCGGCGAGTACGCGTTCGCGAAATAAAAAATCGGAGTCATCCTTATGACGAGCGGGCAAGGTGGGCGCCAGTGCTGTCTAACCGACTAGCGCACCACTTCTAACGCCGTTATCTCATTCACATAATGCGTTTCACTCGATGTCGACTCCAGGGTCAGGGCCACACCCAGGTCCTCGATAAACACGCGCGAGGTCTTATAGTCGCCCTGGTCGCACGCCAGCTTGATGGCATCTCCGGTCAACGATGCAAATACTTGCCGTGCGGGGATGCGCTCGCCGACCTTACAGGTCAACGCGGTTTCGTAGGGTTTGTCGGTCGATCGGGCGGGCACGCTCACCATCTGCAGACGGGCGCTCAGCGTCTGACCTGGGGCCCAACGGGTTGGCACCTTCAACTCGACTTCGCGGGTTTGCAGCACACGCCCATCGCCCACGCCATTCATCTTCGACTTCAATTGAATCAGGTCGGCTTGCGTCAGGCGATCAACGTTGAAGGTGTTACCGTAGACCTCGTTCTTCACCAGCAAACCACCCTCGGTCTTGAAAGTGACCAAGGTGGCGAGGTCCTTGCTGCCGTCGCCTTTCTTGGACAGGTAGCTGTACTTCAACGTTTTGAACTTCGGTTGCAACAGGGGTGAATCCAGGCGCTGGCGCACGTTAGCCGGTACGTCGACTTGACTGAAGCTGGTTTCGATCCGGGTGCGTGGGTAGTCGACCGGCGCGATGTCCGGACGCAACTGTGCCAGCAGCCCGGCATTCACGCCGCCCTGTACCGAACAGCTGACACGTGATTGCGTGCCTTGCTTGCCCTCCGGCTCCACAATCAACACGCGCTCAACCTGGTGGGTCCCCGGCGCTTTGCCTGGTTGCGGGTTGATCGACTGCCAGCCGTTGCCGACCTTGAGCTCGCTGCGCGTGTATTCCTTGTCGCCTTTTTGCAGTGATCCGGGTTGTTCCAGCAGCGGTGCGAGGCGCTGGGCAACCGCGTCGACACCGCCGTCCACGACGAAGCCCCAATAATAGTAGAGCCCCAACGGGCCGAGGTCGGTGACCTCGTCGGCGTACGACAACAGCTTCAAACCCGCGATAGGGGGCGCGCTGACGGGCACCTGGCTGGCCTTGCGGTCCGCGCGATTTCTGACCGCGATCCACGAAAAGTTCTTTTCCTGCTGAAGCGGCGCGTAGGCCTGCCAGGCGTCACGGTGAGTGTTCAGGCTGCTGAAGAAGTTTGCGTCGCAACGGGTGAAGGCCTTGAGTGTGTCGACCAGCGCAGCGTCGTCGGCGTGAGCGAGGGCCGGCAGTACGGTGGCAGCCAGGAGGAGGGCGGGCAACTTCATTGCGGGGATGTCCTTATCGGAAAAGGCGAGGCGGCATTATCCAGTAGATGGCGAGCGGCTTCTAGGCAAACATCGCAATTGACCGGTGGACGCCGGTTTGCTTTAACCGAGTGGCATCACGCCAGGCGCCGACGCCAAGAGCCGCCATTCGGCATACAGTAACCCTCATGTTTGGTTTGAATGCAGCGTCATTGGACACCTTGAATAATTACCGCCGATGCGCCCAAGCGTCGCCTCAAGCTGAGGGTTCATTCCATCAGCAAGAGGACAGTGCCCATGAGCACGACACCCGCCGTACCATCGTTTCAGGAAATACGCACTCACCTGCTTGAAATCGACCCAGACCTGCGCACTCAAACCAAGCTTCCTGTCGTACTACCCGCCGAGCTGCTGGCGTTGGAGACGCTCAACACCACTCTGATCGCCGCGAACCAACAGCTATTTAAGCAGTCACGTAGCCTGTTTCAGGCTCTGGCTCAGGCCGACCTCACCCAGGATGCGGGCAAGAGGCTGCTGGCTCAGCTCAAAGCCGACCTGAACAATAAGCTGCAACGTCTCGACGAAACCAGCACGGTGGATGGCCAAGGACGCAAAAGTTTTATCACTCAGACGGCCGGTCTTGGTGCACTGGAGCAACAGGCCAGGCTGGATGTGCGTGATTACCTGCTGTCCCCGGCCGAACAGCGCATGATTGAAGACTGCTCCCTGGGCCCGACCTTTCGGCCGGGCATGTACTCGCTCAATTTCAGTTACCAGGACAAGACCGTCGAGTTTGCCGGGGCCTTCGTGCTAACGCGCAAATCCAGCCCCCGCGTCGATAGCCTGACGTCGGGACAGGACCTCGGTCAGGTGCTGCTATTTAGTCCAAATCGAGGGCTGGAGAGCTTCGACTCCCTGGCGGAGCTCGACGTGGGCCTCAAGTCGATCCTGGCATTGACGGCGGGTCGCGAAGAGATCAGCCGCCACTTGCCGGTGCGTTACCAAGCGCTGGACGCCGCCGATATCTGGCCCCTGCAATTGCTGCCAATTGAAGGCGAGCCACTCTTCGAACATACCTACAACGCGATGCTTGAAAAGCGTCGCCAGGATATCGACCTGGCCCTGAGCCTGGTCGACAACCCGCTGCACGATGCAACGCTGCTGACGTCGGCATTGGAGCGTGCCGTACAGGCCGCGCTCCCGGACTTGTCATTACGCCTGGCCTTCAGGCAGCAACAGCTGTTGGAGCGAAGCCTCTATAACAGCCTGCCGGATTGGTATCGCAGCGCAGACCAGACGGGCCAGCAGACCCTGAGTGGTTTTATCCATGCTTACAATCAGGCTCGGAACACCTTCATTGATCTGCTCGGACATGTCGCGTCTCCCCAGGACTTGGCGCGCTACCAGTTGACCGAGTACCTGGACGAAGAGCTGGAAATACATGACCTGGATCTGCAGCACCTGCAGATCACCACCCAACGTAGTGTCGCCCACGTCGGCATCTACGAGCAGCAGCGCACGCTTGCGCAGTTGAGCTATTCGGGGCTGCATACCGGCGACGAGCTACCCGGTTCGGACTTTTTGACCAACACCACCCTGACCTACGCGGGTGCGGCCCTGCAAGGCGGGCACGCTGAGTTGAATGCGCAAAGCTTGCTGGACTTACTCCGTGAGCCCGATATGCAACCGCGCCTGGACTTTGCCGTGTTGCAAAACAAAATGCAGGTCAAGCCCGAAATCAAACAGGCCACCCGCGACCTGTTCGATCAACGCCTGGTGTTACTTGCCTATGTCGCCCGGTTGCGGGGCGACTTGAGCCAGGCGGACTATCAATTGTTCGAAGACCTGCGCGCTGGCACACACCCACGCCTGCGCGCGCAGACCGTGCTGCTGCATGGCTCGCAACTCAAGGATGTGTGGCTATTGCGTGAGGACGATGGCAGTGGTCAACCCCGACGCTTGTTGCTGAACACACCAGGTTCCCCACGCGAGCGACAGTTCCTAACCTTCACCACCGAGCGTGAATGCCAGACGCATATCATCGCTTGGGCTGACGACACCCGCCGGCTCCAGGGCCGAACCATGAGCGACTATCTGCTCGAACAATGCCCCCTGCGTTTTCGGCCAAAGATGGCTACGTTTCTCGCCGGGCTGGGGTTCAGGCCTGATGCACAGGAGCACGAGGAGGTGACATTTGGCCCCTTATGCAACTATACGGTCTGCCTGGATGCCATGGTTGCTCATTCCCAAAGCGTCGCGGTGGACGACTATGAATACACGACCCCACTGTGGTATCGCTCCGCCCAGGTGGCAGACCGGACCCGGTTGACCAGCTTTGGCGAGGATGCCGCTGGCGCCTTGCGCGTCTACAACGCCCGGCCCGATTCAGAAGCGAACTTCATCACCTTCGACGCCTTTTTACACCAAAAAGCCAAGCTCAGCCTGAACACGCTGCTGGGCCGTAGCCAGAATGATATCGACCCGGACACCGTCTATGTTTCGGCACCTTGGCCGCTGCTGGGTGGCATGCCGAAGCCCATCACCTATACCCGCTTATACAGAGACGGCTACCAGGATAATGTCGGTTTCATCGACCCCAAATTTTCCTCTTCAGCCACCTTCAGTGGGCCTGACGGCATCGACCTGAGCCGCCTGACCCCGCAGAACGTTGCACGCTCAGTGACCGGTGTATGGATCGGTCAGCGTTACATCGACGAAGTACGCGCCAAACTACAAAGCGCGAGTAGCCCGGGTTACAGCGAACGACGCAACGCCACGCTGATGATCAACCAACTGCAGATGAAATACGCGGCGCTGGACTGCTGCCTGCGCGGCCATATCGCGCGGGTCGACCTGGCCTGGCTGGAACGTGCCATCGATAGCCTTGGCGATACGACGGTCGCGACCCGCGGCACTTACAAGGTTCATCGGCTGATGATTGATGGCGAATGGGTCATCGGCAATTACCTGTTCAGCCACGCGGACAACCCGGTTCTGCTGTACACCCCCAACATGCCCGATGGAATCGCCTTCCGCGAGGCGAAGCTGTTCAACTATTGGCTTAAAAAAGTCGACGGCGTGTCGGACTATCTCCATGGCCGGGTGGCGGTCAAATCCAAGACCCGGATCGGCAGTTTTCTGGAGGCTGCCCGCAAGGGGTTGCCCGAGACGATCGATCGTACAACCCCAAGTCCGGCGCGCCATGACCCCATCGCCCATGTCGTACCGCTGACAGACCTGCGACATGAGTTTTACAACATGGTGTTGCAGCGCAAAATAGACGACGTGGTGGCGACCACGGTCAACCGCACTGAAATGATCATGGGCATTCTGTGGACCTGTGTAGAGCTGGTCACCGCCATCGCCACTATTCCTTTTCCTGTGTTGAGCCTGAGCCTGGGTGGCCTGCTGGCATTCAAGGACGCCATGCTCGCCATTGATGCGTTCCATCAGGGCGACAAGGACGGCGCGCTGAACCACTTCCTCGGCTATATGGCCAACCTGGGCGGTGCCCTGTTGTTCGACGTCCGCCCGGCCTTTAAAGGCCCGTTCAATGCAATCTCAATCAGGCCGCTGATCAAAGCGATGAAGCAGGCCCTGCTGCTGAAAAAGATCGACCCTCGCATTCCTGCCGAGATGACGTCGGTGTTTTTCGACGCCAAGACATTCTGGGTCAAGAACACGCCGGATGCCTTTGGCCGTCATGCGCTGTATCGCTATGACCCGGTCACCGGAAAAATGCATGCAACGGCGCGTCTGGTCAATAAAGATACCAAGGGCCGCTGGGTGCGTTCCTGGACTGCGGGGGGCGGGCGCAAGAAGTATCAGCTACTCCAGGAGGACATTGAACAGCCACTGGCCAAATATGAGGCATCACCCGAGCACGGCAAGTATTTTAGAACGGTACTTGACCCCGATTTCGGGCGAAGTCTTGCCAGCCACTCGGACGAAGTCATAGCGCAGTCTGCACAAGACGGGGCCTACCTCAACTTGGAGCCACTGCGCGATAGCTATCTCAATCAGGTGAAACAGCTGACCGAGGATGCAGAGGCATTCTACAGATCCCCTCCAGTGCGCCCGGGCCGCACCGGTTTGCCGGTACTGGCGCCGGATTCCAGCCCCAGCACCGTGCTTGCCACTCTGTTCCCACTCAAGAAAGCATTGATCATTGGCGCACCCAACACCAGTATTGCCAGCAAGCAGTTACTGATCGAAAGTATGCAGGCATTGGCTGCGCAAGGGCTCAAGCGCGTGCACATCGAAAACCTGCCGGCGGATGTTTTTCGCCGCAAACTCAGAATTATCAACGGCGAAGACAAAGGCAATATTGCTAACGCCCTGAAACGCGTCGAGGAACACCTGGCACGGGTCGACCGATCCCTGGGTTGGGGGCCGGACGCGCCGTTTACCTACCGTAAACTGATGCTCGAAGCCCATAAGCACAAGGTCGCGATCGAGGGCGTTGACGCGTCGAGTTCCTACCATATGGAGCACGTACTGGCGCTTTCTGACGCAGAGCGGTTTATCCCTCGCAGCAGTAAACTCAGAAACTTCTACTCCCACAAAGCCCTAGCGGCAAAGAATCCCGATGACGGTTGGATCGCCTTGGTTGATCACAATCGCCTGGGCAGTGTGGACGAGGTGCCGGGCCTGGCCGATTTGCAGAAAGTCATTGCCCTGCGGGTTGAGGACGTGATTCCCGGCCAAGCTGTGGGCATTGCGCCCGACACCTCCCTCGCCGCGCTGTCCCGGGGCGACTACAAGCTGAGCATGGCTCCCGCTTCACAAGCATTGCCGACGGCTGGCCCCCCAAGGGAGGTACAAGTGCCCGTTTCACCGTCGCACTACAGTGCGTTTGATTTGCCCGCGGCGCATAAAAAACACCTGGACGAAATGGTGCATTCGCACCGCGATCTTGATTCTCGCTACGCGCAACATGTTGAAGGCCCCTACGCAGAGGCGTTCAGAGCCTTCAACAGTAGCCGCGATCGCCTGTATAAAGCCGCCCAAGAGGGTATTGCCGCTTATACGCCACCCGTACGCTCCAGCTTCACCGACCTGGGTACGGCAACCCGTGAAGAGGCATTTATCAAGCAACTGTATAAGCAGAGGTTGGGGCTCATTATCGCCGAAGCCCATGGTGACGTATCGAGCAAGCAGTTCCTGATCAAGTACATGAAGCTATTGAAGGAGCAGGGCGTCAAAACGCTGTACGTGGAGCACCTGCTCACCGACCTGCATCAAGCCGAGTTGGAGACATTTTATAAAACGGCGAAAATGCCGGAAAACCTGCAACGCTATCTGAGGTCGCAGGATCTCGGCCATATGCGCGCTCATTTGGGCGACAACACTTACACCAATGTCGTCAAGGCTGCGAATAAGGCGGGAATACGAGTTCGGGCGCTCGATTGCACGGTCAGCTATCACGTCAAAGGTATGAGCGAGTTGAACAGCCGCTATACCCTTTTCAGCTATTTCGCCCATGAGGTGATCAAGGCGGACCAGGCGGCATTGGGGCCGCATAAGTGGGTAGCGCTCATGGGCAGCGGCCATGCTGATATGGTCCATGGTGTGCCGGGTATCGCGCAATTGCAGGGCGCGGTCAGCTTGACGGTACGCGATGTCCCCCCCAGCCACGCACGCCCCCTGCACCCGAGCGGATGGGAAATTCTCCACGGTGGGATAGGCCGCCCCGGCAACTATGCCGTGCGCACTGACTTCAAGGTGGACGTTGGTATTGTCGGCACGCCACTAACGCTCCCCAAGGCCCAGAAGGATCGCGCCTGGCTGAGAAGGGTCGGCGACTTTTTCATCGAGCAGCCTTCAACTACCCAGGCCAATGTGCTGCACCGTTCCAATAGTGGCGAAATCATTTCCACGCCTATTCAGATTGACGATAGAGGGCAGTTTTTTATTGAGCGTTGGGCGAAGTTAAAAGATCAACGTTTCTTGAGGTTGGAGCACTTGACCGAGGCACTCGAAGCGCAAGTGCTTTTGACGGCTGCATCCGCTAGCACTCTGCCAAGCGCGCGGTTGAAAAAGATCGGCGACTTCCTGATCGAGCGGCCTTCAGCGACGCAGATCAATCTGGTTCATCATTCCAATAGCAGGGAAATTATATCCACCCCTATTCAAACTGATGCGATGGGGCAGTTTTTTATCGAGCGTTGGCCGCAGTTGAGCGGTAAACGTTACTCAACGTTGGACGGTTTGATTAGTGCACTCAAAACTGAAATAAAGTTGTCGCTGGTGTTGTAAATGCTTAATGCGTTCTGGCCCTGCAGGGTCAGGGTGAGGCGAGTATGTTCGCGTTTGCGGCTCAGGCAAACGCGGACTCGATAAACGTCTCCAACGCCTTCTCCTCCAGGATCTCGATAGAGAAATGCCCGAAGCGTTTGGGCAACCAGACAATGCGTTTACCGGCTTGCCGATGCTCGTCTGCGGTAGCCGAGGCTGGTTTTGAGCGTGTCAGCGCCTGATCAACTGCAGAGTCAGCGGACAGGGCTGAACGACCCGTAACCTCATATTAGTGCTGAGCCGCTTTTACATTCGAGGCTTTCACCTAAGCCACGGATCATCTCCATCAATGCCTTCACCCGTAGCGGCAAATTTCCGGCCGGGTACACCGCGTGCATCTGTGGGCTCTCACCGCTGCTGGAGGTGAGCTTGTACTCAGGACAAACCCGCAGCAGGCGCCCCGCCTTCACTTCGGGCTCCGCCATCCAATCCGCCAAGCGGGCGATCCCTACGCCCGCCAGGGCTGCCTGGAATACCGCCAGACCGGAGCTGAAACGAAATTTCGGGTGAACCCGAAAGCTGACAGCCTGCTCCTCACTGCGAAAATTCCACTCCTTGAGGATCCGTGGTGCCGTATGCAGGATCAGCGAATGCGACTCCAGCGCCTCGATGGAGTCGGGCATGCCGTTTCGTTCCCGGTAGCCTTGGCTGGCATACAGATAACGTGAGTAACTCCAGAGCGCGAAGCCGATCAAGTCGCTGGATTGCGGAAACGCGCCGCGAATCGAGAAGTCCAGCTTGCTCTTGGCAGGGTCGATGATCTCATCGGTGAAAATCACATCGATGTTAACGTCTGGATAACGCTCGCAGTATTGCGCGATCAACCGGGGCAATACCCCGTGTCCGAGAACCTCGGGAGCGGAAAAACGGATCCAGCCGGAGGCCAGGCCGCTCAGCCCGGCCAGGTCTTCATCCACCTCACGTTGCAGGTCGAGCATTTTGTACGCGTGGGGCAATAAGCATTCACCCGCTTCGGTCAAACTCACGGCATTGGACGAGCGATTGAACAACTTGAGCCCGACACTTTCCTCCAGGGCTTGAACGGCACGGGTCAGTGCGCTGGGGGAGCGCCCCAGAGTCCGTGCCGCGGCGACGAAGCTGCGCTTGCGAGCCACGGTTGCGAAGGCTTCAAGTTCCCCCAACATATTCAATGCCACTCTCCACCTCATTGCATTTTTCACAACGCGGCATTGCAACACAAAAAAGGGCCCTTCCGTTAACCTTCCCGTTCACCCCACAAGGATGGGGCAAACAGGAGCGCAGGGACGTGTCGAAGCTGGACGAAGTAATTGGGAACGCAGCAGCTTGTGTTGATGAAGCCATTCATGAATGGCTGGAAAAAAAATCAGTGACTGCGACCCGACGGGAGATACCGCAAATTCATCTGTCGCTCGAAGAACAACGCACACTTCAGGCCGGTCTGGCATCGCTGGACGTGACCGACAGCGCCTCGGGTATCCGCCATATGCCGGTCCTGGGGCAGTTGCTGGAAAGTGTCCTGTGCACCGAGAAAATCCAGCAGCTACGCAATTTTCCACAGGCCCGTGAAGTGGCGATGATCGTCAGGGGGCTGCCGCTGGACCCGCACCTGCCCGCCACGCCCTATGACCTGGAGCCAGGCATCGAGAACTTGTCGACTCTGGCCGGGGCTATTTTGTCCGTGCTGCAAACGCTGCAAACCCGTCCGCTGGCGTTCGAGGGTGAAAGCAACGACACAGTGTTCCGTCACGTATCGCCCAAGCACAAACGAGAGGCAGAAAAAAGCTCCTATGGTTCGCGCGCGGATTTGGACATGCATGTCGACAACCCTCACCTGCCTTTGACCTGCGAACCTGTCTCGCAGTTGTCGGCCTGTCCGGAGTACCTGTCCCTGACCGGCCTGCGCTGCGAGCTCGACGTGCCGACGCGCATCGTCGCCATTGACGAGGTGTTGGCCATTCTGCCGGCCTACGTCGAAGAAGAATTGTCACGACCGAACTTCACCGTTCGCCGACCGGCCTCCTTCGGCAAACAGGGGAATGTGCTGGAAAACGTCCCCTTGCTGTACAGAAGCGCAACCGATGGCCTGTATTGCCGCTACAACAAAGCGAGTGTCGAAGCGACCTGCGCCAATGCGCGGTTTGCCCTCCAACTGTTCTCCGCCGCCGCCAATCATCCCGATGTCGTGCACCACATACTGCTGCAACCAGGGGACATGCTGATCTTCAAGAACCAGCAAACCCTGCATGCCCGGGATGGTTTTACACCCCGCTACGACGGCCGTGATCGCTGGATGTTGCGTGTCTTCGGGGTCAATGATCCGGCACGCGTGGTGCCGCTTGACCCTCATCAACCCTACATAGTCAGAGCCTGATTTCATGGTCGATATTGTCATCCTTTGCGTGTTCGCCTTCGCTGCCGGCCTGATCGATGCGGCGGTGGGCGGCGGCGGACTGATCCAGATTCCCGCACTGTTCAACGTGCTACCCACCGCTCAACCGGCGGCGCTGCTGGGTACCAATAAAGTCGCGGCCGCCTGCGGCACCGCATTCGCGGCCCGGTCCTTCGTGCGCAAAGTGGTGATCAACTGGGGACTTGTGATCCCCGCCGCCTGCGCGGCCTTTGTCATGGCCTTCTTCGGCGCCGCCACGGTGTCGTTCGTACCCCAGTCGATGATCCGGCCGGCGGTGCTGGTGTTGATTGTACTAATGGCGATCTACACGTTCTGGAAAAAAGATTTCGGCGCCCTGCACAAACCCATGCACATCGGTACCAAGGAAAAACTGCTGGCGATTGTCATTGGCGGCGCCATCGGTTTCTACGATGGTCTGTTCGGTCCCGGCACTGGCAGCTTCCTGATCTTCCTGTTTATCCGCTGCTTCGCCTTCGACTTTCTGCATGCCTCGGCATCGGCCAAGCTAGTGAACATCGCGACCAACGTCGCGGCACTGATGTTCTTCATTCCGACGGGTAACGTGCTCTACCTGATCGCAATCCCCATGGCGGCATTCAATATCCTGGGCGCGCTCACTGGCACCTGGCTGGCGGTTCATAAAGGCGTGCCCTTTGTCCGGGCTCTATTCCTGGTGTTACTGGTGATTCTGATCAGCAAACTGTCCTACGACCTGTTCCTGTAAACCAGAGGAAAACTACATGCATCCCATGTTTGATCGCCTCGTGGCACTACTCGATGCCCGCTCAGCCTCCTACCGGGTGTTGATGCACGATGCCGAGGGCCAGTCGGCGCGCGTCGCCGAAATCCGTGGCACCGAACCAGGCCAAGGCGCGAAGGCCATGCTTTGCTCCCTCAAGGGGCAGGCCGGACCCTATGCACTGGTGATACTGCCGGGCGACCAGAAGCTGGACATGAAGAAAGTCGGAGCGGCCCTGGGTGGGAAAAAAGCCGAGCTGGTGAAGGCCGAAACCGCCATAGAACTGACCGGGTGCCGGATCGGCGCCATCCCGCCTTTTGTTTTCGATGAGCGGATTGAATTGATCGTCGATCCGTCCTTGACCACGGGCTACGCTGAGATAGCCTTCAACGCGGGGCGGCTGGATGCGTCGATGGTGCTCGATACGCAGGATTACCTGGCGATTGCCATGCCTCGATTGCTGGATATCAGCCAGGCCTGAGCAGACGTTTCAGATGCGCCGCAAAAAAACGGGACGGATTTATTTTCCTGTTTCTTAAAAAATAAATCAGCGGCCGTTTTCCTCTGCACGTGTCCAGTGCATGAGCCCACAGCCATGACTAAGGAAGTCGCTATGAGAGCCCCAAAAACGTTTGATCTAGATGCGCATGGCGCAGGCTGGTATTCCTGGGAGGATATCAGCAAATGTTTCTGGCCTGGTGCTGGCAAAAAGTCCGTAAACGTGGATCCCACTCTCGGCCAAATGGTTACATCGAAAGGGATTTATTGTATTGCTTGGAAAGCTGCCGGAAAGGCGTTCCCCAGTAATCCCACTATTCAGTACATAGGCCAGACCAGCTCGTTCAAAGCGCGCATGGGCCAGTTTGGTTGGTCGGCTGGATTTTGGGGTGAGCAAGCGCCGGGGCATTCAGCGGGTTGGCGTTGGGTCAAAAATAAGAACGATCAAATGTCCGTCGCATTTTTTCCACTGCCCACGCCGGATATTCCAAAGCATATGCTCAATGGCTATTTGCATTGGTATGAAGCGCTCGCTCTAGACACTTATCATCAGCAGAACGGATCATTGCCATACGTGAACATCCCCAAGAATGGCGTTGTTGTTTTGAGTTAACTCATTGCTGTACAGGCTGTCACCTCTCACTGCTTGCCGCCGAAAGCAGCCCCTTTCTTTGCTAACCGGTCTACCATGCCAGCCCCGGCAGTGATTCCACGCGCTACCGACCACTTTTCTTAAAGGTATCGCCATGTCCATTGACCAAATCTCCCTCCCTAAAGGCGTAGGCCCTCACGCCGCCAAGCTCCTTGACGCTATCACCGGCGCCGCCACTCACGAAGAGCTCAACCGCGCTGGCGGTAAAGCCGAGGGTTTTGTGCTTGGACTGGAGTCCACCAAAGCCATCAAAAGCCAAATCGCCGAGTCGTTGTATGTGGCTTACGACGACGCGGCGAGTAATCGGGCGGGTGAGTTGAAGGGCTGATCATCAGCCACCCCAGTGCGCAAGCCGGCGGATTCTGACGTAAGCGTAGGCAACGGAGTGAGGCGGCGACGTTTCATTGCGCACTTCAGCGCATTTGCCTACGCTGCCGTTCACACTTCTGACTCGGCGCTGTCGTACAGTCGGCTTTTACAAAAGGCTCGATGACCCAGGATTAAACATGACATTGACCGTTGAAACCCTGCTTGAACTGGCCATGGCTAACCCCATCAACGCCGAAATCACCGCGCGCTTGCCTGACCTCGGTGTGGACCAGTGCATGCTCACGGCCGGCTGTCTGTTCCAGGCGGTGTGGAACCATCAATCGAGTCTTCCCGTCGCACAAGGTGTGAAGGACTACGACGTTTTTTACTTCGACAGCGACCTGTCCTACGAGGCAGAGGACAGAGTCATTCGCGCAGCTGGGCTGTTGTTTCAGGACTTAGGCGTCAACGTCGAGGTCAGGAACCAGGCACGGGTTCATCTGTGGTATGGCGAGCGGTTTGGCCGACCTTATCCGCAGTTGCACACGGCCAAACAAGGCGTTGATCGCTACCTGGTGGCGGGCACGTGCATCGCGCTCCAGATCGATACGGGCGAGGTGTACGCGCCTTACGGCTTGGCGGATGTAGAGCAGGGTGTGCTGCGGATCAACCCTCTTCATCGCGAGCCCGAGTTATTTGCGGCCAAGGCCAAGAGTTATCAGGCGCGCTGGCCGTGGCTCAAGATCGTAGCGCCTGACCCTATCCCAGAATAAGGCTTGATAACCCCCCCAGCCCGCCACTGCCAAGCACGACCAGCCACGGCGGCAATTTCCACACCATTAACGCCACCAGGGCAATCAGAGCCAGGCCGAAATCCCACGCACTGAAGATTGCATTGGTCCACACCGGTTGGTATAGCGCAGCCAACAACAGGCCGACCACCGCGGCGTTCACGCCCGCCAGGGCGGCTTGGGTGCGGAGGCTGCGGCGCAGGGTTTCCCAGAAGGGCAATGCGCCCACCACCAGTAAAAACGAGGGTGCGAAGATCGCCAGCAGGCTGAGCAGGCCGCCGAGCCAGCCGTTCGGGGGCTGCTGCATGGCCGCGCCGAGGAACGCGGCGAAGGTGAACAGCGGGCCCGGCATGGCTTGGGCGGCGCCGTAACCGGCGAGGAACACTTCGTTGCTCACCCACTCGGTCGGCACGACTTCGGCTTGCAATAACGGCAAGACCACGTGGCCGCCGCCGAACACCAACGCGCCGGTGCGGTAGAACGCGTCGACCCTTGCAAGGCCTTGGCCGGGCGTCAGTTCGGCCAGCAGCGGCAGGCCAGCCAGCAACAGCAAAAACAGCGCCAGCCACAGCGCCCCTGCGCGACGGCTGAGGGTGATGGGCAGGGCGTCGTGGGTAGCGGGCGGCGCGGTATGAAGCCACAGCAGGCCGGCCACCGCCGCCGCGCCGATGATGCCGACTTGGCCCCAGGCCGATGTTTGCAACAGCGCCACACAGGCGGCGATCAGCATCAGGGTGATGCGCGGCGCGTCGGTGCACAGGTGGCGCGCCATGCCCCACACGGCCTGGGCGACCACGGCGACTGCCACCACTTTAAGGCCATGCAGTACGCCGGGCGGGACGACACTGCTGTGTTGCGCAACGCCGAGTGCAAAGAGGATCAGTAGCAGGGCCGACGGTAAGGTAAACCCCAGCCACGCCGCCAGCGCGCCGCCGTAGCCCGCCCGCGACAGGCCCAACGCAATGCCCACCTGGCTACTGGCCGGGCCCGGGAGAAATTGGCACAGCGCCACCAAATCGGCATAACTGCGCTCGCTCAGCCAGCGCCGCCGGGTGACGAACTCGTCGCGAAAGTACCCCAGGTGCGCCACCGGGCCGCCGAAGGAGGTGAGCCCCAGACGCAGGAAGATCAGGAACACCGGCCAGGGGCTGGCGGTGTGATCAGTGGAGGAGGTGGTCAATGCGGGCAGTCTCGATAAAGTCAAAACGGGCTAAAGTGTGCAGGCACCCTAGCGGATTTTGATGACGTGAAGAAGAGCCAGCGTTGTGTGCCAATTGCCACGCTGGATGGAATTTATCCGGGGGTGTTTGAGTCATTGAAGAGGGCAGGGAAAAAGCCTGCCCCTCACACACAGCTGACTTCAGCTAAGGACAGACGATGACCTTCTTTATCTTCCTGCTGGCCTGCGCCGCCGCTGCCAGCACGGGCATTATTTTCAAACCGGGTGCGTGGTACGACGCGCTGGTCAAACCCAGCTTCACCCCGCCGAACTGGCTGTTTCCGGTGGCCTGGACGCTCATTTACGGGCTGCTGGCCTGGGCGGGTTACCGCTTGGCCCTGATCCCCGGCAGCCAAGAGGTGCTGGCCCTATGGGCTGCGCAAATCGCCTTGAACACGCTGTGGACACCGGTGTTCTTCGGGGCGCACCGGCTATTCGCGGGGATGGTGATTATTGTGCTGCTGTGGATCACCGTCGCCGCGATGGTGGTGCTGGCCGTGCGCCTGGATCTGATCACTGGGTTGATCCTGTTCCCTTATCTGGCGTGGCTGTGTGTGGCGGCGGCGTTGAATTTCTCGATTTTGCGCAATAACCGCTGATGGCCTACAAACGTTGGCCTGCCAGCGAGCCCGAGCTGGCCGAGATGCGGCGTTTCAATAAGAAACTCGCTTGGCTGCCGCGCTTTAAAGTCCGCAATCGCGTCACACCGCGTGTGATCCAGGCGCTGCTGCGCGTCAGTCAATCGCTCAAGAACGCGCCTGCCGCTGAGACCCGGCAGGTGAGCGGTGTGCCCGTGCGCATCCTGCGCCCTGCGGGCAAGGCCAAGGGCGTAGTGCTGGATATCCACGGTGGCGGCTGGGTGATCGGCAATGCGCAGATGGACGATGACTTGAACCTGGGCATGCTGCGGGCCTGCGAAGTGGCGGTGGTGTCGGTGGATTACCGGCTGGCGGTCGATACGCCGGTTGAGGGGCTGATGGAGGACTGTCTGGCCGCCGCGCGCTGGCTATTGGGCGACTGCCCTGAGTTTGCCAACTTGCCGGTGTTTGTTGTGGGTGAATCCGCCGGTGGGCACCTGGCAGTGGCGATGTTGCTGGCGCTCAAGCAATGGCCGGATCTGCTCAAGCGCGTGAGCGGGGCGGTGTTGTATTACGGGGTTTATGACTTGGCCGGCACGCCGAGCGTGCGCGCAGCGGGGCCGGACACATTGCTGCTGGAGGGTCCGGGGATGGTCGAGGCCTTGCGTATGCTGACGCCGGGGCTGAGTGATGAACAGCGTCGGCAGCCACCGTTGTCGCCGTTGTATGGCGATTTTACCGGGTTGCCGCCAGCATTGATGTTTGTCGGGGAATTGGACCCGCTCAGGGATGACACGTTGTTGATCGCCGAGCGGTGGGGCGCGCAAGCGCAGGTTGAAGCGCACCTGTTGGCGGAATCTGCCCATGGGTTTATTCATTTTCCGGTGGCGATCGCGCACAGCGTGCTGGCTTACAGTCGGGCCTGGATAGGCCAGCGACTATGAGCCAGAGACCCATCATTGAGAGGGTCAGCCCTAGCGATATCCACGGGGTACTGAGCTTTGTCTTGCTGGCGCGGGCTGAGCTTTTTCCCACACTCAGCGCCACCGGCATGCCGGACGATCTGGCGCGGTTCGAGGCGGTCTACCTTCACGGCGACGGCCAGTTCCTGATCGCCAGGGCCGAAGGCCGAATCGTCGCCGCCATCGGCTATTTGCCCTATGACGGTCGCTTCCCTCAGTTGAATTACCTGGGCCTTAAAACGGTGGAGGTGGTGCGCCTGTTTGTTCTTCCAACGTTCCGCCGTTTTGGTTTGGCGGGTGAGTTGTACCGCGCGCTGGAGGCGCAGGCACGGGCGGATGGGGTCGAAGTGGTTTACCTGCATACTCATCCTTTTCTCGCGGGGGCGATTGATTTCTGGCTTCGGCAGGGGTTTGAGATTGTCGATGTTGAAGCCGATCCGGTGTGGCGGACGACGCATATGCAGCGGCACCTATAACGCTGTTGTGGCAAGCCCGCTCGCCACAAGAAGCCCGATCTTCATAGGATAGAGGCTGGCTGGGGCTCCTCAGTTTGAGCGCAATCGCAATATTTGCGCCCCATCAAACGGGTCCGTCAGGTAATGCGCCTGCACGCCAAACGTGTCTTGCAAACGCTGAGGTGTCAGCACCTCCAGCGGCGCGCCCAACGCCACCAAGCGCCCGTGATCCAGCACGGCCAAGCGGTCACAGGTCAGCGCCTGGTTGAGGTCGTGCAGCGCAATCAGCGTGGTCACCGGCAGCGCCTGCACGCCCTTCAAAATTGCCAGTTGATGCTGGATATCCAAGTGATTGGTCGGTTCATCCAGCAACAAAATCTGTGGCCGTTGGGCCAGGGCGCGGGCGATGTGCACGCGCTGGCGTTCGCCGCCGGAGAGGCTGCGCCATGCGCGTTTGTTCAGGTGTGCGGCGTCCACGTCATGCAGCGCCTGGTTGACGATGGCGTCGTCCTCGGCGGCCCACGGGCTCAGCGCCGACAGCCACGGTGTGCGGCCCAACGCCACAGCGTCGAACACGCGGATGGCGTCGTCGGTGTCCGCCTGTTGTTCCACCACCGCCAGCTGTTGGGCAATGGCGCGTCGCGACAGGTCGCCCAGGCGTTGGCCGCCCAAGCGCACTTCGCCGCTGCCGGGTGTACGCAAGCCGGCGAGCAGTTTGAGCAGGGTGGATTTGCCGGAACCGTTCGGGCCGACGATGCCTAAGGTTTCGCCCACTTGAACCTCAAGGTGAATATCGCGCAGCAACTCGGCCTCACGTACTTTGAAGCCCAGGCCCGTGCAACTGAGCACCGTCATCGAGCATTCCTCCGGCCAATCAAAATCAGCGCAAACACCGGGGCGCCCACCAATGCCGTCACCACACCGACCGGGATCACCTGGCCCTTGATCAAGGTGCGCGATAACACATCGGCGGCAATCAAAAACAGCGCGCCGCCCAAGGCGCTGGCCGGTAGCAACCGTGAATGCCCGGTGCCGACCAGCAGGCGCACAGCGTGGGGGATCACCAGCCCGACAAAGCCGATTGAGCCGACAATCGACACCATCACCGCTGTCACCAGCGCCGCGCAGCCCACCAGCACAAACTGCACGCGGCGCACCGCAATGCCCAGCGATGCTGCTGAATCGGTGCCGAAGGTAAACGCATCCAGCGCGCGACGGTGCCACAGGCACACCGCCAACCCTGCAACCGCTACCGGCACCGCCAGCCACACCGACGGCCAGCGCACACCGCTGAGGTTGCCCAGCAGCCAGAACAGGATGCCGCGCGCCTGTTCGGAACTGGCCGACTTGGTAATCAGGAACGCGGTGAGGGCATTGAACAGTTGCGAGCCGGCGATGCCTGCCAGGATGATCTGCCCGGTGCCACTGGATGAACCGCTGGCGCGCGCCAGCAAAATCACCAGTGCAAAGGCCGCCATGGCGCCGACAAACGCGCCTGCCGACAGCGAAATCAACCCGCCGCCCACGCCGAGCAGTGCGACCAGCACCGCGCCGGTCGAGGCGCCGGCGCTGATGCCCAGCAGGTAAGGGTCGGCCAACGGGTTACGCAGCAACGACTGCAAAATCACCCCGCAGGTGGCCAGCCCGGCCCCACACGCGGCGGCGACCAGGGCACGGGTCAGGCGGTAGTTCCACACCACACCTTCGTCGATCGGGTCCAGCAGGTAGCCGGCCGCCCACAGTTTGTTGGCGAGTACGTGCAGCACCACCTGTGGCTCGATGGCGGTTTCGCCGATGGCCACTCCAGCGAGTATGGCGAGCACCAGCAGCGAGAGGGCGAGTAGGGCGCGCATCATTTAGGCAGGTCGTAGCTGTCGATGGCGCCGGCCAGTTGTTCCAGACCGTCGAACATGCGAATGCTGGCTTGCAGCGCCAGGGCGTCAATAATGATGATGCGGTTGTTTTTCACCGCGTCCATGTTGCGCGTGACTGGGTCGCTGCGCAGGAAGGCGAGTTTGTGTTCATGGTCGTCGGCCGGGTATCGGCGGCGGTCCATGCGGGCGATCACCAGGAAGGTCGGGTTGGCCTTGGCGAGAGTTTCCCAGCCAACGGCGGGCCACTCTTCATCGGACTGCACTACGTTTTGCAGGCCCAGGGTTTGGAGCATGAATTCGGGGATGCCCTTGTGGCCGGCCACATACGGGTCACTGGCCATCTCGGAACTGGAGAACCACACCAGCGCGCTCGCCTGCTTGAGGCCTTTGCCCTGCGCGGTGGCGACGGATTTGGCCAAGCGTGCCTTGAGCTCTGCGTTCAGTTGCTGGCCGCGAGCCTGTACGTCGAAAATCTCGGCCAACTGGCGGATGCTTTTATAGAGCGTGTCGATGCGAAACGGCTCAAGCCGCGTGCCGTCGGCGCCCACCAGGTTGTCTTTGCCTTCGCAGTCGGAGGGCAGCACGTAGGTGGGGATTTTCAATTCGTGGAATTGCTCGCGGGTGCCCACCACGCCTTGTGGGCCAACCACCCATTCCAGCTCGGCGGCCACCAGTTGCGGGCGTTTGGCGATGACCGCTTCGAAACTCGGCTCGTTGTCGGCCAGGCGCTCGACGCTGTCGTTCTGCGCCTTGAACTGCGGCAATACGCGGTTGAACCACAGTGACGTGCCAACCACCGTGTCGCCAACGCCCAAGGCGTAAAGCATCTCGGTGGCAGCCTGGCCGATGGTCACACTGCGCGCGGGCGCCTGCTGGAAGGTCAGGGTGCTGGTGCAGTTCTGCAGTGTCAGCGGGTAGTGAGTAGGCGCTGCGTGGGCCAGGGCACAGAAGCCCAGGCCGGTGAGCAAGACGGTAACGCGTGGCAGCATGGGGCAATCTCCGTGTGAACCGTACGTGAAAACAGGGGCGGTACGGCGTGGAAATACACCACGGAT
Organism: Pseudomonas sp. 1152_12; assembly: GCF_052850675.1. Lineage (NCBI taxonomy): Bacteria > Pseudomonadati > Pseudomonadota > Gammaproteobacteria > Pseudomonadales > Pseudomonadaceae > Pseudomonas > Pseudomonas sp. 1152_12. The sequence goes on along the minus strand of NZ_VXCW01000022.1, from coordinate 16,173 downwards.
GCTGCCGATAGGGCAGGGCACGGATGTCCTTCCCGGACACCCCGCCGGTTAGTGATGGTTGCTGGGCCGGCAGGTCTCCTGACTGATGCGTCATCGCCACGCTCCGGCCTTCCCGGGCAATGCCCAGTGGCGATGTGGAGCAGGCTCAGCACCTACAGTTGCGGGGGCAGTTCCGATTGGCGCGAGGGTCTGCGCTTCGGATTCCCTATTAGTCCCGTTCGGGAACCGGCGCGGTATGTTAGACGATCGTGGCAGGCAGGGGGAGCCTCATCCGCGCCCATTTGATCTGCCACGGTCTGTGGGGGCTCTATCTTGCGGCAGAGGGTGTACCATCAATCTCTGTTCATCAGATATTAGTCAACATGCCCACGCTTAGCGAAGAGAGCCGCCGGATCGTAGCTTCTCTGGCGCACCGTGTTGGCCCGCACGCTGACACTGCAAGCATCGCCGCGGCGATTGTTTCGATTTTGCAGGACATGGGCGCAGCACTTACGCCCATTATCGGCCAGCAAGGTGTTATCGCGCTGTACCGCCGCAGCTTTCATCTGTGCGTCGCGACCCATCCACGCTTGGCCGGCACCTATGGCAGTGTGCCGGCCGCGACGGACCTGATTGCCCTAAAATCCGTACTCGTCGAGCAGAACGAAACCGATGCGCTGTTTTTCGGTGAGGTGTTGCTGACAACCCTCTACGAGCTTCTGACCACGCTGATCGGGCCTTCACTCACCGCACGTCTGCTGGTTGACGTGTGGCAGCCTTCTTCGAGCGACACCTCTTCGCAGGAAATTTCGCCATGAGCACCAAAGTGACTATCAACCGTCTGGCCACCGGTGTGCCAGGACTGGACGAGGTCCTGGGCGGAGGCCTGCCGGAGTTTTCGTTCAACCTGATCGCAGGCCCGCCAGGCTGTGGCAAAACCACCCTTGCGCACCAGATGATGTTCGCCCTGGCCACGCCGGAGCGACCCGCGCTGTTCTTTACGGTGCTGGGTGAGCCGCCGCTGAAAATGCTGCGTTACCAGCAGCAATTCGATTTTTTCGACGAGGAAGCGATCAACCGGTCGATTCGCTATATCAACCTCGCCGACGACACTCTGGCTGGGGACTTGGACGAGGTATTACGGCGCATTGTCAGCGAGGTCGAAGCGCATTCGCCGTCATTGGTGTTTGTCGATTCCTTCCGCTCCGTGGTGCTGGCCAGCCAGACCCAGCACAACCCGAATAACAACCTGCCGCAGTTTATCCAGCAACTGGGCATGTTGATGACCACGTGGCAGGCGACGACCTTCCTGATCGGCGAGTATTTCACTGAGACCGACACCAACCCGATCTTCACCGTGGCCGACGGCCTGATTTGGCTGCGCCAGAGCGTCGAGCGCAATTCGATGGTGCGCAAGATGGAAATCATGAAGATGCGCGGCCAACCGACATTGCCGGGACTGCACACTTTCCGTATTGCCACCTCGGGGATCAAGGTGTTCTCGCCGGCCGCTATCAATCGTTTAGTTGAGGCGCCGTCGACGTTCCCGATCACGCGCCTGAAAATGGGCGTGCCGGCACTCGATGAGATGCTAGGCGGCGGCTTGCCTCGTGGCTATTCGCTGCTGGTGGCCGGGCCTTCGGGTTCGGGCAAGAGCATCCTGGCGGCAACCTTTCTGGCCGAAGGCGCACGCAACGGTGAAACCGGGGTGATTGCGGTCTTTGAGCAGCGGCCCAACCACTCGCAAAACCGCCAGTTGGCCGAGCTGATCAAGAACGGACAGGTGGGCCTGGTGGACAGTCGTGCGCCGGACCTGTCCATTGATGAAATCGTGCACTTGCTGCTTGGCGAGATCAGCCGCTTGAACGCCACCCGCGTGGTGATTGATTCGTTGTCGGGCTTTGAACTGGCGTTGGCGCCAACGTTTCGTGCAGATTTTCGCGAGTCGCTGTCGCGTATGGTGACCGCGCTGACCGCTGCCGGGGTTAGTGTATTGATGACCTCGGAGCTTGAAGACCGTTACACCGACCTGCGTTTTAGCCCCTATGGCACTGCGTTTTTGACCGACGCGATCATCGTGCAGCGTTATATCGAAGTAGAGAGCCGTTTGTTGCGCATCATGGCTGTGGTCAAGGTGCGCGCCAGTGCGCACTCTGATCAGCTGCGCCAGTACCACATCGACGATAACGGCCTGCAGATTCGCGACATGTTGCCCGAGCAGGAAGGGTTGCTGGGCGGCCGACCGACCAAGCAGGTTTTGGTGGGAGACAAACATGTGTGAGCCTGGCTCATGAGCGAAACCGGCGGCAAGAATGAAAGTGAGTTGACCTCTGCCGCTCACGAACTCTTCCTGCTTGGCCAAAAAACCGTTGAGGCGCGTGCCGTGCTTGCTGCTCTGCAGCAGCAATTGAGTGAAGCCAGTAGCCGTCTGGTGGATACCCAGCAGGTTGAGCAGGTGATCGAGGCCAATCAGCAACTGGTGCTGGCGATCCTCCTTGCGCAATCCGATGCGGTAACCCCGCCGCGGCTAGAAGAGCAGCGCTTGTACCAGGAGCTTCGCGAGGCAAATGCCCAGTTGGTGATCGCGGCGCTTAGCGCTCAAGACTTGCAGGCAACCGCTGAGCGTGCGCTGGGCCAGCAGAAAAGCATTCTGGCGATGGTCGCGCATGAGCTGCGCAACCCGTTAACGCCGATCAGCATGATCGCCGAGCGCATGGTGCGCCTGCCGAGCGACCAGTTGCCGCGCATGCGTGAGCTGATCGAAGGCCAGGTGCAGCATATTTCACAACTGGTAGACGACTTGCTGGACGTGTCACGCGTCAGCACCGGCAAGCTGCGTGTCGAACGCCGGGAGGTCGATATGCTGCAAATTCTGAGGCGCGCCATTGATGCGTGCGGCCCGGTGATGCGTACAAAAAACCAGCGGTTCTATGCCCACCTGCCCGATGGCAGCTTGATGCTCAGTGGAGACCCGGGGCGCCTTGCGCAAGTTCTGCATAACCTGCTGGCCAACGCTGCCAAATACACGCAGGTGGGGGGCGCCATTGTGTTGTCAGTCAGCGTGGCGGATGAGCTGAGGATCAGCATTGCGGACAACGGCATTGGCGTGTCGGCCAAGGCGTTGCCGTTGATCTTTGAGCCTTACGTGCAGGACGAGCACGCCGTCGGCTTTAACGGTTCAGGGTTGGGGATTGGCTTGACGGTGGTTCGAGCGTTGGTTGAGGCGCATGGCGGTAAGGTCACCGCCATCAGCGAAGGCAAGGGCCGTGGCAGTGAGTTTGTGGTGACGTTGCCGTTGTTGAATGCCTGATTAGCGCCATCCTTGTGGTGAGCGAGCCGGTTGTGGCGAGCCCGCTCGCCACAGAAGGATTTGGCTTACTTGCGATCCCACCACACCGTCTGCGCGTTGCAGAATTCGCGCACGCCAAAGTGCGATAACTCCCGCCCAAAGCCACTCTTTTTCACACCGCCAAATGCCACTCGAGGGTCGGACACGCTGAAGGCGTTGACGAAGATCCCGCCGGTTTCCAGCTGGTTGGAGATATCCCGTGCCTTGGCCGGGTCGGTGGTGAAGATGCTGGCAGTCAGGCCGAACTCGCTGTTGTTGGCTAGGGCCACGGCGTGGTCGGTATCGCGGGCAGTAATGATCGAGGCTACCGGCCCGAACAGTTCCTGTTTGAATGAGGTCATTTGCTCGGTGACATTGGCCAGCACGGTGGGCGCATAGTAGTTGCCAGCGCCGGGTATTTTGTGGCCACCCAGCAGCAGGGTCGCGCCTTCTTCCAAAGTGGCCTGGACTTGGCCGTGCAGCTCGTCGCGCAGGTCAAAGCGGGCCATTGGGCCGACGTAGGTGCTGGTCGCAGTCGGGTCGCCCATCACCAACGCGCGGCTGGCGTCGAGGAATTTGGCGGTGAAGGCGTCTACCACGCCAGCTTCGATGATCAGGCGCTTGGCGGCGGCGCAGACTTGGCCGCTGTTCTGGAAGCGGCCGATCACGGCGGCCTGCACAGCCGCGTCGAGGTCGGCGTCGTTGAGCACGATAAACGGGTCGGAGCCGCCTAATTCCAGCACGCATTTCTTCAGCGCCGCACCGGCCTGGGAGCCGATGGCGATGCCGGCGCGTACGCTGCCAGTGAGGGTGACGGCGGCGATACGTGGGTCGGCGATGGCGTTGGAAACGCCGTCGTTCGTCACGTTGACCACTTCAAAAATACCTTCGGCGAAACCGGCTTTCTGGAACGCTTGCTGGATCAGGTAGGCGCTGCCCATTACGTTCGGTGCGTGTTTGAGCACGTAAGTGTTACCCGCCAGCAGGGTCGGCACCGCGCCGCGCAACACTTGCCACACAGGGAAGTTCCACGGCATTACGGCGAAGATCGGGCCTAACGGGCGGTACTCTATCTGGGCGCTGCCGTTGTCCACCCGCGTTGGCTCTGGCGCCAGCATGGCCGGGCCGTGGGCGGCGTACCATTCGCAGAGTTGCGCGCATTTTTCGATCTCGGCGCGGGCCTGGGCGATGGGTTTGCCCATTTCCAGGGTAATCATCTGCGCCATGTCTTCGGCTTGTTCACGCAGGGCATTGGCCAGCGCCAGCAGCCATTCGGCGCGCTGGCTGGCAGGCTGGCGGCGCCAGGTGCGGAAGGCCGCGCTGGAACGCTCAAGCGCGGCGTTTAGCTGCGACTCGGTTTCGTAGGGGTAGCTGGCGACTGTTTCGCCGTTGGCGGGGTTGATCGACAAGGCGTGAGTCTGGTGAGTGATAGTGTTCATGGCACCGTCCGGCTGAATGAGTGGAATGGATTGAGCCTACGGGGATGTATGTTTTCTGGAAACTGAATAATATTGAGCAATATATTCACGATTGGAGAATGATTTGGACCTGGTGCAGCTGGAAATCTTCAAGGCCGTTGCCGAGCAAGGCAGCATCAGCGCCGCCGCGCAGTTGATTCATCGCGTACCGTCCAACCTGACCACGCGTATCAAGCAACTGGAGCAGGACTTGGGCGTGGAGCTGTTTATCCGCGAGAAAAGTCGACTGCGTCTGTCACCGGCCGGGTGGAATTTCCTCGGTTATACGCGGCGCATTCTCGACCTGGTGCAAGAGGCCCGTGCGACGGTGGCGGGCGAGGAGCCCCAGGGCGCGTTTGCTCTGGGGTCGCTTGAGAGCACGGCGGCGGTACGTATCCCGGCGTTGCTTGCGACGTACAACCAGAAGCACACCAAGGTCGAATTGGACCTGAGCACTGGGCCGTCGGGCACGATGATCGAGGGCGTGTTGTCGGGGCGGCTGGCGGCGGCGTTTGTCGATGGGCCGGTGTTGCATGCCACGCTCGAAGGCGTGGCGGTGTTTGAAGAGGAGATGGTGGTGATCGCGCCGCTGCACCATGCGCCGATCACGCGCGGGCAGGATGTGGCAGGGGAGAGCATCTATACGTTTCGCTCAAACTGCTCGTATCGCCATCACTTCGAACGCTGGTTCTCACAGGATGGCGCGGTGCCGGGCAAGATCTTCGAGATGGAGTCCTACCACGGCATGCTCGCCTGCGTCAGCGCCGGGGCCGGCCTGGCATTGATGCCGCGCAGCATGCTGGAGAGCATGCCAGGGTTTACGGCGGTGAGTGTGTGGCCGTTGAGCGACGCATTCCGCATTCTGAACACCTGGCTGATCTGGCGCCGGGGCACGGTGTCGCAGAGTTTGAACAGTTTTGTGAAACTGTTGGAAGAGCACGTCCTGGAAGCACCTCGGGTCTAATGTGGGAGGGAGCAAAGCCCTCCCACGTGTTGATCTTTATCAACCGCCGAATTGGAAGGTGCCCATGGCCAATTTGGCTATGATCGCTGTTGCGCCTAACTGCACCAACCAGAGCGCCAAGCCTCCAAGGAACACACCGAGCGCCACTTGCAATACTAGGCTTTTCTGGCGCTTGGCTTGCGGCGCGCGCGGGGTGTAGTCATGCAATTCGTCGCGGTCGGCGCGCAGGTCCAGGTCGTCGTTTCTCATAAGGCTCTCACAGCAAAGGGGCAGTCGGGGTTCAGTCTAGTGTGTTCGCCAATAAAAAGGGGAAGCCACTGGCTTCCCCTTCACAGGACGCTGGCAGGTTTATAGAACCTGAACAATCGCCTTTGTCACCGCACCTATGTTCGACTGGTTCAGCGCCGCCACACAGATGCGGCCAGTGTCGAGCGCGTAGATGCCAAACTCGGTGCGCAAACGGGTGACTTGCTCAACGGTCAGGCCGGAGTAGGAGAACATCCCACGCTGGCGGCCGACGAAGCTGAAGTCCTGGCCTGGCGCTGCCTTGGCCAGTTCGGCGACCATCTGCTCACGCATGCCACGGATGCGCAGGCGCATTTCGGCCAGTTCGGCTTCCCACTGGGCGCGCAGCTCAGGGTTGTTCAGCACGGCAGCCACGATCGCCGCGCCGTGGGTTGGCGGGTTGGAGTAGTTGGTGCGGATCACGCGTTTGACCTGGGACAGGATGCGCGCGCTTTCTTCCTTGGACTCGCTGACGATCGACAGCGCGCCCACACGTTCGCCGTACAGTGAGAACGACTTGGAGAACGAGCTGGACACAAAGAAGGTCAAGCCCGACTCAGCGAACAGGCGTACCGCGGCGGCGTCTTCGTGGATGCCGTCGCCAAAGCCCTGGTAGGCCATGTCGAGAAACGGTACGAGGTTTTTCGCCTTGACCACGTCCAGTACTTGTTGCCAGTCAGCCGGGCTCAGGTCGACGCCGGTCGGGTTATGGCAGCAAGCGTGCAGCACCACGATGGACTGTGGCGGCAGGGCGTTGAGGTCTTCGAGCAGACCGGCACGGTTCACGTCGTGGGTGGCGGCGTCGTAGTAGCGGTAGGTCTGCACCGGGAAGCCGGCTTTTTCGAACAGCGCCTGGTGGTTTTCCCAGCTCGGGTCGCTGATGGCGACGACGGCGTTGGGCAGCAGTTGCTTGAGGAAGTCCGCGCCGATTTTCAGCGCGCCGGTGCCGCCGACCGCTTGTGCGGTGATGACACGGCCGGCGCTCAGCAGCGGCGAGTCAGCGCCGAACAGCAGTTTTTGCACGGCCTGGTCGTAAGCGACGATGCCGTCGATCGGCAAGTAGCCACGGGCGGCGTGTTGCGCCACGCGAATGGCTTCCGCTTCGGCAACGGCACGCAAGAGTGGAATCTTCCCCTCCTCGTTGCAATAAACGCCCACGCCAAGGTTGACCTTGGTGGTTCGGGTGTCGGCGTTGAATGCTTCGTTGAGGCCCAGGATTGGATCGCGTGGTGCCATTTCGACAGCGGAGAACAGGCTCATTTTTGCGGCAGCTCTATGGGGGAATGGAGGGACGTGTCGCGCTCCAGCCGAATGCACTAGAGCGGTGCACAAACGGGGAGCTAGTATAGAGCCCATCCCGGCTGAGGGCGACAGCCGAAACGGCTTTTAAGCCAAGTTTTTCGGTTTATTTACTGACCGTCAGTCTTATTGCAGCATGGGGCCACGACGGCAAGTAGGACGATTGCCTTGAAACCCGTCACATTCGGCACCACTTCTACAGCTATCATGGTTTTTTCCTGCAACCTGCGATGATTATTCGCGGGTTGCTGAGCTATTTCGTCCCTGGCGGTTTGCAGTCTGGGGTGACTTCACGAGGTACGTTATGTCGGATTTCCAGCTCGTCACCCGCTTTGAACCCGCCGGCGATCAACCCGAAGCCATTCGCCAGATGGTCGAGGGCATCGAAGCCGGGCTGGCGCACCAGACGCTGCTCGGGGTGACCGGTTCAGGCAAGACCTTCAGCATCGCCAACGTGATTGCGCAGATCAATCGCCCGACCTTGGTGCTGGCGCCGAACAAGACCCTGGCCGCGCAGCTGTACGGCGAGTTCAAGGCGTTCTTCCCGAACAACGCGGTGGAATACTTCGTTTCTTACTACGACTACTACCAGCCCGAAGCCTACGTGCCGTCGTCCGATACCTTCATCGAGAAGGATGCGTCGATCAACGACCATATCGAGCAGATGCGGCTGTCAGCGACCAAAGCGCTGCTGGAGCGTAAGGACGCGATCATCGTCACTACGGTGTCGTGCATCTACGGCCTGGGTAGCCCCGAAGCCTATTTGAAGATGGTGTTGCACGTTGATCGCGGCGACAAACTCGACCAGCGCGAGCTGCTGCGTCGCCTGACGAGTTTGCAGTACACCCGCAACGACATGGACTTCGCCCGCGCCACCTTCCGTGTGCGCGGCGATGTAATCGACATCTACCCAGCGGAATCCGACTTGGAAGCGATCCGCATCGAGCTGTTTGACGATGAAGTCGAGAGTCTGTCGGCCTTCGACCCGTTGACCGGCGAGGTGATCCGCAAGTTGCCGCGCTTCACCTTCTACCCGAAAAGCCACTACGTGACCCCGCGCGAAACCCTGATGGGCGCCATCGAGGGCATCAAGGTCGAGTTGGCCGAGCGCCTGGAATACCTGCGCGCCAACAACAAGCTGGTGGAAGCTCAGCGCCTGGAGCAGCGTACTCGCTTCGACCTGGAGATGATCCTGGAGCTGGGTTACTGCAACGGTATCGAAAACTACTCGCGCTACCTCTCGGGGCGCGACTCCGGGCAGGCGCCGCCGACCCTGTTTGATTACCTGCCGGACGACGCCTTGCTGGTGATCGACGAGTCCCACGTCAGCGTGCCGCAGGTGGGCGCGATGTACAAAGGTGACCGTTCGCGTAAAGAAACCTTGGTGGAGTATGGCTTCCGCCTGCCTTCGGCGCTGGATAACCGACCGATGCGCTTCGACGAGTTTGAAAGCATCAGCCCGCAGACGATCTTTGTCTCGGCCACGCCGGGTAACTACGAGGCTGAACATGCGGGGCGCGTGATTGAGCAACTGGTGCGCCCGACCGGCCTGGTGGATCCGCAAATCGAGATCCGCCCGGCGCTGACTCAGGTGGATGACCTGCTCTCGGAAATCACCAAGCGCGTGGCCCTGGAAGAGCGGGTGCTGGTGACCACGCTGACCAAGCGCATGTCCGAAGACTTGACTGACTACCTGGCCGACCACGGTGTGCGCGTGCGCTATTTGCACTCGGACATCGACACCGTGGAGCGCGTCGAGATTATTCGCGACCTGCGCCTGGGCACCTTTGACGTGCTGGTGGGCATCAACCTGCTGCGCGAAGGCCTGGACATGCCGGAAGTCTCGCTGGTGGCGATCCTCGATGCCGACAAGGAAGGCTTCTTGCGTTCCGAGCGCTCGCTGATCCAGACCATCGGCCGAGCGGCGCGTAACCTCAATGGCCGTGCGATTCTCTACGCGGACCGCATCACCGGCTCCATGGAACGGGCGATTGGCGAGACTGAGCGCCGCCGTGACAAGCAGATTGCCTTTAATCTGGAGAACGGCATCATCCCCAAAGGCGTGTTTAAGGACGTCGCCGACATCATGGAAGGCGCCACCGTGCCCGGTTCGCGCAGCAAGAAACGCAAGGGCATGGCCAAGGCGGCCGAAGAAAGCGCCAAGTACGAGAACGAATTGCGCTCGCCGAGTGAGATCACCAAGCGTATTCGGCAGCTGGAAGAGAAGATGTACCAGCTGGCTCGGGATCTTGAGTTTGAAGCAGCCGCGCAGACGCGCGATGAGATCGGCAAGCTGCGGGAGCGGCTGCTGGCTGTTTGATTTTGCGCTGACGGTGGTGGCCTCATCGCAGGCACCGCGGTCTACCAGAATCACCCACGCTGGAGCCCAACCGCCCCAGGCTGTTACCATTCGCCCCTTGTTTCAATTTTCAGCTATATCGCCCATTCGAGACCTGCCATGACCACCGTCCGCACGCGCATTGCGCCATCGCCTACTGGCGATCCCCACGTCGGCACTGCCTACATCGCCTTGTTCAACTACTGCTTTGCCAAGCAGCATGGCGGTGAATTCATCCTGCGGATCGAAGACACCGATCAACTGCGTTCGACCCGTGAGTCGGAACAGCAGATTTTCGATGCGTTGCGCTGGTTAGGCATTACTTGGGCGGAAGGCCCGGACGTCGGTGGCCCGCATGGCCCGTATCGCCAGAGCGAGCGCAGCGACATCTATAAGCAGTACACCCAGCAACTGGTCGACATGGGCCATGCCTTCCCGTGCTTTTGCACCGCAGAAGAACTCGACCAGATGCGCGCCGAGCAACAGGCGCGTGGCGAAACTCCGCGCTACGATGGACGCGCGCTGCTGCTGTCCAAAGAAGAAGTGGCCCAGCGTCTGGCGGCTGGCGAGCCTCACGTTATCCGCATGAAAGTGCCGAGCGAAGGCGTGTGTGTGGTGCCGGATATGCTGCGCGGTGACGTCGAGATCCCGTGGGACCGCATGGACATGCAGGTGCTGATGAAGACCGACGGCCTGCCGACGTACTTCCTGGCCAACGTGGTCGACGACCACCTGATGGGCATCACTCACGTGCTGCGCGGCGAAGAGTGGCTGCCGTCAGCGCCTAAATTGATCCTGCTCTACGAATACTTCGGCTGGGAGCAACCGCAGCTGTGCTACATGCCGCTGCTGCGTAACCCGGACAAGAGCAAGCTGTCCAAGCGCAAGAACCCGACTTCGGTGACGTTCTACGAGCGCATGGGCTTCATGCCCGAAGCGATGCTCAACTATCTGGGCCGCATGGGCTGGTCGATGCCGGACGAGCGCGAGAAGTTCTCGTTGCAGGAAATGGTCGATAACTTTGACCTGTCCCGCGTGTCCCTTGGCGGGCCGATCTTTGATATAGAGAAGCTGTCGTGGCTCAACGGCCAATGGTTGCGTGACCTGCCGGTTGAAGAATTCGCCAGCCGCGTGCAGCAGTGGGCATTGAACCCCGAGTACATGATGAAGATCGCGCCGCTGGTGCAGGGCAGGGTGGAGACATTCAGCCAGGTCGCACCGTTGGCCAGCTTCTTTTTTGCCGGTGGCGTGAACCCGGACGTCAAGCTGTTTGAATCCAAGAAGCTCTCGGGCGATCAGGTTCGCCAGTTGATGCAGTTGATCCTGTGGAAGCTCGAAAGCCTGCGTCAGTGGGAGAAGGACGCCATCACCGCGACGATTCAGGCGGTGGTCGAGTCCCTGGAGCTGAAATTGCGCGATGCCATGCCGCTGATGTTTGCTGCGATCACCGGGCAGGCCAGTTCCGTGTCGGTACTCGATGCGATGGAAATTCTCGGCCCGGACCTGACGCGTTTCCGTCTGCGCCAAGCCCTTGATTTGCTTGGTGGTGTGTCGAAGAAAGAAAACAAAGAGTGGGAAAAGCTGCTGGGCGCTATCGCCTAAGCAACCTGCGGTAACGATAAAACCCCGGCTTTCCGGGGTTTTAACGGTAAGTGATTGTTATCCCGGCAAAAAATTTTGAAAATTGTTGAAAATAAATTTGACAGCCTATCAAACCGCCATTAAGATTCGCCCCGTCCTCACCGATGAGGGGCTATAGCTCAGCTGGGAGAGCGCTTGCATGGCATGCAAGAGGTCAACGGTTCGATCCCGTTTAGCTCCACCAATTTACAGGTTCAAGGTCTGGCCACACCGGCCTTGAATTGATCAGGTCTCAGCCCTGATCAGATGTACAGAAGGTTTTGTCCCCTTCGTCTAGTGGCCTAGGACACCGCCCTTTCACGGCGGTAACAGGGGTTCGAGTCCCCTAGGGGACGCCAGTTTCAACAAGCAGCTCGAAAGGTCTGCTGCGTCGCGAGACGAAAAATCCGGGGCTATAGCTCAGCTGGGAGAGCGCTTGCATGGCATGCAAGAGGTCAACGGTTCGATCCCGTTTAGCTCCACCAATTTTACAGGTTCAAGGTTCCGGCCACACCGTCCTTGGGTCGACCAGTCTCAGCCTGGTCAGTGTATAGAAGGTTTGTGTCCCCTTCGTCTAGTGGCCTAGGACACCGCCCTTTCACGGCGGTAACAGGGGTTCGAGTCCCCTAGGGGACGCCACGATTACCCGCTCTGCGGGATTTTTAAGGGTCATTCAATTATTGAATGGCCCTTTTGTTTGTCTGGCGTTTGGCCAATCCTCTCATCAATTCCCATCTTTATGTCCTGATCAGCGGTGATGCTTGTCGCTTGCTAAATATTATTATGGTAATAATATTAGACTCACGAGAGACGGAGGCAACGATGAGCGATAAAAAAGCGCAAACCCGCGAACGCATTTTGCAGGCCGCCAGCGCGGCGTTGATCCAGCGTGGCCCGGCAGAGCCGAGTGTTGGCGAAGTCATGGGCGCGGCGGGGCTTACGGTCGGTGGTTTCTACGCGCACTTTGAAAGCAAGGATGCGTTGATGCTGGAGGCCTTCACGCAACTGCTGGCCCGGCGTCGCGCGTCGATCGACGACATGGACGCGCAACTCACCGGTGAGGAGCGCAGAGGCTTGGTGGCGGCGTTTTACCTGTCGCGCAAGCATCGTGACTCAACCGACCAAGCCTGCCCGATACCGGCCACTGTGGGTGAGATGAGCCGCCTGCCGGATGAGTTTCGCCAGGCGCTCAACGAACATACGGAGTTAATGGCCGCCCAACTGGCCGCCAGCCCCGAAGACACCGACAAGGCTCTGGCCGACATGGCGTTGATGATCGGTGGCCTGGCATTGGCCCGCGCCCTTGGTCCCGGTGAGTTGTCCGACCGTGTATTGCGTGCAGCCAAGTCGGCGGTGCGCTGAAAAAGGAGTCGCATGATGGGCGCACTAACCTGGATCCGTGGCTTTAATGGCACCGTCGGCCGCTTGGCACCGCGCACGGTGGCCAGCAAGTTGCGCCGTACCTTCATGACGCCTCGTAACCTGCCGCCGCGTGAGTGGGAGCTGTCGTCGCTGGCGCAATCGGAGCGCATCACCCTGCGCTTTGGGTTGTCGGCATTGTGTTGGGGGCAAGGGCCGGCGGTGCTGCTGATGCACGGTTGGGAAGGGCGCCCCACGCAGTTCGCCAGCCTGATTATAGCGTTGGTGGATAACGGTTATTCGGTGATTGCCTTAGATGGCCCGGCTCATGGTCGCTCGCCGGGGCGTGAAGCGCATGTGCTGCTGTTCGCACGCGCTATGCTTGACGCCGCCGCTGAGCTGCCGCCGTTGCACGCGGTGGTGGGGCATTCCATGGGCGGCGCCAGTGCGATGCTGGCGGTGCAGTTGGGGCTGCGTACCGAGGCCTTGGTGAGTATTGCTGCGCCGTCGCGCTTGCTCGATGTGCTGCGCGGTTTTGCTGGTATGGTCGGTTTGCCGCCACGGGCGCGCTCGGCGTTCATCCAGGAGGTCGAGTTGACCCTTGGTATGCCGCTTAGGCACTTGGATGTGGCGCACTACCAGATGAATATTCCCGGCCTGATTGTGCATGCCGAAGACGATCCCTTCGTTCCGGTCAAGGCCTCGCAAGCCATCCATGACGCCTGGTTCGACAGCCGCCTGCTGCGCTTGGAGCAGGGCGGCCACCAAAAGGTCCTGGCTGACCCTCGGGTGATCGATGCCGTGTTGGCGCTGCTGGCAGGCCGCCCTTTACAGGCGCGGCAGACCGCCTGATACACTTCCCGTCGACATTAAGCGACGGGAGTAAGGCATGGACTGGGATTTGGCATCGCCGTTTATCATCGATCTGCAGGTCGGCGCTGAAGACATCGACGGCCTGGGGCACGCCAATAACGCGGTGTACGTGTCCTGGCTGGAGCGTTGCGCCTGGCGCCATTCCCAGCGCCTGGGGCTGGACCTCACTGAGTACCGCCGTCTTGACCGCGCCATGGCGGTGGTGCGCCATGAGATCGACTACCTGACGGCAGGTTATGAGGGCGATGAGCTGCAACTGGCCACTTGGATCATCGACTGGGACCAGCGCTTGAAGATGACGCGTCGCTTCCAACTGGTACGCCCCTGTGACGGCGCGATATTGCTGCGTGCGCAGACCACCTTTGTGTGTATCGAGCTGTCCAGCGGCAAGCCCAAGCGCATGCCGGCCGAATTTCTTGATGGTTATGGTCCTGCGCTGACAGGGGGTTAACGTTTAGGGTGGGAAACCCAGTAAACTGCGCCACGATTTTTGTTGAGTGTTTTCCATGCAAATTGCTTTGGCGCCCATGGAGGGGTTGGTCGATAACATCCTGCGCGATGTGCTGACCCGCGTGGGCGGTATTGACTGGTGCGTGACCGAGTTCATCCGCGTCAACGACCGCCTGCTCACCCCTGCCTATTTCCACAAGCTCGCCCCGGAGCTGCTGCACGGCGCCCACACCGCCGCGGGCGTGCCGCTGCGCGTGCAATTGCTGGGCTCCGACCCGGTGTGCCTGGCGGAAAATGCCGCGCTGGCCTGCGAATTGGGCTCGCAAGTGATTGACCTCAACTTCGGCTGCCCGGCCAAGACGGTCAACAAGTCCCGAGGTGGCGCGGTATTGCTCAAGGAGCCGGAGCTGCTTAATCAGATCGTCGAGCATGTGCGACGTGCTGTCCCGGCACATATCCCGGTCACCGCCAAGATGCGCCTGGGCTTCGATAGCCCGGATGGTGCGCTGGTGTGCGCTACAGCGTTGGCCGAGGGTGGCGCTGCGCACATCGTCGTGCATGCGCGCACCAAAACCGATGGCTACAAGCCGCCGGCCCACTGGGAGTGGATCCCACGGGTGCAGGATGTGGTCAAGGTGCCGGTGTTCGCCAATGGCGATATCTGGAGTGTCGAAGACTGGAGACGTTGCCGCGAAATCAGCGGCGCTGAAGACATCATGCTTGGCCGTGGCTTGGTGGCGCGTCCCGACCTGGCGCGGCAGATTGTGGCCGCGAAGGCAGGAGAAGACGTGGTTGAAATGACCTGGGCGCAAATGCAGCCGATGCTTCAGGCGTTCTGGACTCAGTCGGTGGCACAACTGACTGAAAAGCAGGCACCGGGCCGTTTGAAGCAGTGGCTGGCGATGCTGACCCGCAACTACCCCGAGGCGGTGGTGCTGTTTACAGCCTTGCGCCGCGAGACCGATCTGCATCAAGTCAGCCGTCTGCTGGGCATGTCACACCCCATCGCCGCCTGAGACGTTTAAGTCGGTTTTTACAGTTCACCTGAAAAGGGCGCCATGGGCGCCCTTTTTTGCGCTCGCGGGTTAGCACAAAAAAACGGCCAATAGGTGTTTTTATATTGTCGGTTAATTGCCTTTGCGCAGTGTATTAACGGGTGTGACGATTGTTTGGAGTCCACAGCGGCTTGATTTAAGGCCTCGTCGGAAAAGTCTAGGCGGCAAAGTCTGATAACGCCCATTGGTTTCCTTATATGAAGGCCGAATTTCGGAACTCATTAGCTTAACTTTCCACGAAAGTAGGGACTGTGAAGCAGCGCTGTTGTTTCCAGCGAATAAAACTATCAATGCCCTCACCTATTAACGGGTTCAGGCTATGTTGAATAAGGAACTGCTAATGTCTCTATCGGTTAATCACCCATCATTCGTGAAAGCTGATGCGTCCGCCTTTGATCGAAATGCGGGTTCGTCATCTAACTCCAGTGAAAGCACGAATGCGCATGCCCCAGGTACAAGTGTCAGCAATACGCCACTGCGCATTGACAACGCCCGGTTCTCGCCTAATGAGGTCATGATTCCTGGTGCTGCGCTCGCTAAGTTATTTGACATGCTTGAGCAAATCTTCAAAACCATACGTGAAATGGTTGCCGGCAAAGATTTAATGCCAGCGGCATTACCTGACTTAGGCAAATCACCGGAAGGTGTACCGCAGGTGCGCAATTTGCCCGCGGACGCTGACGCCGGTACGCAACTGCGGGATCTGGGTAGTAAGTTGCTGGGGAAACCTGACGCAGGTCACCCCGTGAATTCGCCGGGCACAGAAGGTTTGCAGGTTAAAACTGACGCAGGCGAACAGTTGGATTTTCCAGATTCAGGCAAACTGCCGGCAGTACGGGATGTGCCTCAGCCGCCGGTGAAACCGCAACCAAGTGATCTTCCGGTAGTGAGCCATGATGCCCGTCAGCAGAGCTTGACGGTGTCATACCCCACAACGACTAAAGCTGATGGCACCGTGATCAGCGACGCCAAGGCAAACATCAATGTGCACGTTAGCGTCAATTGTCACTGTCCGGATTCGAGGGTTTCTGCGCAGAGCGGGTTAAGGCCGAGGCTGGCGACGGACTTTGTGTCCATTCCCGATGCGCTTCCACAGCCAGATGCCAAGATTGACGTCACCCCCAAAGTCAAAGATGAGGCCAAGGCAGATCATCAGCATGAGGTGG
>NZ_VXCW01000021.1:0-52836 GCF_052850675.1 Pseudomonas sp. 1152_12 | reverse complement strand
CCCTCGCGGTGGTTTTTTTATGGCTGGCTACCTTAGAATCAGGGCTCCCGGCCGAAACGAGCACGCATGGAAAATATCTGGCTGGCCCAGGCCAAACGCCTGCAAGCATTGGCGTCCACGGGGCTGCACTTTTGCACCGACGCCTTTGAGCGCGAGCGCCTCGAGCAAATCGCCGAAATTGCCCACAGCATGCTGGCGCAACTGGCTGATGTGCCGCTGGCGCGCATCACCGGGCTGGTGCCGGATTTCGCCCAGCGCTATTCAACCCCCATGATTGATGTGCGCGGCGCGGTGATCGAGGGCGACCGTATTCTGCTGGTGCGCGAGTTAACCGATGGCTGCTGGGCGTTGCCGGGTGGTTACGCGGATATCGGTTTGTCGGCGTCGGAAAATATCGTCAAAGAAATCCACGAGGAAGCCGGGCTAAGCGTTACGGTACGGGCGCTGTACAGCGTCACTCACAAGGCCAAGGGTTTGTATCGCCCAGATGTGCGGGACTTCTACAAACTGTACTTCCTGTGTGAACGCGTGGACCAAGTCGCGCCTATGGCAGGGCTCGAAACCACTGAAGTGGGCTTTTTTACTTTGAACGACCTGCCGCCACTGTCCCGTGGGCGCACCATCGAAAGCGATCTTGAAGCGGCGTTTGCGTTCCATCGCGGCGAGACTACCCAGACGCTGTTCGACTGATCCAATTTGTATCACTGCTGCACCGCTATCGTGCCCGACTGGGCACAAAGACCACTTCTTGCGACGACTCGCCCCTCAATGGCTATAAATACTGTGCACGCTGCACAGCGCCCACCGTGCGCCCGTCACTGCCGCTGATTTGGCACGTCCGGTGCAATAGGCTTGCGTCACTCATTCAGGGAGCAGGGCCATGACGCAGCAAGAACCGGGCAACGATTATCCCCTCAGCGAAGTGCCGATGCATGCCCGCAAGGGCCTGGCGTCTACCGCCATGGTGCTGCTGGGATTTACGTTTTTTACCGCGACCATGTTTGCCGGCGGCAAGCTGGGCGTAGCATTCAGTTTCACCGACATGCTCGGCGTCGTGGCCTTGGGTAACTTGCTGCTGGGCATTTACGCCGCAGGCCTGGGTTACATCGCGTTCAAGAGCGGCCTGAACTCGGTGTTGATGGGCCGTTTCTGCTTTGGCGAAGTCGGCAGCAAGCTCAGTGACTTGATCTTAGGTTTCACTCAGATCGGCTGGTACGCCTGGGGCACCGCCACCGCCGCCGTAGTGCTGGGCAAGTATTTCGAGCTGAGCCAGAGCAGCGTGCTGGCATTGATGGTGTTGTTCGGCATGGTGTTCTGCGCCACGGCCTATGTGGGGTATCGCGGGTTGGAAATCTTGTCCTACATCGCCGTGCCGGCCATGGGCATTTTGCTGTTTCTGTCGATGTGGGTGTCCAGCGTAAAAATCGGCGGGCTCGATGGCCTGCTGGCCGTGGTGCCGACGGCAGAGCTGGACCTGTCCACCGCGATCACCCTGGTGTTCGGCACGTTTGTCAGCGGCGCGACCCAGGCGACCAACTGGACGCGGTTTTCCCGCTCGGCCAAAGTCGCGGTGCTGGCCAGCCTGATCGGTTTTTTTATCGGCAATGGCTTGATGGTGTTGATCGGCGCCTATGGCGCCATCGTTTATCAGCAGCCGGACGTCGTGGAAGTATTGCTGCTGCAAGGCTTCGCCATGGCGGCGATGGCCATGTTACTGCTCAATATCTGGAGTACCCAGGACAACACCATCTACAACTTCGCCGTCGCCGGCTGCAATTTGCTGCGCACGCAGCGGCGTAAAACCGTGACCCTGGCCGGGGCGGTGATCGGCACCCTGCTGGCACTGCTCGGCATGTACGACATGTTGGTGCCCTATCTGATTCTGCTGGGCACCGTGATCCCGCCAATTGGCGGGGTGATCATGGCCGACTTCTTCTACCGCTATCGCGGCCAGTACCCGCGCTTGGCCGAGACACGTCTGCCCGCCTTCAATTGCCCAGGGTTGGTGGCCTATACGGTAGGCACCGTGCTGGCGTTCCACTCGCCCTGGGTGGCGCCGTTGGTGGGGATTGTGGCGGCGGCGTTGACCTACATCGTGCTGACGTTAGTGCTGCGCGTACGCGCGCCATCGGCCGACGCCCCGGCATGAGCCTGACAGTCGCGGATGTGCTGGCCTTGCCGGGCCTGGAATCGATACGCCTGCGCGCGGGTGACGCAGGTCTCGATAACACCGTGCGCTGGCCCTATGTCGCGGAAAACAGTGGGATTGCCGAATGGGTACTGGGCGGCGAACTGGTGTTCGTTACCGGTATCAATCACCCACGCGATGACGCCAACTTGCTGCGTTTGCTGGATGAAGCCTGTCAGCGCCAGGTTGCCGGGCTGGTGATCCTCACGGGGCCAGCCTATATCCAGGCGATCCCCCAACGGTTATTGGAGGCCGCCGAAGCCGCCGGCATGCCGTTGATCGAACAGCCCTACTCGCTGAAAATGGTATTGGTGACCCAGACGATTGGCTCGGCGCTGATCCAGTCAGAGCAATTGGGCCGTTCACGGCGTGATGTGCTGGAGCGCTTGCTGGCCGGTGATTATCAATCCCTGGATGTGTTGCTGCACCGGGCGGCGCAGCTGGGGATGCCGCTGGCAGGGCATTGGCAGGTCGTCCATCTCCAACTGGAAGGTGACGAGGCGTTATTTGCGCAAAGTGACACGGCACAGGTGGAAACGCAGCTGGCCCGTCAGCACGACAGCATCGGCCGGCGATTGCGCCAGTTTTCGACACAGCATCGTGCGGTGCTGCCGGTGCTGGGGCGGGCTGGGCAATGGACAGTGTTGCTGCTGGCTACTGACGCGGCTGCGGCGCTGGTCAATCGTCAGCAATTGGCCGCGTGGCTTAACCCGTTGAACCTGCGCCTGGCGCCCTTGAAGCTGTTTATCGGCATGAGCGCCGCCGCGCACCCGCCTTCGCGCCTGGCCCAGGCACACGATGAAGCACGCCAGGCGCTGACGGCTGCGCGACGCTTCAGCGACCGCGCCGGGCTTTGTGTGTATGACGAACTGGGCGTGTTAAAGCTGCTCAGCGGCGTACGTGATCGTGCCCTGCTCGACCAGTTCCTCAACGAACGCCTGGGCCCGCTGCTGCGCCACGACCTGCACCATGGTCCGAGCCTGATGCCGACCCTGGAAGCCTGGTTTCACGAGAATGGTAACCTGGTAGCCGCCGCCCAGCGTCTGGCCGTGCATCGCAACACCCTGACACACCGTGTCCAGCGCATTGAAGCCCTGTGCGGGCTGAGGCTGGACAACTCATATGACCGCCTGGACATCGGCATCGCCCTGATGATCTGGCGGCTGTCTGCCTGACTGTCTTTAGCCAAGAGGAACTTGCCCATGCATATCATCAACGCCCGCCTGCGCAACCGTGAAGGCCTGCATGATCTGCACCTGGAACACGGCCGGATCGCCAGCATCACCCCACAAGCGGTGGTGCCTGTTTTAACGGCCGAAGACCTGGATGCCGCTGGCAACCTGGTCATACCGCCTTTTGTAGAACCGCATATTCACCTCGACGCCACCCTGACCGCCGGCGAACCGCGCTGGAACATGAGCGGCACGCTGTTCGAGGGCATCGAGTGCTGGGGCGAACGTAAAGCCACGATCACCCAGGAAGATACCAAGACCCGCGCCAAGAAAACCATCCAGGCCCTGGCCGCCCACGGTATCCAACATGTGCGCACCCACGTCGACGTCACCGACCCCGACCTCACAGCCCTCAAAGCTATGCTGGAAGTGCGCGAAGAAAGCACGCACCTGATCGACCTGCAAATCGTCGCGTTTCCCCAGGAAGGCATCGAGTCCTACCGCAATGGCCGCGAATTGATGGAAGAAGCCATCCGCCTGGGTGCCGACGTGGTAGGTGGCATTCCCCACTTCGAATACACCCGCGACCAAGGGGTGAGTTCGCTGAAGTTTCTCATGGACCTGGCCGAGCGCACTGGCTGCCTGGTGGACGTGCACTGCGACGAAACCGATGACCCGCACTCGCGCTTTCTCGAGGTGCTCGCCGAAGAAGCCCGCAGCCGCGACATGGGCGCACGAGTTACCGCCAGCCACACCACGGCCATGGGCTCTTACGACAATGCCTACTGCGCCAAACTGTTCCGCCTGTTGGGGCACTCGGGCATCAGCTTCGTCTCTTGCCCCACCGAAAGCATCCACCTGCAAGGGCGTTTCGACAGCTTCCCGAAACGCCGCGGCGTGACCCGCGTCAACGAACTGCTCGAAGCAGGCATGAACGTATGCTTCGGCCAGGACTCGATTGTCGACCCCTGGTATCCACTGGGTAACGGCAATATTCTGCGCGTGCTGGAGGCCGGTCTACACATCTGCCACATGCTCGGCTACCGTAACCTGCAAAGTGCCCTGGACCTGGTCACCGACAACAGCGCCAAGGCCATGGCCCTGGGCGAGCGTTATGGCCTGGAGCCCGGGCGCCCGGCCAACCTGGTGATCTTGTCTGCAGACAGCGACTACGAAGTCATCCGCAGCCAAGGTCTGCCGCTGTACTCGATCCGCAATGGCAAGGTACTGATGAAACGGCAACCGGCGCAGGTGGCATTTCTGTAAGCGCTGCGGTTAAACAATCGAATCGATATCCAGGGGTTGTGCCCTCCCATGGTCACTCTGGGAGGGTGGCGGGATACTGGCGAGTTGGGATATCTCACGATTTTCACGGTGGCTGAACCAACGCTTGAGGCAGGGTTGCAAATCGGTGGACTGGGCTTGGCTGCCGTATACATCACGCACGTCCAGGCGACGCCAGCGTAAGGACTCCAAGCGCTGGCGACTGGTGCGCAAGCGGTCGATTTCAGCGTTCAACGCCTGGGTATGTTCGTGCCCGTAGCTGCGCTGGTTCGTGGGGCGACGCCGATCAAGCTCACGGTTCTTGTCACGCAGTTGCTCGGTCATGGTCTGCAACGCATGGTCAATCAACTCAAACTCCCTGGGTGTGACCAAAGGCCCTTGGCTATCCACGGTCTGTTGCCAGCGACGCAACGTAGCCCACGCCGCAGGAATGTAGCTGGCAGTCATGAAGTGCTGGCTGGCCTGGAACAGTTGTTTGAGCAGGTTGGCGCGGTCAGGCATATCGCCGTGGAGTTGCAACGCACGATTGCAACCGGCCTCGAGGATAGACTCACAACCGGGCTTCCATAACACCGAGGAAAGGCTGCCGTCCGCGAGCTGGATCGGCATGAAGTGCTGCTGTTCGCCGTGATGCTGATAGGGGTTGCCAGCAACGCGTACCAGGCCTGCGGCGAATAACAAGCCGCCCGGAGCGGGAGCGCTGAATAACATCACCGCCCCCGGAACCCAGAGTTTGGTGGTGGTGTTCATCCACGGGGCGGGGACGCTGGGGACTGGGTCGTTGTGATTGACGATGCGGTGATGGACTAGAGACGAGGCGCCTTCAGAGAACTCGGAGTCGGCGGCGCGAGGGGCGCCGTAGGTGTAGACGAGAATGTTGTAGTCAGCGCTGGGGATTCGACGCAGCCCTTCTGCCAGGAGCAAGGCGATGGCGCCACCGAGGCTGTGGCCGCAAATGACAATGCGTTGGCCATCGTGGAATTGCCCGAGGTACTGCAGAACGAAATCGCGCATCGCTCGATACGCCTGGTAAAAGCCCTCATGGGCTTTACCTGCGCCTTCAGCAAAGGGCACTTGGTGGGCATTAGCGTCGCGCAGTGCGTCGATGCCACTGGCGGTGCCTCGCACCGAAATCAGAATGACTTGATCGTGATGAGTGATAAACGCCTGCGTATCAGTGCCGAACTGTTCATCGTCGAAAAAGTGCACGCGAGCAGGATGTTCCTGTTTCTCTGCGAGTTCCGAACGGTTCTGCGGATACAACTCAGGATCGAAGGGCACAATTTCAAAGCGCTGGGAGTATGGAACTTCCTCATAAAGCGGATAAAAGCGTTGAACCTGCTCACCGTCCACCTTCCAGGCTTCCTGATACCCCGACAGTTTTTCGGCGAACACATTCCCCACGCTTGGAGACAGGGGAAAACTGACTTGATCCACGGGACGCGTTGGAGGCTCCTGGCCAAAGTCGCAGTAACTCAAGGTGGACATCAACGCCAGTTGATACAGGTTCAAGGCACAAAACCGATCATCGCCGGAGAGCATCGGGCGCAACGCACGCAGCGGTCGTACTTCCAGTAACGTGTGCAGGTTAGGGAACAGCACAACACCTGACAAGGCTGGCTGAGGCGGACCGAATCCCAGTTCAGCCATCATTCTTAGCGCATGCCTTTGAGGTCGATAAGCCCGAGGCGTCAACGGTGGCAGATGAGCAACATGTCGGACCAGGTCGCGTACTTCAACCTGATAAAACCGGTCCGCTTGGTGCTGGGCAGGGTTACTCTCAGTACGTTGACCATCAGCGGCGACAAAGCGGGTTTGTTCGGCACGAATCTGAAGCTCGGTGATAGGTAGCTTGTAAGTCTCGCGCGTGCTCAATCCAAAATACGGCGCCTCTTTCCCAGAATACAGATCCTCCAGAGCAAGAACGACGGGGCCGCAGTAAAACCCTCGTAGCTTGGCGAACCCCTCTCCAGTCAGTCTTCCGCTGTACTGCTGCCCTGTACTGTCCTGGATCGTGTACGCAAGCCCGCCATATGCCTTACCGCTGCCCGTTTCATCAACTAGACAAAAGCTCGCCCAATGCCCTTTCACCGCGCAAGCAGGCATCTTGCTACTGAAAAAAGGTTGCTTCCATGCTTCCTGGTTCATGACTCAGCTCCTTGTTATTTGCACGTGGGGTAGACATCACAGGTGCGTCCATCCGGCATCGTTATCGGTTTAAAATCAGTTGTATCGCTGTCGCAAGCGCCCTGCAGGTCTTCAAAACTTTTCCCTCGACAGCGTTTCCAACCGCCGGGTACAGCTATCCACCGTCGATCAAAAGCCGGCGCCTCCTCATCGGTAAGTGCCAGCACCAGCCTGAGTGTCTTTCCAGACAGCAGATCTCGTTGTGCAACCCCACCCGCTCGCATTTTTTGCCGCTGCTCCATCGCGTCCAAAGCCTTGCATTTCAGAAGTTTCCTGATCGTATGCAACCGCCCGACCGTCCGAAAAAGCCACATACATTGCCCCGGCAACACCTGTACACCTGAGTCTGGCATCCCTTCCACCCCCTCAGACTCAATAGGATCTGTAAAATAGATACCCCCCAGATCCCCACCGACATCAGTGTCGCGCACGCCCCACTTCGCATAAAAGTTGAACTCCACACTGCGCAGCACCGTGGGGCAGCCCTCAATGGTTTCAGTCAACGGCAGGTCATAGCTGACCCGCCCGGCGACGGGTTTGTAATCAGCAATAATAATTTTCCGCTCAGGCCTTTTGCCGCGTCGCCGCGGCAGGTTGCAGAGTTGCTCTCTGGCGGGACGGTAATTCGCCGCGCCAATAAATCGAAATTGCGCCGGCAAATCCACCTCCAACGTGAAGTGGTCAACCGGCCCTACCGAACACCCCGAAAGCCATCCCATTCCAAGCACAGCTAAAGCGCCACGCATGCACCTATTCATGCTTTTCCCTCAACCCTCGCCACTGCTGCTGCACCCGTTCGAAATGATCGCCGGGCACCTCGTCTTCTATCGGTTGCCAGCGAATCACGCTGGCTCGCGTCGCCTCCTCCAACCTGCGCACGACCAGGAATTCAAGTTGCTGAGGCCCGAGCCATTGCCAGGCTCGGGCTTGTTCCAGCACCTGGGTCAGCCAGATACTGGGGTCTTGAAATTCGACTAGAGCGGCGAGGCCTTCGCTGTGTTCGATCAGCAGGTAGCGCAGGACATTGGCGTGCAAGATGGCCTCAGCCTGCGGGTTGGGTGTGCTCAACCAAGGCGCTGGCACAGGCACCGGGTAATCGCCGGGCGCCGGGTTCTCGCCCTCGCACCAGCGGCCCTCGTGCCAGTAGTACACGTTGATCAGCGGGCCGAGAAAGACCGGCCAATGATCGATCGGCAGGTGGGCCAACGCGCGAGCCAAGGTCCGGTTGTCGTGAAAGCGATACAGGGCTTGGCTTCCTGCAGGGCCGACCAACAGACGCTCGCGCCAGTGTCGAACCACGCCTTCGAGGTCATCATCGGGCAGGCTGCCCAACCAGCCCCAGTTCGTCTGCGGGTGTTGCAGCAACTCGACCAGTGCCGGTTCACCTGGCTGGTCCACTAGCAGGATCACCGGGCCGACAGTGGCCAACTCGGCCACGGCAGTCTCACCGTAGAGACGGCAATACTGCGCAAGATTGCGCACCACCACTAGCGGCTCCCGAATGGCGTGGTTGCCGTCAAGGATCAAGCACACTCGGCGTCCCGCCTGATGTTGCAGAGCCATCCAGCGGCCTGGCATGCTCTCCATCAAGCCGCCCTCCCCGGGGTGTTACACAGGCCTTCGCGGCATTGCTCACACACAGGGCAGTAGTCAGCGTCCAACTGCTGGGCCACCTCCATTATTACGCCCTGCAGCGCTGAAACCTTCGGAGCATTCGTTACAACAAAAGGGCTCGCCGACCTGCCAACAGGCGGAAGGCCACCGACAGTAATGGGCCTGCTGCTGAAAATACCACCCGCCTGGATCAGCAAATGCTCTCCGCCAGCCTGGAGGCTCAGTTGTGCACCGGCATTGATGACCAGGCTGACACCGGCTTTAAGGTGGACCTGCTGCCCGGCTTCGATGACCAGGGTCTCACGCACATGGGTTTCGCTGCGGCCTTGAACATCCAGGCGATCATTCGCCTTCAGTACGACATGGCGATCACCCGCAGTGTGACGGTGCTCTGCGCTTTCCAGGTGAACGGTGCTTAGCCCCCGAATGATTTCACGCCGCTCTCCGGCCACCTCCAAACGACTGTCGTGACCGACCTGCTGCTCCAGATCGCGTTGGGCACGCAGGTAGATGAGCTCCTCGCCGTGGCGGTCTTCAAGGTACAACTCGTTGGCCCCACCGCCGCCCGTGGAACTGCGGCTGCGCAACACGCTACGCGTCTTGTATTGCGGCAAAGGATAGGCAGGCATGTGCAACGCATTGGGCAGGCAGCCATGGATCAAGGGTTGGTCGGGGTCGCCTTCGAGAAAGGTCACCAGTACCTCCATGCCCACTCGAGGAATCATCATCGTGCCAAAGCCATCTCCCGCCCACCCGGAAGCTACGCGCACCCAGCAACTGCTCTTGTCATCGGTGTTGTCCAGGCGGTCCCAGTGAAAACGTACTTTCACTCGACCGTAGGCATCGCAATGCACCTCCTCGCCTGCGGGCCCGGTCACCGTCGCGGTCTGGCTGCCATTGATGGTCGCCTTGGTGTGCTTGAGCGGTGGCCGATGCGCTGCGCGCCAGGGCGTTGCGCTGAATCGGTTGCGATAACCCTGGAATGCATCCACCTCAATCGCCGCCTCCTCCAGCACTTGCGGTTGATAACCCTCATGACACACCGACTTGATCAACCACAGGTCGTTGCAGGCGGGATCGGGGTGATCAAGCAACTCCAGAAAATGACCGCTGTTTAATGCCGGCTGATCGCTTCTACCCAGTGCACGATGGGAATCGCTCTGATGGAGCTCCAGGCCTCGACGTGCCAGTTGCTTGCCACGCGCATGGCCGGTGAAACCGCCGGGGTAGCGGTAATCCTCAAGGCTTCGTACTGATGCAGCACTGGCCTTCTCTTGCAGGCGCAGCGACGGGTGTTCGAAGTCACGATCGCGGCGCACCGTTTGCCGGCTGCGGGTTTCCAGGCGCAGGTCGAAACGCCGGATCGCTCTGGTATCAGCCGCCAGGTCACCCACCGCACGGTAGCGCTGCACAGGCAGGCGTCGAAACACTGTTTGGTCATCACCAAACACCAGCAGATGATTATCGGGGCTGTGACGAAAATGGTAGTGAATCCCCTCCTCCTCACACAGCCGCTGGATAAAGTGCAGGTCGCTTTCTGCGTATTGCACGCAGAACGTACGGGGCGGATAAACCACCGGCCCAAGTTCGAAGGCATAGGCGTCGGCAAGGATGCCGTGATGCTCAAGTACCGCAGCGATGATTTGCGGCACGCTGCGCTGCTGGAAAACCCGCTGGTCACGCCGATGTGCAAGGCACGCCAACCGAGGCGCCAAGGTGAGGTGATAGCGGGTGAGCCGAACACCGGGGCTATCCCGGCCAATGGCGTAGACCTGCCCATGCAGGCCCGCGTCCGCTTCGCCAAAGTCCAGATAGGCGGGCTGGTGGAGCAGCGCCTCCATATCCACACTGGGGTTTTCACTGACTAGCCGCAGGTGAATGAAATAGGGCTGATCCAGGAACTCGCTGCCTTTGAAAGCCAGCACCTGAAAATCACGGGGCGCGTCTGAAAAATTCAACGCTGGAAATATCAACTTAATACGCGGCAAACCCAAATCGCCAACCATCCGTAGTTACCCGTCATCCATGATTTGACTGAAAGGCTTTCTCCCGTTGGATGCTGATTGAACTGCCGGGATAAAGCGCCTGAACGCACTGAAGCTTAGCGATTTCAGGCGAAGTTCGGGCCTCCAAAAATAAAAAAGAAGATTCGTACGGGGTGGTCGGAAGTGTCTTTTACAAGACAAGACAAGCGGCTGATTGAACAACTAGCAGCAACAAGAAAAGTCCCACATACATCTGAAAAACATAATTAATGATTAGAGAAACGGCTGACACTTATCAAGGATATAAGCCGCTCTCACATCTTCAGACTTGCGGTCGTGCCGTCCCGAATAAACTGACGCTCAGCAGTGTTTCACCCTGACTCTGCAACCGTACCGGCGCCGTGCCTCCCGGCATGACCACGGCCACTTCCCCTGCCTCGACCCAACCTGCCCGCCACGCCGCGCAGGCCACTGCACTGGCGCTGGTTCCGAACAACGCCATAGGCCCCTCGCCCAGCTCAAACACCCGCGCGATAACCCGATTAGCCGAAGACCGAGCGGCCCATTGCGGATTGATCGCCGCCAGGCAAGGCACATGGCTGAGTCCGCGATGCTCCTCGTCCATACCCAGGGCTGATCACACCGTAGATAGTGCCGCGGGTATCGTAGAACGGGGTCATGGCGTCATTTATATCCATTGTCGCTGAGTCTCTAAAAGAAAAGAGACTGCGTGATTGTGTGGGAGAGCGTCGTTTGACCCCACCTGCGGCCGTGGCGAAAACCGCTGGCGCGGACATCCGTGTTCAGTCACCTGAGCACTAATCAGAAGTGGCCTGGAAAGTAGCAATCCGCCGCAAGACGCCCGGGGTTCACCAGCGCTCACGGGGATTGCTCACTTTCCAGGCTACCTCCGGCAAACCCCACAAGTCTGGGTGGCTTCCAAGCGCCATCACGTTCCGTATGTGTAGAAATAAAAATATCGACCTTTATGCAGATTCCCAGCGTCAAAGGAACCCAACTCGCCCGTCAGGGCCTGATGTGCAAGGATGTCGCGCCGGACATCGTTCGTTGAACGCAAAACCAAGGATTTTCCATGACTGCCATCCCCACCCCAGCGCCCGTGGTTCCCGGGCGGCTGGAACAAATGTCGACCCGTATCGCCTTTTTCATCGCCGGCTTCGGTATCGCCGCCTGGGCGCCGCTGGTGCCGTACGCCAAAGCACGTGCACAACTCAATGAGGGCACGCTTGGCCTATTGCTGTTGTGCCTGGGCATGGGTTCGATCATCGCCATGCCTGTGGCGGGAGCACTGGCATCTCGCTATGGGTGCCGCCGCGTACTGACAGCCGGAACGATCATGATCTGCCTGGCCCTGCCGATGCTTGCCACAGTCAGTTCGATTCCGTTGCTGATGGCTGGATTGTTCCTGTTTGGCGCAGGCTTGGGCACCGTGGATTCGACCGTCAACCTGCAAGCAGTGATTGTTGAGCGCGCCAGTGGCGAAACCATGATGTCGGGCTTTCATGGCTTGTTCAGCCTGGGCGGTATCGTCGGCGCGGCAGGTGTTGCAGGGCTGCTGGGGCTTGGGCTGTCGCCGTTGCAGGCGACGCTGGTGGTGATTGTCATCATAGCTGCGGCGTTGCTCAAGGCCGGGCCACACCTGTTGCCCTACGGCAGTGAAAGCTCGGGCCCAGCGTTTGCCGTACCGCACGGTGTGGTGATGTTTATCGGCTGCCTGTGCTTCATCGTATTTTTGGCTGAAGGTGCCGTACTGGACTGGAGCGCCGTGTTCCTGAGCTCCGAGCGTGGTCTTGATGAGGCTTACGCCGGCCTTGGCTACGCTGCATTTGCCCTGACCATGACCGCCGGGCGCCTGACGGGTGATGCCATTGTCCGACGTTTGGGCGCGACCCGAGTGATCGTGATCGGTGGCGCGCTGGCCACCATCGGCATGTTGCTCGCCACACTCTTCCCAGCCTGGGAAACGGCACTTCTGGGGTACGCATTGGTGGGGGCCGGTTGTTCGAATATCGTGCCGGTGCTGTACACAGCCGTCGGTAAGCAAAAGGTCATGCCGGAACATATCGCGGTGCCTGCCATCACCACACTGGGTTATGCCGGTATTCTCGCAGGCCCCGCCGTAATCGGTTTTATCGCCCACGGCAGTAGCTTGAGCACAGCCTTTGTACTGATTGCGATGTTGCTGGCGGGTGTCGCCATCAGCGGCAAAATTCTCAACGTGTAAACCGCTCATCTCACTGGGCCAGGGTATTTACCTGGCCTTGTGCGCCTCGTGCAGTTCCAGCCAGCGCTCCAGGCTTCTGCTACACAGCCATCCATCGTGCTTGGGGCGCCCAAACAAGCGCGTATTATTCGCACGCTCCAATGACCGTAATAATCCGGGGCGTTCAATGATGTTTTTTGCCGTGTACACGCAGTGCTCGCTGTACTTCTTTCGGGGAAGCCCGGTGGCGGGCTCCAACATAAGCATGCCCTGTGAATCGGTGGCGTCGGGGTCATTCATCACGGTTTTTAGCAGTGCGATATCCACGTATTCAAGGGCTTCAAAAAAAACCGTGCGGTCCTTGGGCTTATCTCTCAATTGCTTGAAATAGCCTTGCAGGGCCTGAACGACTTCGGCATTGCCTTGACCATGAAAGGGATCCTGGCTGAAGGTGCCGCGTGAGCTGTTACCGCGCAACGCAGAGGCGGCGGCGCCCAGGCTGTCGCGGGTGATATACCCATCGCCATCGATGATCGAGTCGTTCAGTAACGGACGATTGAGAATCTCCCTGGCCACCAGAATGATACGGTCCTGCACGTTACTCTCCTCCCAACGCTTGCGCCGCAATTTGCCGCAGCGACGACTGCGTCAAGCGGCCATCCTTTACAAACGCGTGCAGCTCGCCAAAGTTCTTCTGCAACTCGCCCGCCAATTGGCTATCGGTGGAGTTGGGGCCCGGCGGCATTGTGTTCGCACGCACAGTCGGCGCGTTCTGCAATGCCTGGTAGCGCAACGAAGACAACGTTGCGCGCAACAGAGCAGGCCGCCGCGGCGCTACATCCGGCGCAGCGAATTGATCATCGCAAGGCGACGGAACAATGGGCGCAGGCGAAGCCCAATGTGTCTCTGACACGCCCATGGCCGTTGCCTGTCCGCGCGGTATTGCACCCTCAATTTTCATGTGTCATCTCCCACCTTTTCCGGATCTACGCTTACCTGACAGCTACCACCCGAGGTCCCCCCTGATCGTCGAATCGATTCCAGGGCGGCAAGCAACCGATATGTGGTCGGCTGCGCGCAGTAGTTCCGGGCAAACGTTGAAGACCAATGACTGCATGTAAAAAAGTGCGGCGCGGGGTCAAACGGGCCTTTGCCCGCGCCACCAGGTCGTAACGCCGTTGATCAATGCGGCCCACACGCCCTTGGAGTGCCTCAGCGGCTGGGTGTTCGTGTCGCCTGCATGACCTGGGGCAAGCATGCCGCGAGCGAAATCATCGGCAACCGGTGCCTGGAATTTACGTTGGCCTGCAAAGGCTTTCATGCGCTGCATTTCTGCAGCGTATCCGTTCGCCAAGGCTGCATAGAAGACGTTACTCGATGCATCGTCCCCTTTCACCGATGCTGAGCGATCAACCTCAGGGCCTTTGGAAAAAGCGTCACGGCTGCAGGTTTGGCAGGATTGGAACGACGTTGAAGTCATATCTTGGCCCTGATTCAGTGTCTGAGAAGACGACCGGCTCCGGTAAAGCCGCTGGAGATGTATGCCCTGAGTGGCACATGTGTGGAAATAGTTCCTTGCACAATTCGCAGCACGAGGCGCCGCCAAGTGTTCGCAGCGCCTTATTGCCCTGCGCTATGCCATCATGTACGACGCCAGCATGAGCCCCGCCTGGCTGATTCGGTTGTCTGCGGACCTACTTGCAACGTTATCCAGCATGTCCAGCAAATCCTTGCGATTGGTGGCTGCTTTACTCACATTAAGTAAGTGGTCCAATGAAGAGATCCCCGTCTGTTGAAGACCGGCCAGATATTCAAGGTCGCGGATGTTGATTTGGCGGCCACCAAAGTACTCTGCGAGTTGACCGAAATGGCTGTTCAGCTCTTGAACGACTTGCTTATTGGTGTTGTATTTCAAGGGGTTGGGGTCGCGGTTGAACGCACTGAAATTGCTGATTGAGACCTGATCGCCAATCGCACCTGTACCCGGCTGCCGGAAAAAGGCATCCATCACGTCAGGACGCTTCATAAGCTCGCCAGCCAGCCGAATGTTTTGATTCATCACCGGGTTTCTACCCGTTTTTTGTTGCGCCATTTCTTCAATTGCGTGCTTGCTGATCGTCGAACGGTTACCCGGCGTTGTAAACGCGCGGGCGTTCCTCAGAAGGTCAGTCGCCAGTTGATCGTTGCTTTTCTTCGAGTACATCGGGTCTGGCTTACCCAGCGTAATCGGGTACGGGCCATGCGCGTTAATAAGTGGCTTGGGCCTGCCTATCCAAGGGTTGCCCCATTGCTCAAGTTGCTGCGTGCCCCCGTGGTGTGAGGCATGGTGTGTCATGGTAGAAAAATCCTGGGAATGGGCTGGGCGATTAAAGTAATTGTGATGACTCGCTGCCTGTTGTTGCTGGCCAAACACCGGCCCACCCTGACTTTGCGATACGTGAAAATTGACGCTCCCACCGTTGTGGCTGTGGTAGGGCGCCGCAGTCGCTGGCGCAGCACTGGCCTGGGCTCCGTGGTTGGAATTAACCTGCGTGGTGTCCGCACTGGATGAAATTGATACAGATACAGTGGTAGTCGATACCGACATGAGTGCCTCCAGGGCAAGGGGTGCGATTATCAACCTGTCGCTGCACGCTTATATAGAAGTCGACCAGGTCTGCCTCCTGTGTGGCTTGACTGTCGGAATAGGTTCCTGATCAAACAGAAAGTCGCGTGAAAAGCCGTAGGAAACAGGCAAAAAAATCGCAGCCCTGGGCTGCGATTTTTCCTATCAACGGCCGATCAGAACCCGACGCTCGCCTGTACAAAGAATGTACGTGGCTCACCCAGGTACAACCCGGAATTGTTGTCGCTGGAGCGAGTGTAATGCTGTTGGTCGAAGACGTTTTTCACGCCCACACCCAGTTTCAAGTTTGACAGTTGCGCCCCAAAGTCATAACCGCTGCGCACGTTGACCGAAACATAGCCGGGAATATCGCCGTACTGGCCATCAGCAGTGCCTTGAGTGATGTAGGTGGTGCCGGTGCCTGGCGCACGTTGGCCGGATTGGGCATAAACGTCCAAGTTATGGGTCCAGTGGTTGATGTCATAACGCAGGCCAGCCGTCGCCACTTCACGGGAGTAAAGCGGCAGGTCGCGGCCCTTGAACGGCACATCGCCTTCTGAGGTGGCCTTGGTGTAGGTGAAACCAGCGCTGGCGGTCAGACCTTCAAGGCGCGAATCAAGGTTTGACAGATCATAGTGACCCGAGGCTTCGATGCCCTGGTGCTTGGTGGCGCCCAAGTTGGTCCAGCCCACGTCGTTACTGACATATTGCAACTCATCCGAGAAGTCGATGTAGAACAACGTCACTTCGCCGCCCCACACGCCGTTGTTGTAACGTGTGCCGATCTCGTAGGTCTTGGCCTTTTCCGGGTTCAGGCCGTTGGCCGTCTGGTCGCCGTTGCCGCCCTGACCGAGTTGGAAGTACTGCAGGCTGCCAAACGATGTTTCGTAATTGGCGAACAGTTTCCAGGCATCGGAGACGTGGTACATCACGCTCAGGGCCGGCAGCGGCTCGTTGTTGTTGATCTCGCGGCGTTTCTCCTGAGTACGGGTGCCGTTCAGGGCCACAACCGGGCGGTCGTGCCATTTGGTGCGAATGTCTTCGAAGCGGATGCCCGGGGTGACAGTCCACTTGCCGATATCAATCTTGTTATCGATATAGAAGGCACTGGCCTCAGTGCCACCGGTACGATCCTGGTAGACGTGACCGTCGCTCTGACCGCCCGGCGTCGGCACATTGTTGACCAGGTTCAGGCTGGTGGCCTGCTCATGCATGCCTTCTTTGAGGTAGCGATAACCGAGGCTGACCTCCTGGGTACTCGGGCCCACGTCAAACACATGGGACACCCGTGGCTCGATGCCGAAGGTGTAGTAAGTGCGAGGGTACGAACTGAGGGTTTTCAGGTCACGGTTAGCAATGGTGCTGCCGCGGAAGCTGTCGGAATAGTAGGTCAGCACTTCGGCCTGGGTGCGGTCGTCAATCTGGCGGATGTATTTGAAGGACACGTCCTTGCGGCGGCCGCTGAAATTGTCCCAGTCACGTACTGATTGGTACGGGTTGGCACTGAACTGCTTCTGAGTCAGACCGCCGGGCATATCGGCGCTGGCGTCGTAATAGTGGAAGGTCAGCGCGAAGTCGTCTTGATCGGTCGGCGCCCAGTGGGTCTTGAAGATGACGTCATCAATGTCGTTGGCGTTGTTGCTGTTGCGATAACCGTCGCCTTTCACCCCGGAATACAACAGCGCCGCACCGATTCCATTATCCGCCGTGCCGCCGATGAATGCGTTTTCAAGGTGCTTCCACCCCCCGTGGGCCGAGTTCTCCAGGGTAGTGCCGACCTCACCGG
This sequence comes from Pseudomonas sp. 1152_12, assembly GCF_052850675.1. NCBI lineage: Bacteria > Pseudomonadati > Pseudomonadota > Gammaproteobacteria > Pseudomonadales > Pseudomonadaceae > Pseudomonas > Pseudomonas sp. 1152_12. Next base: position 35,791 of record NZ_VXCW01000021.1, on the reverse strand, counting down.
AGAATTTCTCGGGGATAGCGCGAGTCACAAAGTTGATCACGCCGCCGACATTCTGTGGCCCATAACGCACGGAACCCGCGCCGCGCACCACGTCGATGCTGTCCAAGTTGCCAGCGGAAATCGGCGACATCGACAATTGTGGCTGGCCATACGGCGCGAACGCCGCAGGCACACCGTCGATCAGTACGGTGGAGCGCGGCGACAGGCGTGAAGTCAGGCCACGGACGCCCACGCTCAGAGAAATATCACTGCCTCCGGTGCCGTTGGAGTCCTGCACCTGCACGCCAGGAACGCGGCGCAATACGTCGCCCACATTCATAGCGCCCTGCTCCACCATCGCTTCGCGGCGAATCACCGTTCGCGCGCCGGGGTGGTTCTGCACAACGGCGGCATTGGCATCGCCCAGCCAGTCACCGACCACCTTGATATCGGTGACGCCCAGCTCCAGCGGCGAGCCCGCTTCACCGGTGCCGTTGCTTTGCGGGCGCAGCGTCACGGAACCGGCGTCGATCTGGTAATCCAGCCCGCTGCCTTGCAGCAACTGGCGCAGCGCTTGTTCGGGCGAGAGGTTGCCGTCCACCGCAGGCGCGTGCTTGCCGGCGACCATGTCCGGGTTGAAGAACACTTGCAGGGACGTCTGCTGGCCTAACTGACTCAACGCTGCGCCCAAAGGCTGCGCGCGGATATGAATACCGTCGTCAGCATAGGCAGCGGGCAACGCAGCACTGACAGAAAGCGCCAGCGCCAAGGGCGCCCAGCGGGAGATTTTAGTGTGGGAGACGGTCAGTTTTTTCACGTCGAAACTTTTCACGTCGAACCTAGTCCTGTAATCGCAAGAGCATGCGGCCGTTAATGCAAACCAGTTGCAGTTGCAGGAGAAGACGAAGAGCTCGAAAAAAACCTGAATTTCAGCGTGAAATAATTTCCTGGCTGCCGTCCGGCAAGGTGCGTAACGCAACCGGCAGGATATGCGGCAAGGCTTTGAGCAAGGCGTCGGTATCGTTGGATTTGAACACACTGGTCAAGCGTAGATTGCTCACCGCCGCGGTACTGACTCGCAACGGTTGCTCGCGGTAGCGCGACACTTCCCGGGCTACCTCACCGAGGCTGGCGTTGTTGAACACCAGCTTGCCGGTGCGCCAGGCCGTCAGCTCATCGGTGTTCACCGCAAACGCGGCAGCGACTTTACCCAAGGCATCGACTTGCGTACCCCGGCCCGCGGTCAGCGTGACGATCTGGTCCGACGCTCGCCCCTGCACGTTGACCGTGCCGGCTTCGACCACCACGCGGGTCTGGTCTTCATCACGACGTACATCAAAGCGCGTGCCGGTGACCGTCACTTGCCCCGCCCCGGCGGCTACGACAAAGGGTCGGCTGGTGTCATGCTCGACACTGAACATCGCCTCGCCCTGTTTGAGGTCCACGCTGCGTCGGCCTTTTTCATAGCGCACAGCAACGACGCTGCGACTGTTGAGGTCCATCACCGAACCGTCGGGCAACGCCACCTGGCGATGCTCTCCCAGACGCGTGCTGAACTCGGCGCGGTAGGGTTTTGGATGATCAAGCCCACTGAACAAACCCAGCCCCAAGGCAATCGCAACCACACTCGCGGCGACCGCGTAGCGCAAAATGGCCCCGCGCTTGGGACGCTCGACCGGCGCATCACACAACGCCTGCAATCGCGCCTTGGGCAGCCAGTCAGTGGCGCTCCACAAGCCTTGCAACACGTCGAATTCGTATTGGTGCTCAGGCCGTTCTGCGCGCCATGCTTCGAAACGCTGGCGTTCTTCAATGCTCAAGTCGGCATCTTGCAAGCGTACAAACCAATGCGCGGCGTCGTCACGAGCACGGCTATTGATCATGGAAGATCCTGTTTCATCAAAGCGGGTCATGGGGCCATCGCGTCCAGGCGGTCACGCAGATGCCGCAAAGTGCGGATCATATACTTTTCTACCATGTTTTTAGACAGGCCCAGGCGTACGGCGATTTCCTGCTGGGTCAGGCCTTCTATTTTTTGCCAGACAAATACCTTGCGACAGTTGAGCGGCAGCTCGGCCAAGGCCCGCTCGATGGAGTCCGCCAACTGGATTGCGTGCATGAAATGCTCAGGGTCGCCGCTGTGGGGCGAACACTGATCAAAGGCTTCCAGCTCCAGCGCCTCACGCCGGTCTTCACGGCGATAGCCATCAACGGCAATATTGCGCGCCGTTTGGTGCAAATAAGCACGCGGTTGCTCGACCTCACTCGAACGCGACTCGAGCACTCGCACAAAGGTGTCGTGGGCTAGGTCTTCGGCCTGCTGACGGTTTCTCAGGCGGCGTGTCCAGGTTCCGATCAACTCTTCGTAATGCTCGAAAAAGCCTGTTCTGCGGGGCGGCTGAGGGGTCATCGCGTGAGCACTGGGGAGGCGGGGCGTGAATAGTAATGTTTCTTATTAAGCGGGGCAATTGCTTCCCGTCGCCCTGTGGCCGTTGTAGTTTCGCTTGAACACGAGGCCAACAGCCTCGCGTTTGAACTCAGCCGTAAAGGAGCAGCGTTGTAGGGTCAACTGACACCTCAATCAGGCGAACACTCTCGCCTAAATGGGTGTCCGGTTTCATTAGACCACTACAGTTAGCGTCTACACTCGATCAAAAGGTTATGACGTTATTCCTATTTGGAGTCTGCTCCAATGCAAGCCGCACCTGAAACAACCCGTGCTGCTCCTCTGGCCCCACAAAGCAGTCATCCAGCCTGGTTGAGATTGGCCCATTGGCTGAACGCTCTGGCAGTGTTGGTAATGGTCACCAGCGGATGGCGTATATATAACGCCTCTCCCCTTTATGATTTTAACTTCCCCACGTCGATTACCTTGGGTGGTTGGCTGGGGGGCGCGCTGCAATGGCATTTCGCAGCAATGTGGATGTTGGTCGTTGTCAGCCTTTTCTACGTGCTTTTCAATCTTTTCAGCGGCCGTTTGTGGCGACGTTTTTTTCCTGTATCACCCAAAGGCTTCGTTCATGACCTGTGGTCTGCACTCCGTGGGCGGTTGGGGCACGACGATATAAGCCATTACAACCACGTCCAGCGTGTGGCGTATCTGTTTGTGATGCTCGACATTACAGTCCTGGTGATTTCCGGGTTGGTTTTGTGGAAGTCAGTTCAGTTTCCGCTACTACGTGAACTGCTGGGCGGCTACGACAGCGCTCGGCATGTGCACTTCATAGCGATGTCTCTGTTAGTGGCTTTCATCGCAGTGCATTTGGTGATGGTCGCACTGGTTCCAAAGACGTTATTGGCCATGATTGTCGGCCATAAGGAGCGCGCATGAGGAAGCGTGAGCAAAGGCCAGGACTGGACGAGTCGTCCATTTTGAAGGATGCACGGAAAATTATTTCGATCCAGGTCGAAGATCGCTCACGACGCGCCTTCCTGCTGCGTGGCTTGACCTTGGGTGGTGTTGCCATGCTATCCGGCTGCAATATCACCGATAACGATCACGTCGAAACGGCTCTGTCCTCTATATCACGCTTCAATGACAGGGTGCAGGGCTGGCTGTTCAACCCTAACGCCATGGCCCCCACCTATCCTGAGTCGATGATTACACGACCATTTCCCTTCAATGCCTTCTACGGCATCGACGAAGCGCCTACCGTCGATGAAGACACCTACCGATTGGAAGTCACCGGCATGGTCGCCGACACGCACAGCTGGAAGCTGGAGGAACTACGTGCCATGGCCCAGACCGATCAAATCACCCGGCACATCTGTGTCGAGGGCTGGAGCGCGATCGGCCGCTGGGGAGGCATCCGCTTCAGTGATTTCCTCAAGCGTGTTGGCGCCGACACCGACGCAAAGTACGTCGGTTTCAAATGTGCTGACGATTACTACACCAGTATCGACATGGCCACGGCACTGCATGCACAAACGCTACTGACGCTGACCTATGACGGTGCCGTACTGCCACGTGAATATGGCTTCCCAATGAAGCTACGCATGCCCACCAAGCTTGGTTATAAGAACCCAAAGCACATTCAAGCGATATTCGTCACTAATACCTATCCGGGTGGTTACTGGGAAGACCAGGGCTACAACTGGTTCGGTGGTAGCTGACGCCGATGGCAACCCCATTGCGCAGCCCGGCTGCGCTTATTCGCAACCTGAGTCTCAAGGAGCTTCACTATGAAAAGGTTAACTTCTGCACTCCTAGGTATTTGCCTGGCCGCAGGCGTCGCCGTTGTACACGCCGACGATACGATGAGCCACGACACCATGAAAAAAGAGGCTATGACCAAAGACACAATGCATAAGGACACGATGAAAAAGGATGAAATGCATAAAGACTCCATGGGTAAGGACACCATGAAAAAAGACACCATGGGCAAAGACACGATGAAGAAAGATTCCATGTCCAATGACGGCATGAAAAAAGACGACATGAAAAAGAATGACATGTCTCAGTAAAGCAGTGCATCACAGGAAAATAATACTGCGTTTGGAAAACCCGCTTCGGCGGGTTTTCTCATCGCCCAGCGCCTACTTGGGCACGAGGGCCAGGCGATCAGAAAGGCCCTGCTGGCAAGCACCTAGCGTATAACCCTTAACGATTGAAATAGACCGGCATCGTCACATTTGAGACAACCGGTGAACTTCCACTACGCACCGCCAGTCAGCTGAAAAGACTCTGATAAAACGGTGGGTGGGCAATGCAGATTTCGTTGCAGCAACAAGTGGCCCTGGTCACCGGCGCCAGTTCCGGCATCGGTGCAGGCGCCGCCAAGGCGTTGGCCGAGGCCGGTGCGGCGGTGGTGCTCAATTACAACTCGCAGGCGGCGCCAGCCCAAGCCCTCGCCGCGCAGATCAACGCCAACGGCGGCCGGGCGATTGCTGTGCGCGGTGATGTGTCCAAAGAAGCCGACGTAGAACGCCTGTTCGCCCAAACCCTCGACGCCTTCGGCCACCTGGATATTCTGGTGGCCAACTCCGGCCTGCAAAAAGACGCCAGCCTGGTCGACATGACACTCGACGACTGGAACACGGTAATCGGCGTCAACCTCACCGGCCAATTCCTGTGTGCCCGCGCCGCCGTGCGAACTTTCAATCGCCAAGGAGTACGCGATGGCGTGTCGCGTGCGGCCGGAAAAATCATTCACATGAGCTCGGTGCATCAGATCATTCCCTGGGCCGGGCATGTGAATTACGCAGCCTCTAAGGGCGGCGTCGAGATGCTGATGCGCACCCTGGCCCAAGAAGTCAGCGAGCAGCGTATCCGCATCAATGGCATTGCGCCGGGGGCGATTCGTACGGCGATCAACCGTGCTGCCACCGAAGGCGCGGCAGAAAAAGCGCTGTTGAAGTTGATTCCCTACGGCCGGGTCGGCGATGTCGAGGACGTCGCCAACGCGGTGGTCTGGCTGGCCAGCGACGCGTCTGACTACGTGGTGGGCAGCACCCTGTTTATTGACGGCGGCATGAGCCTTTATCCGGAGTTTCGTAGCAATGGTTGATTTCAACGAACCCCAAAGCGCCATTGATGCCCACGGGATCATCGGCGATATGCGCAGCGCAGCCTTGGTGAATGATCGCGGCAGCATCGACTTTTTCTGCTGGCCGGAATTCGACAGCCCGTCGATCTTCTGCTCGCTGCTCGACACGCCCGAGGCCGGTGCTTTCCAACTCACACCCGACCTTGAAAACGCCCGCCGTGAACAAATCTATCTGCCCGATACCAACGTGCTGCAAACCCGCTGGCTAAGCGATGAGGCTGTGGTCGAAATCACCGACCTGCTGGTCATCAGTGAAGAGATCGATGATTTGCCGCTGCTGATTCGTCGCGTGCGGGTGATCAGCGGCACAGCGACGATTCACCTGCGTTGCGCCGTGCGCCACGACTATGCGCGTACGCCGACCCAAGCCAGCATTGAAGACGGCATGGTCTATTTCGCCGCCGACGGCCAACCCGGACTGCGCCTTGCGAGCAGCCACGCAATGCAGATCGAAGGTGACGCCGCCGTGGCCAGCTTCACCCTGGCCCAGGAAGAAGGCGCCGAGTTCGTCCTCGGTGCTCAAGATGATCCTCGCGTCAACAGCGACTGTACTGACGTTGCGCTGGCACGCACATTGAAGTTCTGGCGCGGCTGGATCGCGCAGTCGAATTACCGCGGGCGCTGGCGCGAAATGGTCAACCGCTCGGCCTTGGCGCTGAAGCTTTTGACCTCACGCAAACATGGCGCAATCATCGCCGCCGCGACCTTCGGCCTGCCGGAAACACCAGGCGGCGAGCGCAACTGGGATTACCGCTACACCTGGATCCGCGACGCCTCGTTCACTGTCTATGCGTTCATGCGCCTGGGCTTCATCGAAGAAGCCAACGCTTACATGCGTTGGCTCAAAGGCCGCGTCAGTGACTGCTGCGGCCAGCCGACCAAAATCAATATCCTCTACGGCATTGACGGCCGCCAGGAACTGCCGGAGGCCGAGCTTGATCATCTCAGCGGCCACGGCGGCGCCAAACCCGTGCGCATCGGCAATGAAGCGTTTGACCAGATCCAGCTGGATATCTACGGCGAGCTGATGGACGCAGTGTATTTGGTCAACAAATACGGCGAAGCCATCTCCCACGAAGGCTGGAAGCACACGGTGGAAGTGACTGACCAAGTCTGCGAGATCTGGAACAGCAAGGACGTGGGCATCTGGGAAATGCGTGGTGAGGAGCATCACTTCCTGCATTCACGCCTGATGTGTTGGGTGGCGTTGGACCGCGCCATTCGCCTGGCCTCCAAACGCTCGCTGCCTGCACCGTTCGCGCGCTGGGACCGCACGCGTCAGGCGATCTACGCGGATATCTGGAGCAACTTCTGGAATGAAGAGCGCGGGCACTTCGTGCAACATATCGGCAGCACCGCACTGGATGGTTCGATGTTGCTGATGCCACTGGTGCGCTTCGTCGCAGCCACTGACCCGCGCTGGCTGTCGACACTCGAAGCCATCCAGAAAAGCCTGGTGCGCGACGGCATGGTCTACCGCTACCGCAACGACGACAGCCAGATCGACGGCCTGCAAGGCACCGAAGGCGCATTTGCCGCTTGTTCGTTCTGGTACGTTGAATGCCTGGCACGCGCCGGCCAAGTGGAGAAAGCCCACCTTGAATTCGAACAACTGCTGCGCTACGCCAACCCGCTGGGGTTGTACGCCGAAGAGTTCGACAACCAAGCACATCACTTGGGCAACACGCCCCAGGCATTGAGCCATCTGGCGTTGATCAGCGCGGCGACCTTTCTGGACCGCAAGCTGAGCGGGGAGAAAACCACTTGGCAACCCTGAGGTGGTCTTGTGCACAATGGGCAGCCCCTCTACCGCCATCAGGAACCCCATGCGCCAGGTACTGCTGATCTTCGACGCACAACCCTGCTTCAATCCGCCCGCGTGGCTGGTCGTGTGGCAGCATCATTTCGGCAACGTCGTTGAGCGCGCTCAGGTCATTGCGACGACCGCTTCATGAACGTATTCCCGACGCTGACCACCAGGCGCCTGCGCCTGCGAGAACTGCTGCCAACCGACGCCCCGGCGTTGTTCGCCATCCACGGCGATGGCGCCAACATGCGCTGGTTCGGCGCCGACCCGATGACCGACCTTACCCAGGCACACGCCTTGATCGACACCTTCGCCCAATGGCGCAAGCAACCCAACCCAGGCACACGCTGGGCCCTTGAACAGGATGGTCAACTGATCGGCAGCTGCGGTCTATTCAAATGGAATCGTGGCTGGAACAGCTGTGCCCTCTCCTGTGAACTGGCGGCCCAGGCACGTGGCCAAGGTTTGATGAGCGAAGCGTTACAGGCGATGCTCACCTGGGGTTTTGCGCACATGCAGTTGCATCGCGTCGAAGCCATGGTGCATCCGCACAATGCAGCGTCACAGGCGTTGCTGGAACGTTTGGGCTTCAAAGCCGAGGGGACCTTGCGAGAGGCTGGGTTCTGGAATGGCCAGCGGCATGACCTGGTAGTGTTGGGGTTGTTGGCACGGGAGTGGCTAGACACGTAAGCCCCCAGGTGTCGAATCCCCTCCATTGCGTCACTGCGTTCGACTAGTGTTCAAGGACTTTTGGCCAGCCTCGAGGAACCCATCATGCCCCCTGTCGCCCCGCTACTCTATGTGCGCACGACCCTGCTCGATATTGCCTATGAAGCCCACGGCCGCGAAGACGGTGCACCGGTAATTCTGCTGCACGGGTTCCCCTACGACCCGCGCGTCTACGATGACATCGCGCCGGCCCTGGCCGAGCGCGGCTGCCGGGTATTGGTGCCGTACCTGCGCGGCTATGGCCCGACGCGGTTTATCAACGATCAGGTCATGCGCTCCGGCCAACAGGCGGCGTTGGCCAAGGATCTGCTGGATTTCATGGATGCGCTTTACATCCCGCAAGCCACGCTCGCCGGTTACGACTGGGGCGGTCGCGCCGCATGTATCGTTGCCGCGTTATGGCCGCAGCGGGTGCGCGGGTTGCTGACCGGGGATGGCTACAACATCCAGGACATTGCCAAGTCGCTCAAGCCGCCTGCGCCGCAGACGGAGCATCGGTTGTGGTATCAGTTCTACTTTCACACCCAGCGGGGTGTGGATGGCCTGACGGCCAATCGCCGCGAGTTCTGTGAGTTGCTCTGGCGGCTGTGGTCGCCAACCTGGGCCGAGGGGCCTGGGCTGTATGGCCGCACCGCGCCATCGTTTGATAACCCGGACTTCGTCGAGGTAGTGATTCACTCCTATCGCCACCGCTTCATGTACGCGCCGGGCGACCCGGGCTTGGAAGCGATTGAGCAGGCGCTGGCGCCGCAACCACCGATTTCAGTGCCGACGATTTCGCTGTGCGGCGCCGATGATGGCGTGGGCCCGGCCTCGGCGGTGGATGACGATCGGGAGCACTTCAGCGGTTTTTATCAGCGCGAAGTCTTGGCAGGTGTGGGTCACAACATTCCTCAGGAAGCGCCGCAGGCGACCCTCAAGGCGATCTGCGCGTTGCTGGATCGAGCGTGACGTCAGCGGACACAGCCAAGGCCGTCAGAAATACACCCTGGGGGGGTATCGTCAGGTGGGGGTCAGCGCTTAGGTTTGAGGCGGCTCACGCTGGATCGCAAAACCGCTCGCGATACGCCTGGGGCGTGACCTCCAGGACCCGCAAGAAACTGCGCCGCAGGGTCTCCTCGCAGCCAAAACCGCATTGCACGGCGATACGTTTGATTGACGCTGTGCTGTCCGCCAACTGCCGCCGTGCGGTTTCCACGCGGATCAGCTCGACTGCCCGTGCAGGGGTTTGCCCGGTTTCGGCGCGGTAGTGGCGAACGAAGCTGCGTTCGCTCATGCCGGCCTGGGCGGCCAATGTGAGAATGTTCAGGTCGAGTGTGAGATTTTCGGCCATCCAGGCATGCAAGTCGGCGAAGCGGCTGTTGCCCTTTTGCAGGGACAAGGCCACGCTGAATTGCGACTGGCCCCCAGGACGCTTGAGGAACACCACCAGGTGCCGCGCGGCCTCCAGTGCCACGGCGCGGCCCAAGTCTTCTTCGACCAGGGCCAGGCACAGGTCGATGCCTGCCGTCACGCCAGCGGACGTCCACACTGAACCTTGCTGGATGAAAATCGGATTGGATTCCACCGTCAGCGACGGGAATTTACGCGCCAGCTCTTCACAGCGGGTCCAGTGGGTGGCCACGCGGCAGCCGTCGAGCAAGCCACTGGCGGCAAGCAGAAAAGCGCCGGTGCACACGGATGTCATGCGCCGGGTGTGCTGGGCTTTGTGCCTCACCCATTCGACCAATTCGGCGTCTTCAGCCGCGCCGTAAACCCCCCAGCCGCCAGCGATCACCAAGGTATCGCACGGCGCGTCAGCCGCGGGCAGCGGCTCGGCCACCAGCGCCAGGCCGGCGGAGGTCATCACCGGCGCTGTCTGCGCGGCGATCACTGAAACCGCATAAGGCAACGGCACCCCGCGCTGGCGGGCCAAGTCGTTTGTCGTGGCGAACACCTGTAATGGCCCGGTGACGTCGAGCACCTGTACATTTTGGAAAGCGAGTACGTGGATGATCCGAGGCATATTTGGCGTAATCTGTGGGCTTAATGGCGTATGCGCCAAAGCCTAGGCCTCTAGAGTGAAGCCGTCTACCCCTTTATTGGAGCTTCATTCATGATCTTGCAGATCGGTTTTCTGTTGTTCCCCGGCATCCAGCAACTGGACCTCACCGGCCCTTATGACGTATTGGGCTCGCTGCCGGACGTGAAGCTGCACTTGGTGTGGAAAGACCTGGCGCCCGTCACCTCCAGCACCGCAATGGTGCTTACCCCAACCATGACCTATGCCGACTGCCCGCGCCTTGACGTGATTTGCGTGCCCGGAGGTTCCGGCGTTGGCGCCTTGATGGAAGACCCGCAAACCCTGGATTTCCTCAAGGCCCAAGCCCAGACCGCGCGCTACGTGACCTCGGTGTGCACCGGCTCGCTGGTACTCGGCGCTGCGGGTTTGTTGCGCGGCCGTAAGGCCACCACCCACTGGGCCTACCACGACATGCTCGCCCCGCTCGGCGCGATTGCGGTGCAGGCGCGAGTGGTGCGTGACGGCAACCTGTTCACCGGTGGCGGGATTACTGCCGGGATCGATTTTGCGCTGACCTTGGCAGCCGAGCTCTACAGCGAAGCGCAGGCGCAACAGGTGCAGTTGCAGATCGAATACGCACCAGCGCCGCCGTTCGACGCGGGCAGCCCGGAAACCGCACCCGAGCACGTGCTGGAAGAAGCCAGAAAGCGCACAGCGGAATCACGTCGGGTGCGCGGCGAGATCGTAGCCCGGGCGGCGGCTCGATTGGGCTGATGCAATAACTGTGGCGAGCCCGATGACCACAACAGAGTCACTGGCCACCACAGGCCCGCTCGCCGTATAAGCGTGTGGGTCAGTTGGGCCGAGACATCAGCGCCAACCGCGCGGCCAACAGCATCAGAACCGTCGCCAGGCCCCATTTCTGGAGCCTGGCACTCTGGGCGCGCCCGGCAAAAAACCGGCTGAGCGCACCGCCAAAAACGCCCAGTAGCGCGTGAAACACCCCGGCAATCAGGGTTAGAACGCCGCCCAGCACCAGCAGTTGCAAGGCAATGGACCCGGCCTGCGGCCTGACAAATTGCGGCAAAAACACCAGGAAAAACAGCAACGCCTTAGGGTTGAGCAAACTGTTGAGCATTGCCTGCACAAATACACGGCTCAGGCGCACACGCTTGACCTGGCCAGAGTCCAGCCCCGCGCTTTTCTGCAAGGTCTTGAACACCAGCCACAACAGGTAGATCACGCCAGCATAGCGAATCACATCAAACGACGGCGGCCAACCGGCGACCAACGCCGTCACCCCGGTAGCGGTCAATGCCGTCAGCAGTAGGTCGGCCACGCAGATTCCCAGGCTCGAGGCCACACCGCCGCGCCAGCCATAACTGATGCCATGGCTGATAACAAACGCCATGTTCGGCCCCGGGGATAGCAGCAACAGCAGGACCGCGCCGGAAAACATCAGCAAGCTTGTGAAATCGATCATGCTCACCCCCCCAATATAGAGCCCACAGGTTAAATGGCTGTCCAAAAACTAACAAAAAATTGTTCTGGATACATTTTCATCTGCGTTTAAAACCAACTTCCACTCGCCTGAGCGCCTTATTTTCTGGCACTTGGCGTGTGTTCTTTGTCCCTTGTTACTGCCGCGGTTCAAAAAAGGCTTCCCCACTTGGCAGGAAAATTCTCACATTTGTTTCTACACTCAAAAACACACCCCATTTCCGATTATCCGAACAGGGGAGGTCAATAAAGTGACACCAAAAAATCAATTATCGTGTCTAGCACTGCATCTGCACACCACTGTCAATTCACTGACAACTTAATTCACGGGTATATTCCTTAAGTCACTACCTTCGCAGAAACATTCGTTTGGATAGCTTCAGTTAAAGGAATAGTTGCGTTTTACCCAGCGTAGCCGTCGTTCGTCTTGCCCTCACATAAGCAGCCCGCTGCCTTATGGATCAAACAGCCGAACAGAAAGTCTGGAGTGCAATGAGGGATGTTTTTATGCGAGAGAAGTCGTCAGTCGACAGCCTGTTTCTGACCCGCGCCGGTTTTGTTGAGTTTTTTGTGGTTTTCGTCAAGTTGATCCATGGACTGACGGCCATTTTGCCGCCCCTGGTCCTGGTTCTGTTCCTCGACCCAATGGCCCCTGAGCTGCGCTCCCACTTTCTTGGTCTGCTGCTGTTTTTCGCGATTCTGACCATTATTCTGTTCCAGGCTCTGAGCATCTATTCCGAAGATCTGTTCAGCAATCGGTTGCGCTTGCGGACCAAGACAGTCGCCTGGTCCGCGGCATTTTGCATCTTGCTGTTCATGTACCAGATCCTGCAGTTTTTCCCGCAATTAACCCCACGCAACCTGGTGGCATGGTACTTCGCCAGCCTGGGGCTGTTCTGTGTTGAACGCCTGTTGATGCTGCGCCTGTACCGCAACCTGATGCGCAAGGGAAAATACTTGCAACGCACGGTGATCCTGGGCTTCACCGACACTGCCGTGCACGTCGCCGACCACCTGCAACGTAATGGCGATATCCGCTCCGGCCTGATTGGTTTTATCGATGACCGTACCGAGCGCATTCCCAAGGAACTGAGCAACCTGCCCTTGCTGGGCAACACCCGCGACCTGGAAAAACTGATTCGCGCCGAGCAAGTCAACCAAGTCATGATCTGCCTGCCCTGGGCAGCCGAGCAACGTATCCACGGGCTGGTCAACCGTCTGCGGCAGATGTCGGTGAACGTGATGCTGGTGCCCGATATGGCCGCCCTGCGCTACGGCCATAGCCGCATCACCGACGTGGGCGGCATCTTGATGTTCAACACCTCGCAGTTGCCGCTGCGCGGTTGGTCGCCGGTGATAAAACGCTGTGAAGATGTGCTGCTGGCAAGCCTCGCGCTGGTGGCGCTGTCACCGGTGATGCTGGCGACAGCGATCGCGATCAAGCTCGACTCCAAAGGCCCGGTGCTGTTTCGCCAGAACCGCTTCGGCTACAACGACAACGAGATTCGCGTGTTCAAGTTCCGCTCGATGTTCACCGATCAGAGCGATTTCACCGCAGAGCAACAGACCACGCGCAAAGACCCGCGCATCACCCGCGTGGGCCGGATCATCCGCAAAACCAGCATCGACGAGCTGCCGCAGCTGTTCAACGTGTTGCTGGGCAACATGTCGATGGTGGGCCCGCGCCCCCACGCCACGGCGACCAAGGCGGCCGGTATTCCGTTTGAAGTGGCGGTGAGTGAATACAGCTCGCGACACCGGGTCAAGCCGGGCATCACCGGCTGGGCGCAGATCAACGGCTACCGGGGCGAGACCGACACCCTGTTCAAGATCCAAAAGCGCGTCGAGTACGACCTGGAGTACATCTCCAAATGGTCGGTGTGGTTTGACCTGTACATCATCTTCATGACGGTCCCGGCCGTTCTCTCCACCAAGGAGGTCTATTGATGAACACCCTCAGCGGCTTGATTCCCTGCATTATTTCCGGTGGCTCGGGGACACGGCTGTGGCCGGTATCACGACAGAACATGCCCAAGCCGTTCATGCGCATGCGTGACGGCATGAGCCTGTTGCAAAAGACCTTTCAGCGCGCAGCACGCCTGCCCGGGGTGGAAAGCGTGCTCACGGTGACCAACCGCGACCTGTTGTTTCGCACCCTGGATGACTACCGCGTGGTCAATAAAGCGCACTTGCCGTTGGACCTGTTGCTGGAACCGTTCGGGCGCAACACAGCGGCGGCCATCGCGGTGGCGGCGCTGCATGTGCAGGAGCATTTCGGCGAACAGGCGCATCTGCTGGTAATGCCTGCCGACCACTTGATCAGCGATGAAACCGCGTTCGCCGCCACTGTGACCCAGGCCCGTGAGCTGGCCGAAGCCGGCTACCTGGTGACCTTCGGCATCCAGCCCGACCACCCGGAAACCGGCTTCGGCTATATCGAAAAAGGCGACGCGCTGGGCACCGGCAACCGGGTCAAACGCTTCGTCGAGAAACCCAACCTGGCCACCGCGCAAGGCTACCTCGACGGTGGAAAACACCTATGGAATGCCGGCCTGTTCTGCTTCAAGGCCAGCGCCTTGGTGGACGAACTCGCCGTTCATGCTCCCGACGTACTCGCGGCCGCGAAAGCCGCACTGGAGCACAGCCAGGCCCTGCAGAACAAAACCTCACGCCAGCGTGAATTGAACGCTGAAGGCTTCGGTGCCGCACCGGATATTTCCATCGACGTGGCGTTAATGGAGAAGTCCAAGCAAGTCGCCGTGGTGCCCTGCGACATCGGCTGGAGCGACATCGGTTCTTGGGAAGCCCTGCGCCAGCTCACACCCAGCGACGCGCAGGGTAACCAGGTCAATGGCGAAGCGATTTTGCACGACGTGCACAACTGCTATATCGACTCGCCCAAGCGCGTCCTCGGCGCTGTCGGCGTGCGCGACCTGATCATCGTCGACACCCCCGACGCGCTGCTGATCGCCGACGCCCATCGTAGCCAGGATGTGCGTTACATCGTCGCCGAGCTCAAGCGCCAGGACCATCCGGCGTTTAGCCTGCACCGCACCGTCACCCGGCCATGGGGCACTTACACGGTGCTCGAGGAAAGCAGCCGGTTCAAGATCAAGCGCATCGTGGTCAAGCCCCAAGCATCGTTGTCGTTACAGATGCACCACCACCGCAGCGAGCACTGGGTGGTGGTCAGCGGCGCGGCGCAGATTACCAATGGCGAGCGCGAATTCCTGATCAACGCCAACGAGTCCACCTACATCCCGGCCGGGCACAAACACCGCCTGACCAACCCCGGCATCATCGACCTGGTGATGATCGAGGTGCAGAGCGGCGAGTACCTGGGCGAAGACGACATTGTGCGTTTTGACGACATCTACGGGCGTGCGCCCGCTGCCGACGTGAAAAAGTGATATGCGTACCTCGTTGATCATCCCGACCCGCAACGCGTCCAGCCACCTGGAGCGATTGCTGCCCGCGCTGAAAATGCAGACGCTGCAACCGGACGAGATGCTGGTGGTCGACAGCGCCTCCAGCGATGACACCGTGGCGCGCTTTCGTGAGTTCGGCGCGCGGGTCGAGGTTATCGACGCGCGCGATTTCAACCACGGCGGCACACGGCGCTGGGCCAGTGAGCACGTAAGCGGTGACGCGCTGATCGTGATGACGCAGGACGCAATCCCCGCCGACGCCGAGACGTTCGCCAATCTGCTTGATGAGCTGCAGCAAGACCCCCTCATCGGCGTAGCCTACGGCCGCCAACTGCCGCACCCCGGAGCCGGCGTGCTGGGCGCGCAGTCGCGGCACTTCAATTACCCGGAACACAGCCGTAACAAACGCCTGGCTGATGCCCCGGTGCTTGGGATCAAGACCTGCTTCAGCTCCGACTCTTTCAGCGTCTACCGACGTAGCGCCTTGCAGGCCGTCGACGGCTTCCCCGCCGATGTGATCGGCAGCGAAGACGCCTATGTGGCGGCGCGCCTGCTGCTCCACGGCTACACGGTGCGCTACGCCGCGTCGGCGCGGGTGTACCACTCCCACGATTACCGACTCATGGATGAGTTTCACCGCTACTTCGACATTGGCGTGTTCTACGGTCGCGAGCCGTGGATTCGCCAGGCCTTTGGCGATGCTGGCGGTGAAGGTAAACGCTATGTACTGGCTGAGCTCGCAGCATTGCGTGCAGCCGGTGCATTGCACCGCGTACCCGAAGTCCTGGTGCGCAGCGCGTTCAAGTTGCTCGGCTATCGGCTGGGCCATCTGGAACGCCGGCTCCCCATCGCCCTCAAGCGGCGCATCAGCATGTTCCCCGGTTATTGGAGGTGAGCAGCATGACCTACAGGAAGTCCCCCTTGATGAAAAAAACCGTGCTCCTCCTGGCCATGATGGCCCTGGCCGCTTGTAATACACCGGCACGCATTGTCCCGCCTGATGACAAGACCGTGGAGGACGGCAAACGTGCCCTCGACCAGCTTGCACAGCTACCGCCGGCGGTGGAGCGCATCCGCATCGGTGACCAACTGCGTATCGTGCGCGATGCCGGGGAGATGCCGACGCTGTCGGCGTTCAACGTCAGCACCATCTACGAGCTGACGCTGTACACCGTGCAGACCGACGGCAAGATCAACTACCCCTTCCTGGGGCCGATCCAGGTTGCCGGGCGCCAGCCATCGGAACTGGCCACCGAGCTGAGCAACAAGCTTGCACCGGTGTACCGCGAGCCACGCGTAACGGTGAACATCAACCAGGCACCGGGCAATTCGGTGATCGTCGGCGGCGCGGTGAACAACCCGACCGCGGTCCAGCTCGGCACCGCCAACACCCTGGAGCAAGCCATTGTCGGCGCCGGTGGGGTGAACCCCTCGGGCAATGCCAGCATGGTGGCGCTGCTGCGCGAAGACGCCCAGGGCGCCTACCACGCCTACTTCCTGGACTTCAGCCAATACCTCAAGCCCGGCCCGAACGGGCGCAAACCGGTGCACCTGCAACGCGGTGACGTGGTGTTCGTGCCCAAGTCCAATGTGGGCGAGCGCATCCAAGGGGTGGATACCTACTTGAACCAACTGATCCCATTCACCAAGTCCATTGGGGTTGGCTACAACTACACCCGAACCAGCAGCAGTTCCAGTAACTAAAGGAGCGACATCCCATGATCGAGATCCGTTCTTTTCGTGATCTTCTGCGCCTGTTCTTCATCTTCCGCCAAGAGTTCAAACTGGCGGCCATTGCGGCGCTGGTGATTATTTTGCTGGGAGCATTTTTGCTGCCGGCCAAGTACGAATCCACCGCGCGCCTGCTGGTCAAGCCAGGGCGCGACTCAACCTTGCCGATCGAGATCAGCAACCGCCAGGCGCTGGTCATGCCCAGCACCCAGCGTGACCCGATTGTCGACGAGGAGCGCCTGCTGACCGGGCGCCCGATCGTGCGCGCGGTGGCTGAGCATTACCTGGAAGTCATCGACACACTGCCGCCACCGCAAGGGTTCTGGAAGCGCACCAAGTACTATGTCAAAAGCAGCATCGGCGCCGTGTTCGACGGCCTGCGTGTGGTGTTGGAAACGGTGGGCATTATTGAAAAAACCACACCCGTGGAACGCCTGGCCGCGAGCCTGGAGAAGAACTTCGAAGTGAGCCACGCGGCCGGTTCCACCGTGATGGATATCAGCTTCAAGTGGAGCGACCCGGAAATCGCCCAGGCGGTGGTCAAGAGTTGGGTCGAGACGTACATCAATGAACGCACACAAGCGCTGGGCCGCAAGAGCCTCTACGCGTTCTATGAAGGCCAGGTCAACACCAGCGCGAATGAGATCAAGAGCTACAAGGAGCAAATCCTCAAGCACTTGAATGAGATCGGCGCGGCGAGCATCACCGATCGCCTGGAAGACCTGTCCGAGCGTATCAACGTGCTGCGCGGCGAGACGTTCAACACCACCCGCCTGATCGCCTCGTCCGACAGTGCCATCGACAGCACGCGCACCCAGCTCAAGACCCAGCCCAAGGAAGTGACCACGGTTCGCCAGATTGCACTGAACCCGCAGCAGCAAGACTTGCGTCGCCTGTTGAACCAGAAGCTGCTGGAAAAAGCCGACATGATGCGCACCTACACCGACAACGCGCCGCCGGTCAAAGCCTTGGACGCGTCTATCCGTGCGATGCAGGCCCAAGTCGCGAGTGAAAGCAATACAGTGCAAAGCTCGGAAAACCGGGCGCCGAACACCCTGGAAATCCACTTGCAACGCGTACTGCTGGATGAATCGAGCAACAATCAGGCCTTGCGGACTCAGTTGGTGCAACAACAGAAGCAACTGGTGAACCTCGAAGCGCAACGCAAGCAGGCCCTGGAGATTGAACCGGAGTTGGCGCGCCTTTCCCGCGAGCTGAGCGCCACCGAGCGCAACTACGCGCTGTATGTCGACAACCTGGAAAAATCGCGCATCGACCGTGAGCTGGACAACAGCCAGATCAGCAACATCGCCGTGATCGAGGAAGCCACTCTGAACCCAGGCCGCATCTTCCCCAAAACCCTGGTGATGCTGGTGTTGGCGATTCCGTTTGCCATCGTCGTCGGCCTGCTGGTGATCTACCTCTGCTACCTGCTGGACCAGCGCATTCACGACGGTGGCCTGGTAGAGCGCAAGTTCGGCCTGCCGCTATGGACCACCCTGCCGGAGTTGGATACCAGCACCGCCCAGAGCAGCAACGCCTTCAATGCGAGCATTTACCGGCTGTACGGATTGCTGCAACTGGACCGTATTGCCGAACAAGGCCTGACCCTCGGGCTGACCTCGGCGCGCCACGGCGAAGGCGTGACCTTTGTGGTGGAGCAACTGCGCCAGTTGCTGCAAGAAAACGGGATTACTGTGCGGGTCGGTGGCATCGAACCTGCGGCGCCAGGCGAAGTGGTGCTGCTGGATGCCTCGGCGCTGCTGGACAACCGTGACGCCTTTATCAACCTGCGCCGCGCCGACCTGATCGCCCTAGTGGTGGAAGCGCAAAAAAGCACCGTGCCGGTGGTGGAACACGCGCTCTCGATTCTCAATACCGCGTTCGGCAAAGTGGACGGCATCATCATCAACCGACGCAAATTCGAAGTGCCGGCCAAGGTGCTCGGAACCATCGCCAAATACCGGGGGGCGTACTGATGCGCATCGCCCTGCTTGCCCCTTTGCCGCCGGAAAAAAACGGAATCGCCGATTACGCGAACCATTTCAAGACGGCCCTGGAGCAACTCGGCGTGACGGTGGCGACACCGCTGAGCGGGGTAGAAGGCAACAGCGCTGCCATCAAGCAAGCCATCGCCGCCTTCGACTGGCACAGCGTGGACCTGGTGCACGCCGAACTGGGCGGCGGCCGATTGGGGGAGTTCCTGGCCCTGCGCGAATTGCGCAAGGCTTACCCCAACCTGCCGCTGACGGCCACCGTGCATGACCCGGAACGTCTGGTGTGGCGTCGCGAACACCAGCCCTTTCCGCTGAACCTGCTGGAGCGCCTGCCCAGCCCGCTGCCCCAGGCAGCGGTGGTGTTGGCCGACCCGCTGACGTTGCGCGAAGAACGCCACGTCGCCCAAAGCCTGACGCGGCTGATCACCCTCACCCGCTTGGGTGCCGAGTGCCTCAGGCAACGCATGCAACTGCCAGCTGGCAAAGTCGTGGTCATCAACCACGCCAACCTGGCCATTGCTACCGCGCCGTTACCAGCGCTGGACACCTTGCACCTGCTGTATTTCGGGTTTATCTACCGTGGCAAAGGCATTGAAGACCTGTTGCAGGCTCTGACCGATGTCCTCAAGCAAGCCCCCGAATTGCGTGACCGTGTGCGCCTGACCCTGGCCGGTGGCACTGCCGCCGAAATGGCATTCGGGGCGAGCGGCAATTACCTTGAACAGTTGAACAGCCAGATCGCCGAGCTGGGCCTGGCAAACGTTATCGACTGGCGGCTGAATCTGCCGGCCAGCGAGATTGCACAGACCATCCAGGCGCACCATGTGATGGTGCTGCCATACCGCGAATCGAAAAAACTCGGCCTGCTGGGGCGTCAACGCGGCACCAGTGGCGCGCTGTCCTGGGCCGCGGCGTGCGGGCGCGGGGCGATCACCTCGGATGCACGGGCGTTTGCCGAAGAAGTCGCCAGCGGCAATGGCGCGATCTATCCCCAAGGCGACGTGGCGGCGCTCAGCGACCAGTTGCTGCGCCTGGCGCGCACGCCGACATTGGCCCGCGACTGGGCCGAACGTGCCGGGGAAATTGGCCGCGAACGTCTGTGGCCGTTGACCGCGCAGCAGTTCAAGCGACTCTTTGCGAAGGCGATTGCAGGAGACGCTTATGGCGCGTAAACGGACTTATCTCGCCACCCTTGCGGTAATCGTGGCGCTCGGCCTCACCGCCTTTATGTGGGGGCGCCAGGCCGACGCCGAGAACCACGTGCTCAAAGGCAATAAGGTGGTGGTCTGGAAGGACTTCCTGGGGGTGAACGCGCAGTTTCTGTGGTTCAGCCCCACGCTTTATCAACTGCAGATAGACCGTCTCAAGGCCTTGGGCCTGGAGTGGGTGCGCCTGGATTTGCACTGGGACCGGCTGGAGCCGGCAGAGAACCAGTACCAGATCGCCACCCTGGATCAGTTAGTCAGCAACCTGCAAACCAACCAGCTCAAGTCGGTGTTCTACCTGGTCGGTTCGGCGCCCTTCGCCACCACCGCGCCAGCCGGTGCGCCGTATCAGGACCAGTACCCGCCCAAAGACCCGAACGTGTTCGCCAACCGCATGGCGCTGTTGTCGCAGCGCTACCCCAGCGTCAACGCCTGGCAGGTGTGGAACGAACCTAACCTGCTCGGCTTCTGGCGTCCGGTGGCCGACCCAGCGAGCTATGCCAACCTGCTCACCGCCACCGCGGGCGCACTGCGCGCGGTGGACGCGAACAAACCGGTGGTCGCTGCCGGCATGGCTTTTTTCAGCGAAATGCCGAATGGCCAAACCATGTTCGCCGCCCTTGGCGCGCTCGGTGTGGCCAGCCTGAACACGGTTATTTCCTACCATCCCTACACCCAACTGCCCGAAGGCAATGACCCTTCCAACCTGGATTTTATTGCCAAGACCACTGCGCTCAACCAGTCCCTGCGCAGCGCCGGCGTGCAAACCCTGTGGAGCACCGAGTGGGGCTGGTCAACCTACCCCGGACCGAAAGACGCCCAGGACCTTATCACGCCGCAAGGCCAGGCCGATTACGTGGTGCGCCGTGTGGCGCTGATGAGCGCGATGGATTACGACAAAATCTTCCTGTTCACCTTGAGTGACCTCGACCAGCGCGCCAGCGTGCGTGACCAGTTCTATGGTTTGCTCGACATCGATGCCAACCCCAAGCCGGTCTACACCGCCTTGAAGAACTTCCTCGACGTCAGCGGCCCGCAACTCACCCCCGGCGACCCGCCCACCGCCGACCAATTGCCCGATGGCCTGTTCAGCATCGGCTGGACCCGCGCCGATGGCCACAAGTTATGGTTCTTCTGGTCGGCCGAAGGGGGGAACGCGCACCTGCCTAATCTCGCCAGCGCCACCCTGTACGACCCGCTACGCGGCACGCAAACCCCGGTGAGTGGCACCCATGGGCTGACCGTCCCGGTCAAGTCGAACCTGCAAATTCTGTTATGGGACTGAAGCTCGCCATGCGCATTTTATGGATCCTGCCCTACTCGCCCTGGCCCGCCACCAGCGGCGGCAAAACGCGCCAGTTCCATCTGCTGCGCAGCCTGGCCGCGCGCGGGCATCGCATTACCTTGCTGCTGCATGACAAGCACCCGGTGTCGGTGACCGATCGCCAGGTGCTGGAAGCCTTCCTCGAACAACTGATCGTGCTGCCGCGCCGCCCGCTGCGCAGCCTGAAAACCTTGGTGGCCGGACTGTTTGCGCCCTACCCGCTGCTGGCCAGCGTCAATGGCCTGTCAGGGGCGCTGCAGGACACCTTCAATCAATTGCTTAAAGAACATTGGGACGTGGTGCAGATCGAGCACACCTACACGTTCCAGCCGTACGAAGATGCTTTGGCGCGCAAATCCCAGCCGTTTGTATTGACCGAGCACAACGTTGAATCAGCGCTGGGCGCGGCCACTTATGATCGCTTGCCACGCTGGGCCCTGCCGTTCATTCGCTACGATCAATGGCGCTACGCCCGCTGGGAACATCGCGTGATGCGCCAGGCGGCGCAGACGGTAGCCGTCACCGACAGCGATGCGCAGGTACTGGCAACGATCGCCGGTAAACCGGTATCAGTGGTGGTCAATGGCGTGGACTGCGATCACTTCGCCGCCGCCCATCCTGACCCGTCGACACGACGTATAGTGTTCCTCGGCAACTATGAATACGCGCCCAACGTGGACGCCATCGAGTGGGCCTTGGATGAAATCCTGCCCAAAGTCTGGGAGCGCTGCCCCGCTGCGCGCATGAGCGTGTGCGGTTTTGGCATGCCCGGCAGTTGGCGTGAGCGTTGGAAAGACCCGCGTATTGAGTGGCAAGGGTTTGTGCCGAACCTGTTGAATTTGCAATCAAGCTGTTCGGTGTTTCTGGCGCCGTTGCGCCACGGCGGCGGTTCCAAATTGAAAGTGCTCGAAGCGCTGGCTGCCGGACTGCCCTTAGCGAGTACCGAGCAAGGCGTGTCAGGCCTGGACCTGATCGAAGGCCTGGACTACCTCGGCGGGCAAACCGCTGACAGCCTGGCAGACGCCGTCGTGCGCTTACTGCAATTCCCCGAGGCCGCCGCGCCCATGGGCGAAGCCGGTCGCGCCTATGTACGCCGCGCCCATGATTGGAGCGTCGCGGCCAGCCAGCTCGAGCAGGTGTATGCGACGCTCGCGCCGCTCAACCAAAAGGTGCCTGCATGCGTATAGGCCTGGATTACCGTACCGTTGGGACCTCGCCGCAATCGGGCATCAGCCGCCAGGTGTACGCGCTGGAGAATGCCCTGTGCACCCTGCCGGAGGTGGAACTTACGCGGTTTACCGTGGCGCCCCTGGGTGATGAAGCCCGCTTAAAGGCCCTTTGCCCGGCCTGGGCTTGTGCAAAAACCGCGATGCATCAACCGCAAAATCGCCTGCGCTTTGAGGCAGGGTTTCTACCGCGCGCGTTGCGGGAAGAACAGATCGACCTGTACATCAGCACGTTCAATATGGGCTTGCCATTGCCGCCAAAACCCAAAGGTTTGCGCACCGTGGTGCTACTGCATGACCTGTTCCAGATCACCCTGAACAACTACCACGCCAACCGTTTGAAAGCGCTGATCTACAAGACCAGCGATCGGCTGTCGATTGCCTATGCGGTACACAGCGCCGACCGCATATGGACGCCATCACAGTACAGCTTTGATGAAACCGCGCGGCTGTTTCCCAAGGCGGCAGGCAAGATTCGGGTATTGCCCAATCAAGTGGACAGTTTTGTCGAACGGGCGGCAGACCTCACGGCACGCAACCTGCCCAAGCACTATTGGCTGCTGGTAGGCACCCGTGAACTGCGCAAGAACGTGCCCTTCCTGGTGGACGCCTGGCAGCAGGCCCGCAGCCGATCACTCGGCGTGCCGGAACTGGTGCTGGTGGGCAGCCTCGAACATTTGCCTGAAGCCCAGCGTAACCTGCCTGGAATTCGCGCCTTGAGCGGCGTATCAGATGCCGAGTTACACGCGCTGTACCGTCAGGCCTCGCGCCTGTGGCAACCCTCTTATGCCGAAGGGTTTGGTTTGCCGGTGATCGAAGCCTTGAGCGTGGGCACGCCGGTGGCCGTGGCCAGCGGCACCTCGCTGGATGAGATTACGCCGCCGTCGGCCCCACGCTTTTCGCCCACCGACGGCCCGGCGCTGGTGCGATTGATGCTCGACCTGGTTGATCGCCCAACGGAAGATTCTGCCGAGCAACGCACGCTATGGGCGCTACGCTTCAATCATCAGGCGTATCGCCGGCGCCTGGTCGAACTGATCGAGGAGTTGAAATGAGACTTTCCCTGGCCAGCCTCGTCGCGATCCTGTTCGGCCTAGTGTTTGGCGCACTCGCCTTGCTGTTATCACCGGCCAAGGCCTTCCTCGCCGTGATCGGCCTGGCCGCCGCGGTGACGATCCTGCGCTTCCCGCTGTGGGGCTTGCTGCTGTTCGCCGGCATCGCGACTTTTATGCCCTACTCGACCGTCAACCTGGGCATTCGCAGCACGGTGAGCGAAGCCATCCTGGCGCTGACCTGGGGCGCGGTGCTGTGGCACAGCTTTCTATCGCGCCTGCCCGATACGCCGAGCCTGTCACGCCGCCCCACCGACCAGATGCTGTTATGGCTGATGCTGTTCAGCGTGTTCCCATTCATCGTCGGCCAAGTCACCATCCACGCCGACAGCAGCGGCGTGGCCAACTGGTTGCGCTGGTTACTGAACCTGTCGGGGGTGTTCCTGACCGCCAAGTTGCTGGTGAACCAAAAGCAGCGCGAATCCCTGGTCATCGCCCTGCTGCTGGGCAGCCTGGCGATGCTAGTGCTGTCGATTGCGGTGTTTGTGCGCACTCGCTCGGGAGCCGGCATTGCGCCGATTTTAGCGCTGTTCAATTACGGCAACTTCGACATGTTGAAATTTGGCCTCGAGGCGATGGCGTCGCGCATGGGCTCACCGTGGATGCACCCGAATGCCATCGGCGGGATCATGGCGCTGCTGCTGCCGTTGGCGTTCTGCTACGGCATGACCGAACAAGGCTGCAAGCGCGCACTGGGCTTAAGCGTGGCCTGCCTCGGCGCCGCTGCGCTGCTGTTGGCCAGTAGCCGTGGCGCGATGGTGAGCCTGGCGTTGGTGCTGATCTGGATGGCCACGCGGCGCGTGCCCTATACCGGGCGCTTGTTGATGATCGGTGCAGCGCTGACAGTTGCGCTGGTGATGGCTTACCCGCCGCTGCAGGACCGCCTGGCGACGATTTTTTCGTCGAATAACGCCAGTACCGAAGTCCGTTTCGACGAATACCGCATGTTCCCGCAGGCGGTGGCGGCGTATCCGTTCGGCATCGGCTTCAAGGTCGACCCGCCGGTGCCGGGCACGCATTTGCTGGGGATCTCCAACCTGTGGCTGAACTTCATCTACAAGACCGGCATCATCGGCATGTTGCTGTTTATCGGCGTCACCGTGCGCTGGTGGCGCGAAGCGCGCCCGGAACCAGGCCCGATCCGCCTGACCAAGGACAACGCGCTGTGGCTGGGCACCACCGCCGGGATTCTCTCAGCCTTGGTCAGCGGTTTGTTTGACCATTACTTCAGCTTTGCGGTGGTGATGGTCGCGCTGTTCTGGTTGATGGTCGGCCTCAATGTGCTGGAGGCACGGCGGCTATTCCCGGCGCGCCTGCCGCAGGTCAAGGCCGTGGCTTTTCGCAAGCCGATGCTTGACGGCGCACGGCCTTAATCATGCTTGGCTCCGCCGTCTGGCTGACCCTGGCAACCTTGCTCGGCCTGTGCCTGGGGTTCGCCCGTGAATGGCTGCTGGTGGCGGCCTGGGGCGCGGGTGAGCGCAGTGATGCATTC
Source organism: Pseudomonas sp. 1152_12 (assembly GCF_052850675.1). Lineage (NCBI taxonomy): Bacteria > Pseudomonadati > Pseudomonadota > Gammaproteobacteria > Pseudomonadales > Pseudomonadaceae > Pseudomonas > Pseudomonas sp. 1152_12. The sequence continues at coordinate 10,713 of NZ_VXCW01000021.1, read as the reverse complement.
CTGATCGCGCTGTTCTTACCCGAAGCATTGCGCATGTCGTTGGCCGGTGGCGTACTCAGCGCCGCCGCGCTGCCGCTGTACCTTCAACGCAAGGACGGCGAGCGCCTGGACTGGCTGGCGGTGCTGTTCCCGGCCTTGATGCTGATTGCTTTGGCCACCAGCCTGCTGCTGACGCTGTTGGCGCCGTGGCTGGTGCAGTTGCTCGGCCCGGGGCTCGCGGCCAGCGCCACGGCACTTGCCGGTAGCAACTTGCAGACCGTCGCCTGGTGCGTGCCGGGCTTAATGCTGCATGCGTTGTTCAGCATTCCGCTGCAGGCTAGCGAGCGCTTTGTGCTGGCGGGGTTGGGTTCGTTGTTGTTCAACTTGCCGCCGGTGACGTACCTCGCCGTGGCCGGCACGGCCAGCCAACCCCATGGGTTGGCACTCGCTTGCCTGGCCGGCAGCCTGTTGATGCCCTTGGCGCTGCTGCCGTCGATCTGGCGTCAGGGCTGGCGGCCGTGGCGCTGGCAATTGAGTGTTGCGCCACTGCGCGAGCTGGGCCAGCGCATCGGGCCACTGTTGCTGAGCAATGGCGCCAGCCAAGGGCTGGCGTTGATCGAACGGCTGGTGGCCTCGCTGCTCGGCGAAGGCGCGGTGACCTGGGTCAACCTCGCCCGCAAGCTGATGAACCTGCCGCTGATTGCGTTGATGAGCCTCAACCAGGTGCTGCTGGGCATGATGAGCCGACGCCAGGGCGATGAGCGCCTGGCCCTGCTCAAGCGCGGCCTGGAAACCGCCAGTGTGCTGACATTGCCCGCAGGGGTTGGGCTGGTGGCGGCGGCGCCGAGCCTGGTGGCGCTGCTGCTGCCCAAACAATCGGCGGATTCGCCGCTGCCGCTGCTGCTGGCGTGGTTCGCCGTGCCGCTGGTGTTCGGCGCCTGGAACGCCTTGCTCGCGCGTTATGCCTACGCCGCCGGCGATACACGCCAGCCGCTGCGTTGCGAGTTGCTCGGCAGCCTGGTCAATGTGCTGTTGCTGGGCGCCCTGCCGTTTGTGTTTGGCCTGGCGGGTATCCCGCTGGCCGCGCTGGCGGGGGTGATCTGCACGGCATTGCTGCTGATGCAGCGCCAAAACCTGCTGGGCGCCCTGCCCTGGGCGCGACAATCGTTACTCAGTGCGGCGGTCATGGGGTTGGCCGCGCTGGTGCTGTTTCGGATTCAAGACGTATGGCAGCAACTGGGGCTCAGCACCCTGGCAGGCGTCGTGGTGTTGCTGGGCATGGGGCTGTGGCTGAAGCCGTGGCGCAAGGCGTGAATAATCGATCGGGGGTGGTCAGGTGAAACATCGTTGGATACAGATGGATATTGCCAAAGGCATTGGCATCCTGATGATCGTGTATGGCCACAGTTGGTTCGTCGCCAACTCTGCGGAGTTGATCTATCCGATCATCGCGTCGTTCATATTGCCGTTGTTCTTTTTTCTGTCCGGGGTGTTCTTCAAGCCCGAGCAAGCGTTCGTGGAGATGGCGATACGCAAGGCCGACGGCCTGCTCAAGCCGTTCTTCTTCACCATGCTGGTGTATGTGATCGTACGCAGCGTATTGCGCGGGCAACCGCTGCTGCCGGATGTTGGCGGTGTGCTGTATGCCTCGGTGGACACTATTCCGTGGCAAGCACTGTGGTTTCTGCCGCACTTCTGGGTGGCGATGCTGTTCAGTTGGGTGATGCTGCGGTTGATCCAGCGCCTGAAGCTGTCACTGGCAATCGGCTGCCTGCTGATAGCGGCGCAACTGTTGATCGGTATTTGGGTATTACCCTGGTTCTGGCAAGTGCCGGTGACCGTCGGTGGGCACACCTGGATGTTACCCGGGCTGCCCTTCAGCCTTGAGGTAACGCTGATCAGCAGCACCTACTTCATGTACGGCTACCTGTTGCGCGATTGGCTGCGCAGGCATGAAGGCTCGCTGCTGACGCTGGTGATTTCAGTGGCACTGTTCGCCGTCGTTTTCCTCTACAGCCACGACACCATGGACCTGGCGCAGCGGCGCTACGACCACTGGTTGTGGACTAGCCTACTGGCGGTGATCGGCGTGTACGCATGCTGGGCACTGGCGCAGGTGCTGATGGTCTCGACCGTGATCACGCAGGCGATGACCTACATCGGCCAGTCGACTCTGATCCTGTTGATTTTCCATGGAGAGATCCAGCATAAGAGCGTCAACCTGATGGAGCGCCTGGGCCTGCATCCATTCGTGTCGGCTTGTGTGGGCCTGGTGGTGGCGGTGGTGGTGCCGTTGCTGATCGGGGAAGTGATCAAGCGGGTAGCGTTCTTGCGCTTTTTCTACTTTCCGTTTCCGGTGCGTAAGCCCGCCAAAACTTCAGAAAACCACTGAACCAATGTGGGAACGGGCTCTCTCGAAGGCGGTGTGTCAGTCCATATTTACAGCGACTGGTACACCGCTATCGCGAGCAAGCCCGCTCCCACAGGGGTTATGTAGGTTCAATCATCGAGTTGCGCTGGGGCTGCCTTGCTACCGGCCTTGGCAGGCTTGGCTGCTTTGGCGCCCTTGGCTGGCGCGGCGGCGGGCTCTGGTTCTGCAGGCGCGGCAAGTTCTTTTTCGGCCATGGGCATCTGGTCGATGGCGCTGAAGAACTCTTTCAGGTCGAGGGGATCCGGTGGGACAGTCTTCTCGACTTTCTTCTCGCCGTCCTTACCGACCAGGATCACCTTGGTGCCGCTGCCAGCGCCTAACTTCAGGGCACGGATCAACGCGTTGGTTTCAGGCGGCGTGAGCTTCTTGTTGTCCTTTGCGTCCTTGGCAAACTTTTCCCCTTCGGCACCGATGCTGCCGAACTTCACGGTGTAGAACACCATGTTGCGCTCTTCAAAGGACTGCTTGTTGGCAGGCTCGTCCAGCTGTTTCTTGAGGGTCGCCAATGTTTCGTTGCCGGAATCAAGCTCCACCACCACCAGCGGGCGGGACTTACCCACGTCCTGCTTGAGCGGGTTGATATCATCCGCGGCCAACAGCGGCCCCGTAAAAGCCATCAAGGTAGCCAGGGTCAGCGACCGGATGAGCATGCGCACCTCCTTTGAATTCCATGCAGGGTTCTTGAGTTTCATGTCTGCGACAGTCAATTTCAAGGATGATTCCTACACCTCGTTAAGAAGCGTAGGTCAGGAAGCCCGCCACGCAAGGGGTTGGACAGCCTCAACGGTGATTGTTTCTTCTGATTGCGGAAACATTACGAGACGCCCCACTCCGGCCAATGCCGAGCAAACACGGGCGCCACGACGGAGTCGGCATCCACTTGCGCCAGCGTCTGGGCGAAGCCTGGCGCAAGGTCGCTCAACACATCCCGCGCCGCGTCCCAGCGCGACACCGCTGCGGCCATGATGCCCAGTGCATTCGGCAGATTATTCGGGGTAAACAACTGGTCAGCGAACTGCTGGGCGAACACCACCCAGGCGTGATGCAGACAGCGGCGCGTGCCGGTGGTCAATTGCGTTTGCAGCGCTTCATCGGCGGTGCCGAGCCAGCGTCGCGGGTAGTCGATGATGCCGATGGCCGAGTAGCAGTTCGCGGCGATGTAGACCAGGCCGCGCAGGATCTGCGCGCGGTTGCCGGCGAGCAGGTTCGAGTCGGGAAACTCCAGGCCCAGGTGGATCAGGATCGCGGCGCTTTCGGTCAGCACCTGGCCATCGGGGGTGACCAGCGTGGGGATTTGTTTGAGCGGGTTGATACGCGCAAGGGCTTCACTGCCCTCGCCGTCTTCCCAAGAGCTGGCGTCTATCCGGTGCCACTGCACTGCGCAACGCTGCAGGGCGACTTCGATCATGCAGGAGCCGGATTCATCAATGCCGTAGAGCGTGTACATGGGCGTTGCCTCCTTATCGCAGCAGTTTGGCCTGCAAGCTGGTCTTCACCTGCGGCCATTCCGAATCGATGATGCTAAAGCGCACCGAGTTGCGCTTGCGCCCGTCAGGCATGATGCGTTCGTGACGCACGATGCCTTCTTGCACGGCGCCGAGACGCAGGATCGCGGCGCGGGACTTTTCGTTGAGTTCGTCGGTGGTGAATTGCACGCGCACGCAGTCGAGGACTTCAAAGGCGTAGGTCAGCAGCAACAGTTTGGCCTGCGTGTTGATGGCGGACTTTTGCGCGGATTGCGCCAGGAAGGTGTGGCCGATCTCGAGCTTGCGGTTGACCCGATCGACCTTCCAGAACCGTGTACTGCCGACCACCTGGCCGCTGTCGCGACGTACGATGACGAACGGGATCATGCTGCCGGCCTCACGCCCAGCGAGGGCGATGTCGATATACTTGTCGACAGTCTTGGGGCCGGGCACATGGGTGACGTTAAGATTCCAAAGCTCACCGTCGGAGGCCGCCTCGACCAGGGCGCTCGCGTGGTCACGTTGCAGTGGCAGGAGTTCGACCGAAGTGCCGGTCAGTGTGATCTGAGTCATAGAAAGCTGCGCCGTCTGAGGGTGGTCATCAGAGGCCAAGAGTGCAGGCTCTCATCCCACCCAGGCAAGCGTTTTAGAACAGGCCCATTTGCCCGCCGACCAAGGTGGCGAAGTCGTCATGGACAAACGGTAAAATCGCATCGGCCACTGGCTGTAATTGCCGGGTGACGTAATGATCGTAGTCAATCGGCGCCTGCCGCACTTCCAGCGGTTGCGGGCCGTTGACGCTGATCACATAGCTGATCCAGCCGCCGCGCTGGTACTGGCGCGGGCGCCCCAGGCGATCGTTGTATTCATCGGCCAGGCGCGCGGCGCGTACATGCGGCGGCACGTTGCGTTCGTAGTCGTCCAATTGGCGGCGCAGGCGTTTGCGGTAGATCAGCAGGTCGTCGAGTTCGCCGCTCAAGGTTCGGCGCACGTAGTCGCGCACGTAGTCCTGATGGGGCTGGCGATGGAAGATGCGCTGGTAGAGCTCCTGCTGGAATTGTCGGGCCAGCGGCGACCAGTCGCTGCGCACGGTTTCCAAGCCTTTGTAGATCATGTCTTCAGTGCCATCGGCGTGCACGACCAGGCCGGCATAACGCTTTTTGCTGCCTTCCTCCGCGCCGCGGATGGTCGGCATGAGGAAGCGGCTGAAGTGGGTTTCGTATTGCAGTTCGAGGGCGCTTTGCAGGCCGTATTCGCTGTGCAGATGCGCGCGCCACCAGTCGTTGACGTGCTGCACTAATTCCCGGCCAATGCGGCTGGCGGCATCCGCAGAATGCGCGCTGCCGAGCCAGACGAAAGTGGAGTCGGTGTCGCCGTAGATCACCTCGTAACCTTTGGCTTCAACCAGCTCGCGGGTCTGGCGCATGATCTGGTGCCCGCGCATCGTGATCGAGGATGCCAGCCGCGTGTCGAAAAACCGGCAGCCGCTGGAACCCAGCACACCATAGAAGGCGTTCATGATGATTTTCAGGGCTTGGGACAACGGCGCGTTGTGTTCACGCTTGGCAGCCTCGCGGCCTTCGGAAACACGCGTGACAATTGACGGCAGACAGTGTCGGGTGCGCGAGAAACGCGCGCCGCGAAAGCCTTCAACCGACTCGCTGTCGTCAGGGTGCTTGAGGCCTTCGATCAGGCCCACCGGGTCGATCAGGAAGCTGCGGATGATCGACGGGTAAAGGCTTTTGTAGTCGAGTACCAGCACCGATTCGTACAGGCCGGGACGCGAGTCCATCACAAAACCACCGGGGCTGGCCTGAGGCGGTTTGTCGCCCAGGTTCGGCGCAACGAAGCCCTGGCGGTGCATCAACGGCATGTACAAGTGGGTGAACGCCGCGACCGAACCGCCGTTGCGACCGGCCGGAAGCCCAGTGACGCTGGCGCGCTCGAGCAGGAACTTGAGCAGGTCGGTCTTCTCGAAAATTCGCGTAACCAGCTCACAGTCCTTGAGGTTGTAGCGCGCCAGGGCGGGCTTGTCCTCGGCAAACATGCGGTTGATTTCGTCCATGCGCTGGTACGGCGTAGAAATGTCCTTGCCTTCGCCAAGCAGGGTTTGCGCAACGTTTTCCAGGCTGAAGGATTCGAAACTCCAAGTCGCCGAACGCAGCGCTTCGATGCCATCGATAATCAAGCGCCCCGCTGCGGCTGCGAAGTAGTGATTGCGACTGCCATGTTCGCGCCAGGCCATGGCTTCACCGCCACGGCCCAGCAGCAGCGGCACGTTGAGGCGCTGGGCGTGTTCGTGAAGCACACGCAGGTCGAACTGCACCACATTCCAGCCGATGATCGCGTCGGGGTCATGGGTGGCAAGCCATTGGTTTAGGCGCTCGAGCAGTTGCGCACGGGTGTCGCAGTAATCGAGCTTGAAGTCCACCGCATCGGCCTTGTTTGGTGGGCCGAGCATGTACACCTGGCGCTCGCCGCAGCCTTCGAGGGCAATGGAATAGAGGTCGCCTTGGGCGGTGGTCTCGATGTCCAGGGACACCAGTTTCAGCGGCGGGCGGTAAGCTGGCGCAGGTTTCATCTGCGCGTCAATCAGGGTAGCGCTGGCATCGCGTGTGCCGCCGAACCACACCGGCGCGGTGATGAAGCGCTCCATCATGTAACGCTCGGGCGGGCGTACGTCGCCTTCGTAGACATCGACACCCGCGGCGCGCAAGCGTTTTTCCAAGTCCATCAGTTGGCGGTGCTGGCGGGTATAGAGGCCCATTACCGGGCGGTGATGGAAATCACACAACTGCAGCGGACGCAGTTCGATATTGCGCTCGCCCTTGAGCAACCAGTCCAGCTGTTTGCGATAGGCCTCGGGGATAAACATCACCGAGGTTTGCACGGGTAGGCGCACATAACGTGGGCCTTGGTCGGTCGCCAGCCAGAAACTGACCTCCGTACCCGCCGCCGTGTCACGCCAATGCCGGGTCAGGACAAAACCCTGCTGTAAATCCACCGTACCACACCTCAGGAATCGCTTTCAGGGCGTGATTCTACTCGGCATCCGAGCAAACGCGGCACGTTAACGCGCGCGCAGACCCCAATCTCACAAAATTGTTGCAGAACATTAAGTGGCTCACGGTGGGCAACTGGCTGTGCTGGGCAACCAGGGCATCATGGATGTACCGTTCAGCATGTCCTCCTACACCGAAAGATTGATCCGCGACCAGCAGGCGCAGAACATTGAAGGCCAGGCTTCAGGGCCGACCGCACTTATTACGTTCGACACCGCAATGGTCACCAACGGCAACTAGACCTGGCCAGCTACGGGGCAACATTGGGCGTTTACCGAATTGAGCAACCGACCCAAGGCGATCCGCGAAAGACGACTGAGCGTTTTTATAACGGGCACCATCCAGGTACCCGTTTGGGTCAGACGCGACGGGCTTGACCGAGATAGGTTTCGATATTGCTCATTTGCTCATCCCAGCCACGGGAATTCATCTTGAAGGCTTTCTGGCGTCGGGCTTCAGGCACCGCGTCAAAACCGGACTCAACTACCCGCAGCAAAATGCCTGGGGCCCGATCTTCGATGGTGAACTCCACCAGAGTCGGTGTTTCGCTGTCGTAGTCGACACCTTCCTCGACCGCGTAAGGGTGCCACCAGAACGAGAACAGCGTGCGTGGTAGGACGCGTTCGATCTTGGCCTTCCACACCGCATGCTCGTAGTCAGGATAGGTGATCTGCGCCTCGAGGGTTTGTCCAGGCGCAAAGGTTTTGCCTTGGAGGGCGATGCCGAACCAGTCGCCGAATTGCTCGGCATCGGTAAGTGCTTCCCACACTTGTTTACGTGAAGCGTTAAGCAGTACTTTTCGTTCAATGCGATCTAATACGTGCATAAGTCACCTCCTCCATTGACATTAGGCGGCATCAACCAATGCGCAACTTTGAGTCGTGCGCGATGATGACCCCTCCCTTGATCAGGCAATACGTGTATGACTGACCCGCTGAATGGAAGTTGCTTCTGCAAAACTGTGCGCTATCAAGTGGACAGCCTGGACATGCCGATCAGCCATTGTCACTGCGACAGCTGCCGCAAAGTGCATGCGGCAGCGTTTGTGACTACGGCCGGAGTGATGCGCGAACATTTCCGCTGGACCCAGGGTGAAGCGCTGCTGTCGTCGTTTGAGTCTTCACCGGGCAAAGTCAGGCATTTCTGCTCGCGTTGCGGTTCACACCTGATAGCAGAGCGTGGGCATCAACCCCACGTGATTGTGCGGGTGGCGACGCTGGATGATGATCCGGGCATTCGGCCCACCTCGCACATCTGGACGGCTCATGATGTGCCCTGGGTTGCTTATGAAAGCCTAGAGCACTGGGAAGAGTGGAAGACCTGATTTAGACGTGCGGGTCACCTGGCGCTTTGGCCGGTGTGGCGTATTGCGGCTTCAAGTGGCCGTCTTGGTCGAGCAGCCAGGCGTCCATGATTTGCCGCACGACGGGGCCCGCCACCCGCCCACCGGCCTCGCCGTTTTCGATCATCACCGAGATCACGATTGTCGGGTGTTCGGCTGGCGCGAAGCCGACAAACAAGGCGTTGTCGCGATGGCGCTCGAGGGTCTTGTTTCGGTTGTAACGCTCACCCTGCTTGATCGCAACGACTTGCGCCGTACCACTCTTCCCGGCGATACGGTATTGCGCGCCTGCTGCTGCGGCCCGCGCGATACCACGCGGGTCATGCATGACCAGTTGCATGCCGTGGTTAACCTGCTCCCAATCACGCGGGTCCTTGAGGACTACGTTGGGCATCGGGTTTTCATCCACCGGTGGAACACCGTTAATGGTCTTGGCCAGGTGCGGTCTGTTCCACACGCCTTTGTTGGCAATCAACGCGGTGGCCTGGGCCAGCTGCAACGGCGTGACTTGCATGTAGCCCTGACCGATACCGAGGATCACGGTTTCGCCCGGGAACCACGGCTGGCGCCGTGTCGCGCGCTTCCAGGCCTGGGAAGGCATCAGGCCGGCTGACTCTTCGAACATGTCGAGGGAGACTTTCTGGCCGAGGCCGAATTCGGCCAGGTAATCGTGGAGGCGGTCGATACCCAGTTTGTGGGCTAGGTCGTAGAAGTAGGTGTCGTTGGAACGCATGATGGCAGCGTCCATGTCCACCCAGCCGTCGCCGCTGTGGTTCCAGTTACGGTACTTGTGGTCAAAATCGGGTAACTGGTAGTAACCGGGGTCAAACACGCGGGTTTGCGCGGTGACCACACCACTGTCGAGGCCGGCGATGGCCACTTCGGGCTTGATCGTCGAACCCGGCGCGTAGAGCCCGCGTAGCACGCGGTTGAAAAGCGGACGGTCGATGGAATCGTGCAGTGCGGCGTATTCCTTGAAGCTGATACCGGTGACGAAGAGATTGGGGTCAAAGCTCGGCTTGCTGACCATCGCCAGTACTTCACCGGTTTGCGGATCGAGGGCCACTACCGAGCCACGGCGATCGCCCAAGGCCTCCTCAGCGGCTTCCTGCAATTTGGCGTCGAGACTCAGGACAATGTTTTTACCAGGGATCGGGTCGGTGTGCTTGAGCACGCGCAACACGCGGCCCTGGGCGTTAGTCTCGACCTCTTCATAGCCAACGTGGCCGTGCAGTTCAGACTCGTAAAAGCGCTCGATACCGGTCTTGCCAATGGACTGGGTACCGCGGTACTCCACCGAATCGAGGGTCTTGGATTCTTTTTCGTTGATACGACCTACGTAGCCAACCGAGTGGGCAAAATGCGCGCCCAACGGGTAATGACGGACAAATTGCGGCTCTACGTCTACACCGGGCAAGCGGAACTCGTTAACCGCCAGTACGGCGATCTGTTCTTCGGTCAACTCGTAGAACAACGTCACGGGCACAAAAGGATGGCGGGCCTGCTTCAGTGCCTTGTCGAACACGGCGCGGTCTTCGGTGGGCAAGTGCAACAGGCTGACGATGGCGTCCAACTCACCCTTGAGGTCGGTGGTGCGCTCACGGGTGATGGTCAGGTTGTAGCTGGGACGGTTGTCGGCAAGCACCACACCATTGCGGTCATAGATCAACCCACGTGTCGGTGTAATCGGCAGTACGTGGACCCGGTTGTTTTCAGAAATCGTGGAGTGATAGTCGTACTGCACCACTTGCAGGAAATACATGCGCCCTACCAAGGCGCAACTGATGCCAATGACCAGCAGCGCGCAGGCGAGTAGGCGCTTGTTGACCAAGCGGTTTTCTTTTTCGTGATCCTTGATCGGTATCGGTTCAGGCATTTCTACAGCATCTCGTTGAAGAAGGTCGACGCCGCGTCCTGCGGATGAAAGATCAATCCTTGTGAAAATGTGCTGCACGATACCAAAAATGCAGAAACACTTTGCATCGATTTCCCCAACGGCATGCTGTTCTATCAGGCAAGGGGCGATTTTTTGACTCCATAAAGGCCTCTAAACCGAAGGTGCCATACTCATGGCCGATACCTGACTGTTTAAAACTACCAAAGAGCGCCCGTGGCTCGTGAGCCACCGGTGTTGATCAGCACGCGACCGGCGTCAATACGTGTGGCGAGTGTGTGGGCTTTAACAGAAGACGCTGGTGCATGCTTGTCCATCCACCGAGCACAGGATATGGGTGCACCCTATTCTTTGATGATTGCCTGAGTGAGTTCTGCTTCCACGGACGCAATGACGTCTGCGGGATCGCTGTTATGCGTGCTCGAGGAATGCCCCCCCCTCTTTTAACTTGTTGCGCCTTTACTACACCGGAAGACGCCATGTGCAGGCAGGGTTGAGTTGATCAAAGGCTGGACCTTTGAAAATATCTGTAGACTTTT
>NZ_VXCW01000020.1:0-53720 GCF_052850675.1 Pseudomonas sp. 1152_12 | reverse complement strand
CCTTGAGTGCTGGACAGGACTTGGCTTTGACAGCCAGTCGGGTCTCCGCAGGGGATGAAGCGTATCTGTTTGCTGGAAATGATCTGAATCTCATGACTGCCGAGGACACCGATTACTCGTATTACTCCAAGACCAAGAAGGGGTCGTGGGGTAAGAAGAGTACGAAGATGAATGAGAGTGACAGTAATGTTGCTGCCAGCTCATCCATTGATGCGGGCAAGAAAGTTGTTATCTCGGCGGCTCAGGATATTAATGCCGAGGGCGCCAAGATCAATAGTGGCGGGGCACTGCTGGCTACCGCGGGGCACGACATCAATCTAGTTGCGGCCGAAAATTATGCCAGCCAGGCCAGCTCTTCATCCAAGAAAGGCCTGTTTTCGAGTAAGTCCAGTAGTAACTCGAGTATCCAGACAACGTTGAATAGTACCGAGCTTGTGGCCAAGTCAATTGATCTGCGAGCGGATAACGATATCTCTCTGGAAGCAGCGGCTCTCCGGGCAGAAGGCGTGGTTAAGCTCAACGCTGGCAATGATGTGGAAATCGGTACGGCTGAAGTGCAGCAGGCCTCAAGCCAATCCAAACAGTCCAGCAAGGTCGGCGTATCGCTCACCGTTGGAATGTCTGCGTCACAGAAGGGGCAGCAGGCCCAGCAAAGTGCCTCGCAAAGCATCGGCAGTGATATCAGCGCCGACAGCTTGCAGATCACCAGCGGACGGGATACCACCGTGCGTGGAAGTACGTTGGTTACGGATCGTGAGCTACAGATCGACGCAGGGCGAAATCTTGAAGTGGTTAGCGCTGAAAACACCGCAAGCGCAAGCTCCAAGTCCAACAGCAAGAAGGTTGGGGAGGTGGGCTCCTGGTGGCAAAGTGCGACAGGTGTCGTCAAGACCAAGAAGGCTGATCAGAGCGAGACTACCCGTCAGGCCGGCAGCCAGATCGCTTCTTTGGGCGGCGATGTCAGCCTTACGGCTGGGGAGCGTTACACCCAGATTGCCAGCCAGGTTGTTGCACCTAAAGGCGATATCGATATCAAGGCCAAACATGTAGATATCGAGGCTGGATTCGATACCTTGAAAGCCAACAACACCGCGAGCACCAGTCGCACGGCGGTTGGCGGCACCGTCAGTGTTCCTATGGTTGATGCACTGCGAAGCCTTCAGGGGACAGTTGAGTCAGCCCAACAAACAAGTGATGGCCGCATGCTCGCGCTGTCCGCTGTGAATGCTGCCATGAGTGCCAATGCAGCGCTCGACGGCGGCCAGGCGCTGATGAAAAAAGACCTCACAGGCGTGAAGATCAGCGTCAACTTGAGCGACAGCCGTAGTCACAATGAAAGCAGCCAAAGTGGCCGCAATGTGGTTGGCAGCAGCGTGGTTGCAGGTGGTGACGTCAATATCACAGCCAAGGGCGCGGGCGCTGATAGCAATTTGAATGTGGTGGGCAGTCGTATCGACGCTGGAGGTGATGCCAACCTCAAGGCGGATGGCAAGATCAACCTCCTGGCTGCGCAAAACACTGCACATCAGGATAGCTCCAACAACAACAGTGGCTGGAGCGCTGGTGTCGGGTTCAGTTTTGGCGGGCAACAAAACGGGTTCACATTGGACCTCGCCGCCAATAAAGGGCGAGGGATGTCCGATGGTGACGATGTCACCCAAACCAACACCTCCGTCAAGGCTGGGCAGACAGTACGGCTTGATAGCGCCGGAGATACCAATCTCAAAGGTGCAGTCGTTACCGGTCAGCAAGTTCAGGCCAAGGTGGGCGGTGATCTCAATATCGAAAGCCTGCAAGACACCAGCACCTATCGCTCGGAGCAACTGAACGCAAACGTCGGAGTCAGCATTTGCGTACCGCCATTCTGTGTGGGGATGAGTAGCGTCAGTGGTGGCGTTGGTCAGCAAAAAATGCACAGCGACTACGCCAGTGTCAGCGATCAATCGGGCATCAAGGCGCGCGATGGTGGCTTCCAGGTTGAGGTCAAGGGTAATACCGACCTTAAGGGCGCGATCATTGCCAGCACCGATAAAGCGGTAGCCGATGGCAAGAACACCCTCACAACAGGCTCGCTGACCAGTTCGGATATCAAGAATAAGGCCGACTATGACGCGACCAGTATCAATCTGAGCGGTGGCTATAGCAAAGGCGGGAAGGTTGGCAGGGATGCAGACGGCAATGTAGACGCCACCAAGACCGGGACGCCGGTAGCCGACAAAGGCGGATTTGGAGTGAACGCCCCCGTTGCGCTCTTCGCGGGTGATAGCTCCAGCAGCAAAACCTTGAGCGGTATCAGCGGCGCAGCAGTGACGATCACTGACAGTGCCAAACAACAGGCGTTGACCGGCCAGACGGCCGAGCAAGCAGTCGCTGCGATCAACACCGATGTGTCTAGTGATCGGGACGGCAGCAACAAGCTCAAGCCGATCTTCGACGCCAAGGAAATTCAGGTCGGTTTTGAGATTACTGGCAAGTTCGTGCAGAACGTTTCTCTATATCTGGAGTCTCGCGCCAGGGAGGTGGATGACAAGCGCAAACACGCAGAAAAAGAACGGTTGGCGGCGAATAACCCAGCCTTGAGTGCTACGCAACGTCTGATCCATCGCGATAACTACTTGGCGCTTGATCAGCAGGCCAAAGCTATCGCTAACGACTGGGGGGCTGGTGGCACCTACCGGCAGATAGCGACTGCGTTGGTGGCGGGTGCCAGCGGCAACGTTACCGGCAGCGGCGGGCAGTTCGCCCAAAACATGTTCGTCAATTACGTCCAGCAGCAAGGCTCGGACTATATTGGCAAGCTGGTACTCAACGGCCTGAAAGAAGGTAGCCCTGAACATGCCGGCCTGCATGCCATCCTTGGCTGTGCCGGCGCTGTTGCCAGCAGTCAAAGCTGCTCGGCAGGGGCGTTGGGTGGTTCGGCCAGCAGTGTATTGGCAGGCCTCTTTAATGAAACCAGCCCTAACGAAACCAGCGAGGAGCGCGAGGCGAAACGCAACATCATTGCGTCGGTGGTGACTGGCATTGCCGCGATGAGCAACCCCAACGGAGCGGCTTCGGCCACTAACGCCGCGATTGCGAATGTCGACAACAACTGGCTAGCGACGCAGCAGATAGTGCAGGCGTACGAGGAGATGAAAGCGGCCACAAGCCCCATTGAGCAACTGCGGGTCGCTATAAAGTGGGGCCTGACGTCGGTTCGTCAAGATGCCCTGACGGGTTCTGGAATCGTCAAAGGCTTCACCGAGGGCATGGCCGGCGCTGGGCTCGATACGCTGGACGGTGCAGTGAGTTTCATGCGCGATCCGGTAAAAAATCTTGTGGTAATGAAGGAGTTTGTGTCTTCGCCTGAAGGCATCAAGCTATTGGGCGCTACTGCGGCAGCGGCTCTTGGGTCGCAAATCGACCAGATGGGTGAAGCGCTCCAAAAAGGTGGGGATGCCAACGCCGAAAACCTGGGTAACCAATTAGGACAAACGGTTGCCTTGGTTGTGGCGATGGTAGCAGGCGGTGGTACTAACGCCGCCAAAGATGCGTTGTTGCTATCGCGAATGGGTCTGGATATGTCGAGCGCCGCACTCAAAAAAGTGGCGCAAAGTGCAAAAGCCGGTGGAATTGAGGCTAAACTTGCGAAGCTGGAGCGTTTTGGGCCGGATCCAGATGTTCCTCAGGTGCCGGAGTTGGGGGCAAAAGGGACGGGCACAGGTAAGGCGCCATACACCTCGACTGTCTCGCCGGATGCTGAGGCTGGCATGCCGTATGCCCACCCGGTAAAGGAGGCTGGTCCAAAAGGGTCGACGAGCTTCAATTCTGTTCCTCGCAACGCAAATGATCTTGCAGGAGGTCCGCTTGAAAACGCTACTCAGATTAGCGGCCGCTTTAAGCTAGACGGTGGCCCAGCGAATGGAGCTGTGTATCGGGCCGATAATCAAGGAAATATCACCAGCTACGCTGTCTATGATTCAGCTGGGATGATTGTTAAGCGGGTTGACGTTACAGGTGCAGCTCATGCTGATGTGTCGACACCACATGTAATAGAGTATGGTAGAAATACGTTGCCGGACGGGACAATAAGAGTTCAGTCGCCTTCTACGAAACTGGCTCCGCGGCCTACCAATCCGAATGAGATTCCATGATGAAAGTTGATACTCTTAGACAGTTTAGTGGTTTAAGCAGATACGAGTTATGGGCGTCAGGCTGGGCTAAGAAAGATAATATAGATATATTTTCTTATGTTAGCGCCATGTGCAATCCTGAAGACTGTCTGCTATTTTGCAGGCTGTTGTTTCCTGATTTTTTTGTTAGCCAAGGCGCGATTTTTTTAAGCGCTAAATACGATCATGATGTTTTCGTTGTATGGCTAAAAAAGTTTGACGGTGATGCGCGCGCAGTTGAAAAAATAATGAATCATACTCACTTGTACGATGTTTTTTCAGGCTGTACTGATGAGGTTGATGATGTTGTTTTTGAACAGCTAGCTGAAACTATTGCCTTGTCATGGCGGCTAGTCCTAAAAGACAAATTCCCAGAACGTAAATTTTCTGTTGATGTTTCGAATTCAGATCAGGATTACGGTCCTACTGTTACCTTTTTTCAAGTCATTGACTAGGTGCAAAAGCGACAGGCGAAGTCGGCCCAAGTACTGCTAAAGGTGTAGATGTTGTTGCCAGCCAAGGACCTAAAGAACTTCAGTTATTACCTGATTTTTCAAATGGGCGAAAAGCATTTGAGCATTATGCCAAACATTCTCAAGGGGTCATACTGGGCGGAAAGGGTAAAGCAACAGCGAAGCCAGATGGTGCGGATGTACCAGAATTTACTTCGTTAGACTCTTACGTTAGTGCTGCACGATCTTTTTGGTCTCCCGCTGCTCGCGGAGGAGTAATGCAAGGAACTCGGGCAGATGGCTCCATGCTTAGATTCGAACCGTCGACTGGATACTTTGGTGTTATGAGAGGAGGAAAAATAAATACCTTCTTTAGGCCAAGCGGTGATGCTGCCGCACAGTTAAAATACTTTAAGGATCAGTTATGAAAGATGAAAGTATATTTGAACTATGTGCGAGTGTTTTAACGCGCCTTGGGTTTGGTGGTGAAAGTCTGGTGTCTTTAATTCAGAAGTGGAGGTTTTTTATTGAGGAGTGCAAAGATGGATATCGTTGGGATTATTCTGAATACCTTAATGATATTAGATGTAGGTCCTTGCTGCAGCGCTTGCTAGAAGAGCCAAAAATTGCTAGCGCAGATGAGTTTAAAGAGATTTTTTATGAGCTGGCTTGCCTTGATGATATGTTTAAGAGTCTGCTGCAGCCCGACCTTTTTATAAGGGCGGGTGAGAAATGGTGGGAGAGAGGTGTATTGATTCGTGCAGGAGAAGAATATTGCTTTTATATGAAAGCTGCGCACGGAATTGTGGTTGAAAATATAGGTTGTTGAACACAAAGTAACGCGGGGCAAAAGTCTCGGAGGGCCTGACAGGTGACGTCGGCGCCGCTTTACCTCGAGTGAGCAACGGTGTTCCACTTGATCCGCGTCTACCTGATCCAGTGGCTGGTCTGGAGTACACCCCAAAAACGCTGGGCTCCTCCAATCCTAACATTGCTAACTCCCAGGTTAACGGCTATGTCGGCGAGTTGAAATTGGCAAATGATATTGCCGCCTTTCCCAATCAAACGGTAGTCCGGTACGGCGATGCTATAGGTACGCACGGCGCGGATGTGGTGTCTGTCAACTCAGCTACAGGTGAAGTCACTTTGTGGGATAATAAGTATCGTAGCAGCGCTCAAAGTGTGCCATCTTCTCCAACGTTTACGCCTGGTTCGAATGCGCTGGATGGAGCAGTTTCCGACGCGCAGACAGCAATCAGAAATTCAAATTTGCCGGATTCAGTAAAGCAGCAAGCCATTCAAAATTTGAGAGATGGTAATTTCAATGCCAATACAGTGGGCTCGGGTGCTGCGAAAAATTCAACACCTGTTAGGTTTTGCGGAAATAACCCTTGTTGAGGATAATTCATGCTCTTTGATCCAGTCAAAACCAGATTTAACGGTTTCAGTGAGGCAATGCTTAAATGGCAATTGGAGACGCAGTATGATCCAAAGCGGCCAATGGGGAATGTTGCCAAGTCTGATTTGTCCGATGTGATTTCAGCATGGCTAGTAGGCCTCCAAGGCGAGATTGCACCGGTACTTCCCCGCTCTCTGGAATGGATAGATAAGGCCATAGAAAACGACGAGGAATTCGGGCCAGACATTAATGCTCACAGGACAGCATTGCACTGGGCAAAAGCTCTGGGTGAGTGGATGGACGCGGGCTGGAATTCTGAAGGCGAATGGGGCGCGGCTCGTGTGTATGAGGAAGCTCGCTGGCGTTACGAAAAACGCCCTTGGTCAACGCATGATATTGTCAAAACTGGCCTAGATGACTACATGGCTTTTGCATATCAGAGCGGCGAACACGACGAAGGCTTTGAGGCAGGTATTGAGATGTATCAACGTTGGAGTGGTAAAAGAGAAATATTGCTATCCAGCGCTTTGAAGCCCCGAGACTTTGGCTATGCTTTGTGCCTTCATCGAACGGCCCGTCAGGAGTTTGATGAAGACGAACTTTTTAAAGCTGGCAGAAAAATGCTTCAGGCCAATTTGCAAAAAACTTGGTTGGGGGGTGGGCAATATATTCGTGCAGCTACATGGCTCAAGATTGTCTACTGGCACAACGATGAAACTCTGACACCTTTACAAACTGTTTTGAAAGCTTACGAAAACATGCCTAAAGTACCTCGGCCGGATTTTGTTTCAGTAGTATGAGCTTTTTTGTAGTGTCGAATTGATTTGGTCCAAAAGGCATTCTTACACCTAGAGACTTTCCAGAGGTGGCTGGCAAAATCAGCCAGAAACAGCTTCGGCATATCGCTGGAAGGCCTGAGCTTGAAGCTCGAGGAGGCGGTGGGTTCTTGAACAGCGTTGATGATGCTCAAAAAGTACTAGATGCTTACCGCATAGGGCAGGTTAAGATTTTAGGTAAGAATGCTCAAGGGTTTCCGGTGGTCAAGTTTGAAGGCGTAACCGGCACCAACGTTAACGCTGGCGTTGGTATAATCGCTCAGCCAACTAATGTCTTTATCATCAAAGGTACAAAAAGCCCAAGTATTGTCCCTGCTAACCCTAATTGGACTCAGAAATGAATGCAGAAGCCGAATTGAAAACTTGGAATTTCCAAGTCTTAATGCTTGTTCAAGCGATGCTGGGGGCAGTTACTCCAAACTTCAGGATGGTGGTATTGTCTTGTGAAGATGATGTTTGGTTAATTAGATTTTATCTTGAAGAAAATATAGAGGATGATATTGGTGAGGTCGAAGATATCATATGTCAATATACTGCTTATCAGGACTCAAATTTAAAATGCAAGTCGGAAATTTTGGTCGGCAACGAAGACTTACCTAGCTTGTCGGAAGCTGAGAGGGTCGTTTATCGTCGAAAAGAGTAATTTTTACTTGGTGCAAAAGGAACTGCCACGACAGGAGGTCAAGCAGCTTCCACACTTCCGAAGAAGTTTGGCGAGTCAGTTCTCAGTCATAACACTCAGATTGGCGTGCGAAATAGCAAGGCGGGCACGATTTCTGGGGCTCACAATAGCGGTGCCTTCCTAGAGTCGGTTGAAATAACCGGCGCGAAAATCTCCAACAAAATCACGGACGCCCGCTTTCCAGGTCTTGTTGAGTACCGCTATCAGTTGCCTAGAACCAACACTAAGGGCGAATTGATTGGTGGGTATAAGCCTACATCCACGAAAACGACTTACGATCCCAAGGTGCTGCCGGATAGCAAGGTGGCTGATATGTCTAGTCGCGCGGCAGTTCAGGCCGATGCCTTGTTCAAAACCAGTCCGGCGTTGAGAGAGGCTAGTATTAAGGTTGACGGCTATTACTTCCAGGTGACACGTAATAGCAAAACTGGAGAAATAACAAACTCCTTCATTACTATGCCGCCGAGGACGAACTGATGGCTAGCTTGGCTTGGCTTGAAAGCCTCAAGGAATCATTTGCTTCCACTGGTCTGGATTATGAGGACCTTTATGAGCTGATAGAGGCATCTATAGTGAGAGGGCGAACTAATTTCCCTGCGTTTATCTATGACGCTTCGCGGGGAGTTGGCTTCTCTGTAAGTGAGGGTTTTTTCTACTCTCTTGATCAGGACTGGGACGACCCGGAAGACTTCAATGAGGTCAGTTTCTTTTTGGGCGAAGTGGAAACTTCAAGTATCCCAGTACCTGACTACGTTCTTCTGATGAAAGTTGCAGCTGATGTTTACTCTGCTTTCTTTCCTGATGAGGGGGAGGGTGTTCTAAGGTCTGCTGAAATATTAGAAGAACGATACTCAAAGAAGTTCCTGTCTAATTGAGCACGTTTATTTCAATTCGAGGTCAGCGCCGGGCAATAGCCGCCCATCCACGATCCTGCACCTGAACCATTCCAGAATGGCCGCGATGCCGAGCGTGCCCTCGGCAAAGGCCTCCAGTTGCCGGATTACCTCGGCACCGGGCTCCAGCCCTTGCAGGCGCTGACTGGCGAGGGCATTGGCCACGGTTTGGCGGCGTTCGGCTCGCTCGGTCTCACTCAGGGGCATGGCTGTCCCAGCCTTGTCCTGTTTACGTCCCATCGGCTCGGTTTCCCCTGTGCCCTGTCCCATACTTGGGGCAATGGCGTCCTGGGGTTGCCCCACTCGGCCGGTAGCAGCCGTTTTGCATCATCGGCGCATCATTTTTGCCACATGCCTGCATCACTGCTGCATCATGTCTGCATCACGCCGGTGAGCTGCTACTTTTGTGCTATCGAGCGGCTATCTTTCTGCTACTTCTCGGCTACCGCTGCCAGCGGTCAGGCCGCTGGCGAAGGTTTTGACCCTCTGGGCAGTGTTTGCCCTTAAATCAGTGCATTTTTCGCGGTATTTGGCTGCCCTTAAGCCCTGGTGATTTGGCTATACACCATACGCACCCTGCGGGTGATCGTAATGTCTTGATCTATATAAGATTAATCCGGATTTTGGATTCTTCCTTGTATTGCCAAGCGACTACAGCTTTGGCTGTAGGCCACGCCATTCCTGTGTTTGAGCGACTACAGGCTGTATTTGGCTGTCGTCATGACTCTTTTCCTTTAGCTGCTGGCCCTGCTGCACGAGCAATGGCCCCGGCTACCTGGTGTTTCACAATCACCGCATCGAGCAGGCCCCGTACCAGTTCTTGCTCTTCCATCGGCATGCGTGAAATCGCTTCGAACTGATAGCGCAGTCGATCATCCGGCCCGCGTTCGTCGGTTTCAAATAGCAAAAAGTCCGAGGTCACATGCAGCGCGATAGCCAGCTTTTTCAGTGCGTCGGCTGTAGGCAAGGAGCTACCAGCCTCGTAGCGCTTTATCTGCTGCACATGAATTTCTGTTGCCGCCGAGAGGGCTTGTTGTGTCATGCCGAGCTTTTTACGTAGCTCGACGATGCGTTGGGAATAGCTCATGGCCGTTCAGATCGTTCCTACGCTCTGCGTGGGAGTGCCTCCTGGGACGCTCCGCGTCCCGCCAGCCCACGCACGTTTTGAATTCGGCGTATGGGTGACGCAGAGCGTCACGGGCGCCATTCCCACGCGGAGCGTGGGAACGATCTGCGATCCAGGCCTTAACGCATATGCAGAATAATCGGGCTGCTGCTCGCCGGGTCGGTATGCCCGCGCAGCTTTTTCACCGCCGCTGCATCGACTGCACCGCCGTTGTTGCCCCACGTACCACGCACGTAAGTCAGCACCTGCGCAATTTCCGCATCCGACAATTGCTCCCGAAACGCCGGCATACGGTAGGCGTCCGGCACACCGGCGGTCACGATACGTTGTGAACCATTAAGCGTGATGTTGATCGCCGAGGCGCTTTCCTTGGCCAGTGCTGAGGTGGCGCCCGCCAGCGGTGGCATCCACTCCGGCTGGCCCTTGCCGTCCAGGCCATGGCAGGACGCGCAACGGGTTGCGTAGGTGTGGGCACCAGGGGCGTCCGCGCGGGCGGTGGCCGCCTGATACTGCCACGGCGAGCCGTCCCGCTGCGGGTCGCCGGGCAGGGACTTGAGGTAGCGGGCGATGGCGTTCAAATCCTCATCGCTCATGAACTGCGTGGAGTTGTTGAACGCCTCGGTCATCGAGCCATACACCACCGTATGCTGGTTGCGCCCGGTCTTGAGGAACCGCACGATCTCGTCCTCGCTCCAGCGGCCCAGCCCGGTGTTGTGGTCCTGGCGCAGGCTCGGTGCATACCAGCCATCGAGCAGAGCGCCAGCCAGGTAGGGCGCGCCGGACTCATCCAGCGCCTTCTCGTTGAAGGCCAGGCCGCGCGGTGTGTGGCAACTGCCGCAATGGCCGGGGCCTTGGACGATGTAGGCGCCACGGTTCCACAGCGCGTCCTGGGCGGGGTTGGCGGCGTAGGTGGCGTTGGGTGCGAACACGCCGTTCCACAGGGCGATAGGCCAGCGCATGTTCAGCGGCCAGGGAATGCTGCTTTCGATGTTGGGCTGATTAGCCGGCTCCACGCCCTTCATGAAAAACGCGTACAGCGCGCGCATGTCGTCATCGCTGAGCTTGGCGTAAGACGGGTAGGGCATGGCCGGGTAAAGCCTGCGCCCACCCGGTGCGATGCCGTGGCGCACGGCGCGGTCGAAGTCGGCCGGCGTGTAGGCGCCGATGCCGGTGTTGCGGTCGGGCGTGATGTTGGTGGCGTGAATCGCGCCCAACGGCGTGGCCATCTCCAGGCCGCCAGCGAACGGCGTCTTGCCCGGCAAACTGTGGCAGGCCACGCAGTCGCTGACGCGAGCGACGTACTCGCCGCGACTGACCAAGGTAGGGTCAAAACTGGCGGCGGGGGCTTGTTCTAAAGGCGAAGCGGGCTGGCGGGTCACGTACCAGGCCAGTACGCCTGCTGCGACCGCGCCGGCCAGCACCAGCCAGCCTGCGGTTCTTGCGAATCGGCGGTTGTTCATGCGCGTTCCTTGTCGGTCAGGCGAAAGTGTATCGGCTCAAAGGCAGGCTACGAATACGCTGGCCGGTCAGGTGCGCCACCGCATTGGCCACGGCCGGCGCCACGGCAGGCAGCGGTGGTTCACCGATACCGCCCATTTTTTCGCCACTCTCGACGATCTTGACGTGCACCTGCGCCATCCGCGACATAGACAGAATCGGGTACAGGTCGTAGTTGCGCGCCCGTGGTTTGCCGTCGACGTACACCGCTTCTTCCACCAACGTTTGTGACAAGCCCAACGCTACGGCGCCATTGACCTGGGCCTCGATGATCGCCGGGTTGACGATGCTGCCAGGGTCAATCGCTTCCCAGATGTGATGCACCTTGACCTGGCCGTTTTCGATCGACACTTCGGCAACCACCGCTGCATGCGAGCCAAAGGGCGAGGCCATGGCCACGCCACGCGCGCGGCGGCTGCCGTCTTCTGCGGTGTAGGGGCCACGCTTCCAGCCGCCGGACAACTCGCCCACCGCTTGCAGTAGGGTGGTCAGCCGCTTGTTGTCGCGTAGCAAGTGCAGGCGCAGCTCGTACGGGTCATGCCCACCTTTGTCGGCCAGTTCATCAAGGAAGGCTTCGTAGAAGAAGTCATTCAGCGAATTGCCCACCGAACGCCAGTAGCCGAGCATGGTCGGGCCTTTGACGTAGATCTGCGCAATGCGTTTGTTAGGGATCGCGTAGCTCTTGCCCGACAGCCCTTCGAGGGCGGTGGGGTCGATTTTGTCGCCCTGTTTGCCGGCGATGGCTTCGCTGGGGCCTTCGGTGGCGCTTACGGCTTCAATCGCCAGCGGGAACCCTTGGGCGTCCAGCGCCGCGCGGAACTTGACCACGGCGACCGGGCGCAGCACGTCGCGCAGGAATTCTTCCTCGCGGCTCCAGATCAGCTTGACTGGGCGGCCGACCGCCTTGGCCAGCGCGATGGCCTGCGGGTAAGGGTTGGCCGAGTCATACAAAAAGTGGCGGCCGAAAAAACCGCCCAGCAGCGGTGAATGCAGGGTGATCTTCGCCGGGTCGAGGCCGGTGCGCTTGGCCATGTCGGCGCGGAACATGTCCGGCGCTTGGTTGGGCAGCCAGACCTCCAGCGTGCCGTCGGGGTTGAAGCGTGCCAGGGCCGACGGCGGCTCCAGCTGGGCGTGGTTGACGTACTGGTTATGGTAGGTGGCTTCGACTTTGGTTTTGGCGTTTGCCAGGGCACCAGCTACATCGCCTTCGTTTTCATCGTCGCGGGCCGGGCCTTGCTGGGCGGCTAAGAAGTCGCGGTATTTGTCGCTGGAGAAATCCGCCGGCATCGCGCGTACGGTCGAATCCGCAGCGGCTTCCAGCCATTCCACTTGTAGGGCTTCCACCGCGCGCTTGGCGTGCCACCAGCGTTCGGCAACCACGGCCACGGCGCCGGGCAGTTGATGCACCGAGTGCACGCCTTTCATGGCTTCGACCTGTGCCTGGTTACGCAGGCTGCCCACGGTCATGCCCAGGCGCGGCGCATGTTGGACGGCGGCGTGGAGCATGCCGTCGACTTTGAGGTCGATGCTGTATTGCGCCTTGCCGGTGGATTTGTCGTAGGCATCCAGGCGTTTCACCGGCTTGCCGATCCAGCGGAACTGGCTCGGGTCGCGCAAGGTGATGGTGGCCGGATCGGGCACCGGCATGTCCAAGGCGCGCCCGGCCAGTTCACCGTAGCCCAGCGAGCGACCGGACGCGGCATGCACCACGCGGCCGGGTTGGGTGGTCAACTGCGCCACCGGTACACCGAGCTGCTCGGCGCCGGCTTGCAGCAGCATCGCGCGGGCCAGGGCGCCGAGGCGGCGCATGGTCGGGTAGCTCATGCGTACCGACATGCTGCCGCCGGTGATGCGCATACCGTTTTCCATCACCACATACGCCTCGCCGGGCGGCGCGGCCTCGACCACGAAGGTGGCGGGGTCGGCGTCCAGTTCTTCACCGACAATCTGCGCCATCGCGGTGTGGGTGCCTTGCCCGCCTTCCATGAAGGGGCTGAGCAGGCGCACAGTGCCGTCGGGGCGGATCTCTAAAAATGCCGGCACCTGGGTGCCGCGTTCTGCCGGGTTGGCCGTGGCGGCGTAAACCCTGGCCGAGCCCAGTGGCAGGCCAAAGCCAATCACCAGTGCGCCGACGGCGGTGCTGGCCAGGAAGTGCCGGCGCGACAGGTTGACCGGTTCGCTCAGTGGCGCGTCGAAGAATGCCTTGGGTGTGCTCATCAGACGCGCTCCTTGGCCAAATCATGCACGGCGGTACGGATCGCGTTATACGTGCCGCAGCGGCACAGGTTAACCATCGCCGCTTCAATCTGCGCATCACTGGGCGCCGGGGTGTGCTTGAGCAACGCGGTGGCCGCCATCACCTGCCCGGACTGGCAGTAACCGCACTGCGCCACTTGATGCTCGACCCAGGCGGCGACCACGCGTTTGCCTACGTCATCGGCTTCAATCGCCTCGATGGTGGTGATTTCGCGGCCGACCACACCTGCTACCGGCGTTACGCAGGAGCGCACCACGTTGCCGTCCACCAGCACCGAGCAGGCGCCGCACTGGGCCAGGCCGCAGCCGTACTTGGTGCCGGTCAGCCCCAGGTCGTCGCGGATTACCCAGAGTAGTGGTGTGTCCGCGTCGGCATCGACCTCGTAGGCCTTTTGGTTGATACGTAATTGCATGGTTCACCTGCTGATCAACGGTTGGTGTGGCTTTTCTTATAAGTGCCGGGCGATTAGTCGCCCATCGTTGAACTCTAGACCACGCTGCAAGGCCTATCTATCCAATCGCCGATAAGTCCGGAGGATTAGGCAAGCATTCAACAGGATTGCACCACTCCCGATGGTCACCGACCTGTAGTCCTTTGCTGATCTACGCCTACGCGCCGCACTTTTTTTCATTCTTCTGATCTATCCCTGTCACGACCGCGCTCATCCTGCGCGTGGACAGCAGCCAGACCCGGTGCCGATGGATCGAACGTTAATTGCTTTTATTACCCGATGGCCGCTGCTGTTTGCTGCGGTATTCATGTTCTGTGGGACCGGTTGCAGCCAACAACAGAGCCGCGATATCGCCAGGCAGTTCAGCGATGGCAAGCCCGATGAATTCTTTCAAACCAGCGTCGACCGCATGGCGACCCTGAGCATGCGCGACAACCTCAAAAGCCTGTACCTGCTGATGAACAAGCTCTACCTGCGCAACCCTAACCAGTGGCGGCAATCGGGTTACCCGGATGCGGTGAGTGCGGCGCGGGAGATCCGCCAGGCCATCGAGAATCGTCAACCCTTGCCTGCGTTGGGCGACCGTCGTGACCTGGCTGCGTTGAGCTATTCGTTGAGCCCGGAGTTTCGTGGCGACCGGGTCGGGGCGTTTATCTACGCCATCGGTAGCATGATCGTGACCGCGCACGGCGGCCGCACCCAGTTTTATATAACCGACTCAATCAACCCGCAGTTTGTCAGCAATGCCGCGCGCAATATCGAGAAAGCCACCTGGCTGCTCAGCCAGCGTCAGGACGCCAACGGCGTATTGCTGTTGTTCTCCAACGAGATATCGGAGGAGGGCAGCAACTTAAGTTTTGCCGTTGAGTTCGGCAAAGTGGTTGCGCGCCTTGACCTGCTCGCCCAGATGCTCGACGAGCGCTACCGGCGTGTCGCGCTCAATTACGCGCAGAGCTTGTTATTGATGAACTTTCTGCCGGTGCAGTGAGGGGGCATGCGTCGCGTGGCATCGATTGGGTCTGAATAGGCAAAAAACGCATTGTTTAAGTTGGTGCGGTTTTTCCCTTTATTCTGTAGGAAGTGGCCTATGTTGCTTGGCTGTGCTTGAAACACCCTGCGGTCGGCAATAGCCTCGGACTTTTCTTAACGATGAGTGCCTGCCTTGGGTAAGCAAAAAACCGTTTGGCCTACTGATCGCGAAATCCGTCTGCGATTTATCCTATTTGCTGTGATCGACGTGGCGAGTGCCAAAGGCGTCTGCGCTGAGGTGTTATTGCCCGCCCACAAACTGCTGCGTGACGCACCAACGGAGGCGCGGTTGCGCGCAGCCCTCGCCGACATTCTGGCGTGCGATGAGATGTATGGGTTCAGGTTCCCACAGGGCACGGAGGCTGATGATTTGATGAGGTCGTTGGGATCGACGCCCGCTCAGGCGAGTGGCGGTGTGACTTAACGCCAGTTCGAGCGTTTATTTCCTTGCGAGGGGTCCTAAGACCTTAATTGCACTTTGCGGTTATTTGTTTAAAGGCTGATTTTTCACCCGTTAGTTTGATTTTGGAATTAACACATACATCACGTCCGATGCTGTTGTGGGAAGGGTCTGGTCCGTTAATAACGCGTGACTTGCCGCGACTGCTTGCCTTCCCATCACTGTTCGCGTGATGGCCCCCAACCTTGGCTCAGGCCTTTCACGCCTCTGAATTCCAAGGACCTGCCCATGCTGTTGCGCCAATCTCCCCTGCTTTTTATCGCTCTGACCCTCAGTTCACTGGTGCACGCCGAAGCACTGCAATTGGCGCCGGTCGAGGTCACCACCCGTGAAGCCAGCGTGGGCGAGGTGGCCGAGGCGCAACTCAAGAGCGTGCCCGGTGGCACCAATTACATCGACATGAGCCGCGTGCAGCAGGGACGAGTCAGCACCAATGAAGAGGTGTTCAAGTACCAGGCCGGGGTGTACGCAAAGGCGGCGAACAATGAAGGCGTCAAGCTCTCGATTCGCGGCTCGGGCCTGAACCGCAGCCCGGGTGCCCACGCTTCCGGCCTGTATGAAATGTTCGACGGTTTGCCGCTGACCGGCCCCGGCGGCACGCCCTATGAGCTCAAAGACCCGCTGTGGCAAAGCCGTGTGGAAGTGTTGCGCGGCGCCAACGGCTTTGATCAAGGCGCGCTGGCCTTGGGCGGCTCGGTTAACTACGTTACGCACACCGGCTATGACGCGCCCAAACTGCACGTGCGCTACGAAATGGGCAGTCGCGGCTATGCCCAGCGCGAGATCAGCTCTGGCCAGGTACTGGGCGACGCCGACTATTACATCAGCCTGACCGACTCTGAATCCGACGGCTACCAGCACCAGAGCGCTGGACGCGGCAAGGGGGTGGCGGCCAACTTCGGCTACCGTTTTAACCCGGACTTGGAGACGCGGTTTTATTTGCGCTACCGCGAAACCACCAACGACACACCCGGCAAGCTGACGCGTTACCAGATCAACCACCATCCAACGGCCGCCAACAGCCTCAACGCCGCCCGCGATTCAAAGCGCCTGCAACCCGGCTCGACCTGGATCGCCAACAAGACCACCTTGCAGCTGGATGACCATTCCCGCGTCGAGGTCGGCCTGGCCTATCACGACTACCCGATGGACCTGCGTGAAGGCCTCAACCGCCTGAAAGTCGCCTACACCGACGTGAGTGGCACCCTGAATTACATTCGCCAGGACACCTTGTTCGGCCACGACAGTAAGACCACGCTTGGCCTGCGCACCACCCAGGCGATGCCGAATAACGGTGCCTCGGAATACGTGCGCGTGCCTTCCACTGATCCCGCAAAGTATTACGCGCCCGGCACCAAGACCCGCGACTACAGCTATCTCGGCTCTGACACGGTGCTGCATATCGGCAATGACCTGGAACTGGTCCCGGACCTCTGGTTGACCACCGGCCTGGCGGCGATTTACACGCGCCGCGAAACCCAGGTTACTTACCCCGAAGGGCAGGCGCCGCTCAGTCAACATGATTGGGATTACGCGCCGCGCATCGGCCTGCGCTATGACTTCAACCCGCAATTGCAGGTATACGGCAACCTCAGCCGCTCGGTCGAGCCGCCACATGCATGGTCGATGATCTGGGGTTCCAACAAGTATTTTGCGAGTGGCCCTGCCGCAGGGCTGGCGCGCGAGGGCGTGAGGTTGCGCAATCAGACCGCCACCACGCTGGAAATCGGCGGCCGTGGCGAACAGTGGTTCGGCCAGTGGGACCTGGCGCTGTACCGCTCCGAAGTGCGCCATGAACTGCTCATCGTCGAAACCCAGGCGCAAACCGCCAACAGCAGCGCGGTCATCGCCGAAGCCAACGCCAGCCCCACCGTTCACCAGGGCGTGGAACTGAGCCTGCTCAGCCCGTTGTGGGACGGCGGCCGCAACGGCCAGTTGGCCCTGCGCCAGGCCTACACCTTCAGCGACTTCCACTATCGCGATGACGACCGCTTCGGCGACAACACCTTGCCGGGCATTCCCCAGCATTACTACCAGGCGCAACTGCGCTACAGCCACCCGACGGGTTTCTACACCAGCCTCAACGCCGAGCACTCATCGCGTGTGGCGGTGGACTACGCCAATTCCTACTACGCAGCGGCCTACACCACCCTCGGCGCAACCTTCGGCTATGACGCGCCGAAGCAGGACTGGCAAGCCTGGGTCGATGTGCGCAACCTCACCAACCGACGCTATGCCAACACCGTCACACCGGGTTACGACGACAAGGGCATGGATATGGCGCGGTCTACTCCGGCCGATGGCCGGGGTATTTATACCGGTGTGTCGTGGAACTGGCGCTGAGAGAACACACACTGCCTGTGGGAGGGGGCTTGCTCCCGAGGGCGGCGTGTCAGCCAATGAATCTGTAGCGGCTGCATCGCAATCGGGCGCAAGCCCCTCCCACATTTTATTCGTGGTGATTTCAGAGAATGGCAGGCCCTTGCTCCCACACCGTTTTGCTGGCATTGTTCGCTCAATTGGTAATATTTCCCATTTGAGAAGTTTTTGCGCATGCATGACATTCCGGCCTCGCCGGGCGATTGCGCCCGTCAGCAGACCCTCACGGCCATGTACAGCGAGCACCATGGCTGGTTGCACGGCTGGCTGCGCAAAAAGCTCGGGGGTTCCCATTACGCCGCCGACCTGGCGCACGATGCGTTCATTCGCGTATTGATGCTGGCCGAGCCGCACACCATCAAGGAGCCCCGCGCCTTTCTCGCCACTACCGCTGGGCGCCTGCTGATTGATGGCGCGCGGCGTCGCCGTATCGAAAAGGCCTACATGGACGCCTTGGTGATCCAGTGCGAAGACGCCGGCATGCCTGACCCTGCCGCGGTCCACGTGGCGTTGCAAGCCTTGGAACGCATCGCCGAAATGCTCGCCGGGCTGCCCGCGAAAACCCGTGAAGCCTTCCTGTTAAGCCGCCTCGATGGGCTGACCTACAGCGAAATCGCCACGTGCTTGGACGTGTCGCCCAGCACCGTCAAAAACTACATTTCCACCGCCTTGGTGCACTGCTACCACAGCCTGCACGTGACGGACTCGCTGTCGTGAACTGCGAACATATCATCCAGCAAGCGGCGAATTGGCTGACGCGGCTGCACGATGAAGACGTCACCGATGCCGAGCGCCAAGCCTTCAATACGTGGTGCCAGGCCGATCCGCGCCATGCCGTGGCCATCGAGCGCATGCGCGCGCTGTGGGGCCATTTCGACACCTTGCCGGCACGCCCGGCGCGTATCGCCCTCAATCGAGCCTTCACACCACAACGCTCGCGTGGCGCCCAAGCGTTGGGTTTGCTCGGCGTCTTGCTGTGCGGTTGGCTGGGGCTGGAGCGCGCGCCCGTATGGATGTCTGACCAGCGCACCGGTGTCGGCGAGCGCCGCCAAGTCGTGCTTGAGGACGGCAGCCAGTTGCAGCTCAACAGCAACTCGGCCGTTGATGTGAAATTCGACGGCCACCAGCGCGTGATCCAATTGCTGCAGGGCGAGCTGTGGGTCGAAGTGGCCAAGGATGCGCAGCGGCCGTTCGTGGTGCGTACCGACCAAGGCACGGCCACCGCACTGGGCACCCGTTACCTGGTCAAGCGCGCGGTGGATGGCACCACGGTGGTCACGGTGATCGAGTCCAGTGTGGCGGTCAAAGGCGAGGGCAGCGAAGGCGTCAAGGTCGCTGCTGGCCAGCGTTCGGTCCTTGACCATGGCCGCGCCCAGCCACCGCAAGCGCTGGGTAACACAGACCCGGCCGCCTGGACCCGTGGCCTGCTCAAGGTTAACGACCAACCCCTGAGCGATGTGTTGCAAACCCTCGCAAGCTATCGCCATGGCCTGGTGCGTTTCGATGCTCAAGCGTTGCAAAACTTGCGGGTGTCCGGCGTGTTCAAGCTCGACGACACGGCCGCAGCGTTCGCGGCACTGGCCGATAACCTGCCGATCCAGGTGGAGTACTTCACCGACTTGCTGGTGGTGGTCACGCCGCGCTAGGTCAGTTTTCGCTCTGGCGCAGGCGCTTGTACAACGTGTTGCGGCTGACACCCAGCTCTCGCGCCAGGTGCGAAATGTTGCCACCGGCTGCCTTTAAGCGTTGCGTCAGGTCGAGGCCTTTATCCGCAGACTCGCTGGCAGGCAATGGCGCTGCCCCGTTCAAGTCCACGAAAAAGTCGTCCGGCAGGTGCTCCGCGCGCACCGGTTGTTCCTCGGCCATCGCCAGCGCCACCTGCAATACGCTGCTGACCTGGCGCAAATTACCTGGCCACGGGTGCTGCTCGAACAACGCCAGCACCTCGGCACTCAGCCCGGCCCATTGGGTTGGCTCGCGGTGCTGCTGCCATAACTGCTGGAACAGCGCCTGTTTGTCGGTACGCTCGCGCAACGGCGGCAGCTCCAGGGTCAGGCCGCCGATGCGGTAATACAAGTCCTCACGAAAGCGCCCGGCCTGCACCCACTCGCGCAGCGCGCGGTTGGTGGCGGAGATGATTCGCAGGTCCACCGGGAACACCTCGCTGCTGCCCACCGGTTGCACACAGCGTTCCTGTAATACGCGCAGCAGACGGGCCTGGGTCGGCAGCGGCATATCGCCGATTTCATCGAGAAACAGTGTGCCTTTATCCGCCTTGCGGATCAGGCCGATGCTGCCTTTCTGATTGGCGCCGGTGAAGGCGCCTTTTTCGTAGCCGAACAGTTCCGATTCGACCAATTCCGCCGGAATCGCCGCACAGTTCACCGCGATAAACGCCTGCGCACTGCGCGAACTGGCGTGGTGCAGGGCTTTGACGAACACCTCTTTGCCGACGCCGGTCTCTCCGTGGATCAGCAGCGGAATGTCCTTTTCCAGCAGGCGCTTGGCCTGGCGCACGGCTTTTTCCACGCGTGCGTCGCCAAAATGCAAGGTAGTGAGGCCAATCGAGGTCGGCTTGGCGGGTGCCGGTTGGCTGGGCTTGGTCTCACTGAAGACCCGCGCCTGCACCGGCATTTTCTTCGGCCGCTTCACTAAACACTGAAACCGATTGCGTCCCGCCGCCTGCAGCGAAAACGGCAAGCCTTCCGGTTGGTTCAACAACTCCAGCAACGACACCTTGAACAAGCTGTCGATCAGCACCCGCGACAAACTGATGCCCAGTAAGTTATCCGCGCGGCGGTTGGCCGACAGCACCTGGCCGCTCTCATCAAAAATCAGCAGGCCCGCCCACTGGCTGTCGAGGTTGTTCAAGCCGGTGTTGAAGGTCAGTTGGAAGTGCTCGTCACGAAACAGGTTGAGGATCAGCCGGTTTTCCACGGTCTGGCTCATCATCTTGACCATGCCCAGGGTGTGGGAGGGCGGCAGGTAGCTGTCGCTGGACACGTCCAGCACCGCGATGATTTCGCGCTGGGCATCGAAGATCGGCGCCGCCGAGCCGGTCATGAAGCGGTTGGCCTTGAGGAAGTGTTCGTCGTGCTCGATATGCACCGCCTGGGCACAGGCCAGCGCGGTGCCGATCGCGTTGGTGCCGCTGCTGCGCTCCATCCAACTGGCACCGGCACTGAAACCTCGCGCCAGTTTCGGCTCGATAAACCGCTGGGTACCCCACGAGGTAAGGACCTGGCCCTGGTTGTCGGCCAACATGATCAGGCAGTTGGAGTTGCTCAGGATGTTTTCGTAGTAGGGCAGCACTTCTTGGTGGGTGGTCTGCACCAGCGAATGCTGGCTTTCCAGCAATTGGCTGATGCCTTCGGCGGGCAGTTGATCAAAGCTGGGCGTGCTCTGGTGGTCCAGGCCAAATGCGCGGCAACGGCGCCAGGAATCCTGGATAAGGGTGTCGTGAGCCAAGGGTTCGGCCATGGGGGCGACCTTCTTTTTATTGTTGTGGGGCCATGCACGATCTAACGGTTGGAGCCGGGTCAATGTGGGAGGGAGCAAGCCCCTTCCCACATTGGACCTGTGCTGCTGGTTTAATCGAGTCCATCAATTGTTGTTCAGAACTGTTCATTGTCAACCCGCTGAGTGTTCAGTTGTTCAGCCCCAGCTGTTCACTGGTGGTCACGCCTAAACAGGGCAGTTGGCCCATTTCCTTACAGATCAACCACCTGCCGTTTCTGGCACGAAACTCGCTGTGCATCGTTACCAGATTCATTCCAATAATAAAAAGGGCGTGTCATGTCATTGACCCTGGAACATGTCTCCCGCGTCGTAGAAGGCCAAACCTGGATCGACAACGCCAACCTGCGTTTCGAAGCCGGTTCCTTCAACGTACTGCTCGGCCGCACCCTGTCCGGCAAGACGAGCCTGATGCGCCTGATGGCCGGCTTGGACAAGCCCGACAGCGGCCGCATCCTGATGAATGGCGTGGATGTCACGCAGAAGCCGGTGCGCTTGCGCAACGTCTCGATGGTCTACCAGCAGTTCATCAACTACCCGACCATGACCGTGTTCGAGAACATCGCCTCGCCGTTGCGCCAGGCCGGTGTGTCCAATGAGCTGATCCAGAGCAAGGTGCTTGAAACGGCGCAGATGCTGCGCATCGAGAAATTCCTGCAGCGCCATCCGTTAGAGCTGTCTGGTGGTCAGCAGCAACGCACGGCCATGGCCCGCGCGCTGGTCAAAGACGCCGAGTTGATTCTGTTCGATGAGCCGCTGGTGAACCTGGACTACAAACTGCGCGAAGAGCTGCGTCAGGAAATGCGCGAACTGTTCAAGGCGCGCCATACCATCGCCATCTACGCCACCACCGAACCCAACGAAGCCCTGGCCCTGGGCGGCACCACCACGATTTTGCATGAGGGCCGGGTGATCCAGAGCGGCAAGGCCGCCGAGGTGTATCACCAACCGCAGACCGTGTTGGCAGCCGAGCTGTTTTCCGAGCCGCCGATCAATCTGATGCCGGGACGAATCAGCGGTAATGAAGTGAGCTTCGCCAACTTCGTGCACTTCCCGCTCAACGTCGACCTGCGTCCGATCGGCGAGGGCGAGTTCCGCTTTGGCGTGCGCCCCAGCCATATCAGCCTGGTGCCGAGCAACGACGATGACCTGGAGCTCGCGGTGACGGTGGAAGTGGCCGAGATCAGCGGGTCGGAAACCTTCCTGCACGTGCGCAGCGAGCATTTTTTGCTGGTACTGCACCTGCCGGGCGTGCACGAGTACGACGTCGACGCGCCGATCCGCGTGTACATCCCCACCCATAAACTGTTTGTGTTCGATGGCCAGGGGCGTTTGGTCCAGGCGCCCGGGCGCCGTGTCGCGAGGGTTGCCTGATGGCCGAGATCCATTTGCAGAACCTCGCCCATAGCTACAGCCCTACACCGGCTGGCCCCGAAGACTACGCGATTCGGGAAATGAATCACGTGTGGGAGCAGGGCGGAGCCTACGCCTTGCTCGGGCCGTCGGGGTGCGGCAAGTCGACGTTGCTGAATATCATCTCTGGCCTGCTCAGCCCGTCGGAAGGCCAGGTGCTGTTCGACCACAAAGTGGTCAACGACCTCACCCCGGAAAAACGCAACATCGCCCAGGTGTTCCAGTTCCCGGTGGTGTACGACACCATGACTGTATTCGATAACCTGGCGTTTCCGCTGCGTAACCAAGGCATGAATGAGGCGAAAGTCCACAGCAAAGTGCAGGAAATCGCCGAAGTCCTCGACCTGCAAAACCTGCTGAGCAAAAAGGCACGCAACCTCACCGCCGATGAAAAACAGAAAGTCTCCATGGGGCGTGGCCTGGTGCGTGATGACGTGTCGGCGATCCTGTTCGATGAACCGTTAACGGTGATCGACCCGCACCTGAAGTGGAAGCTGCGGCGCAAACTCAAGCAGATCCACGAGCAGTTCAATATCACCATGGTCTACGTGACCCACGACCAGCTCGAAGCCTCAACCTTCGCCGACAAGATCGCGGTGATGTACGGCGGGCAGATCGTGCAGTTCGGCACGCCGCGCGAATTATTCGAGCGGCCGAGCCACACCTTTGTCGGCTATTTCATCGGCAGTCCCGGAATGAACCTGATCGAAGTGCAGGCCGAGGCGGGTGGGGTGCGGTTTGCCGGGACGTTGCTGCCGTTGTCCGGGGCCATGCAGCAGCGCCTCCGAGGCACCGACTATAAGAAACTGCAGGTGGGCATCCGCCCGGAATTTATCCACGTGTGGGACGAGTACAACCCTGACGCGTTGCAGGCCGATGTCACTCATGTTGAAGACCTCGGCACCTACAAGATCATGACCCTCAACCTCGACGGTGCGCCGTTGAAAGTGCGCCTGGCCGAAGACAAACCGGTGCCTGAAGGCAACGCCTCGATCAGCTTCCCCGCGCAGTGGCTGATGGTCTACGCCGATGACTACCTGCTGGAGGTGCAGCCATGAACAAGGTGCAAAACAACAAGGCCTGGTGGCTGGTGTTGCCGGTGTTCCTGCTGGTGGCGTTCAGTGCGGTGATCCCGATGATGACGGTGGTCAACTATTCGGTGCAGGACATCTTTGACCAATCCAGCCGCTACTTTGTGGGGACTGACTGGTACAAGCAGGTGCTGCTCGACCCGCGTTTGCATGACTCCTTGCTGCGCCAGTTCATCTACTCGGCCTGTGTGCTGTTGATCGAAATCCCGCTGGGTATCGCCATCGCCCTGACCATGCCGACCAAGGGCCGCTGGTCGTCTTTGGTGCTGATTATCCTGGCTATCCCGCTGCTGATACCGTGGAACGTGGTGGGCACCATTTGGCAGATATTCGGCCGTGCCGACATCGGTTTGCTCGGTTCAACCCTCAACGCCATGGGCATCAGCTACAACTATGCAGCCAACACCATGGACGCCTGGGTCACCGTGCTGGTGATGGACGTGTGGCACTGGACCTCGCTGGTGGCGCTGCTGTGTTACTCGGGGCTGCGTGCGATTCCGGACGTGTACTACCAGGCCGCGCGGATTGATCGGGCGTCTGCCTGGGCGGTGTTCCGACATATTCAGTTGCCGAAGATGAAAAGCGTGTTGCTGATCGCAGTGATGCTGCGCTTCATGGACAGCTTCATGATCTACACCGAGCCCTTTGTGCTCACAGGTGGCGGGCCGGGTAACGCCACCACCTTCCTCAGTCAGACCCTGACGCAGATGGCTGTCGGCCAATTCGACCTGGGCCCGGCGGCGGCGTTTTCTCTGGTGTATTTCCTGATCATCCTGTTGGTGTCCTGGCTGTTCTACACCGCCATGACCCATTCCGACGCCAACCGCTGAGGCCGCCAACATGAGCAAGCGCAAGCTGATACCGCTGCTGATCTACATCCTGTTCCTGCTGGTGCCGATTTACTGGTTGCTGAACATGTCCTTCAAGAGCAACACCGAAATCCTCGGCGGGCTGACGCTGTTTCCGCAGGATTTCACCTTGGCAAACTACAAGGTGATCTTCACCGACCCGAGCTGGTACACCGGCTACCTCAACTCGCTGTACTACGTGAGCTTGAATACGGTGATTTCCCTGAGCGTGGCGCTGCCAGCGGCGTATGCCTTCTCGCGCTACCGATTCCTCGGTGACAAACACCTGTTCTTCTGGCTGCTGACCAACCGCATGGCGCCGCCGGCAGTGTTTCTGCTGCCGTTTTTCCAGCTGTATTCGTCCATCGGCCTGTTCGACACCCACATCGCCGTGGCCCTGGCCCATTGCCTGTTCAACGTGCCGTTGGCGGTGTGGATCCTTGAAGGCTTCATGTCCGGGGTGCCTAAGGAAATCGATGAAACCGCCTACATCGACGGCTATAGCTTTCCCAAGTTCTTTGTGAAGATTTTTATCCCACTGATCGGCTCTGGCATCGGTGTGACGGCGTTTTTCTGCTTCATGTTTTCCTGGGTCGAGCTGTTGCTGGCGCGCACGCTGACCTCGGTCAACGCCAAGCCCATTGCGGCGGTGATGACGCGAACGGTCTCGGCCTCGGGGATTGATTGGGGCGTGCTGGCAGCGGCGGGGGTGTTGACCATCCTGCCCGGCATGCTGGTGATTTGGTTTGTTCGCAACCATGTGGCCAAGGGCTTTGCCCTGGGCCGGGTCTGAGGAGTCGATGATGGAATGGATGGCCTGGACCACCCCCACCGCGTTGTTCTTTGTGGCGATTGGCCTGCTGCTGGCAGGCATGACCACTTGGGAACTGCGCTCGCCGAGCATCTCTCGGCGCGGTTTGTTGCCGATCAGCACCACCCGTGGTGATCGTTTGTTTATCGGTCTTCTCGGCAGCGCCTACCTGCATTTACTGGTGATCGGCGTAACCGGCTGGAGCATCTGGGTGGCGACCGCGCTCTCCCTGGTGTGGCTGTTGTGTGTGATGCGTTGGGGCTAATGCTCCGTGAATAAACAACCAGGAGGTCTCTATGTTGAATAAAAACAATAAGCTGCGACATAGCATTTCATTGGCTGGCGTATTGGCCCTCAGCGGTTTGAGCGCCACGGCCTGGGCCGATGCGTACGAAGATGCGGCGAAAAAATGGATCGGCAGCGAGTTCAAACCGTCCACGCTTACCGAAGCCCAGCAGCTTGAGGAGTTGAAGTGGTTTATCAAGGCGTCCGAACCGTTCCGTGGGATGAAGATCAACGTGGTGTCGGAAACCCTCACCACCCACGAGTACGAATCCAAGGTGCTGGCCAAGGCCTTCAGCGAAATCACCGGGATCACGCTGACCCACGACCTGCTGCAGGAAGGCGATGTGGTGGAAAAGCTGCAAACCCAGATGCAGTCTGACAAGAATATCTATGACGGCTGGGTCAACGATTCCGACTTGATCGGTACGCATTTTCGCTATGGCAAGACCGAATCGATCACTGATCTGATGGCCAACGAAGGCAAGGACTTTACCTCGCCGACCCTGGACATCAAGGACTTTATTGGCATTTCGTTCACCACCGCGCCGGACGGCAAGATCTACCAGTTGCCCGACCAGCAGTTTGCCAATCTTTACTGGTTCCGCGCCGACTGGTTCGAGCGCCCGGAGCTGAAAGCCAAGTTCAAGGAAAAATACGGCTACGACCTCGGCGTACCGGTGAACTGGTCGGCCTATGAAGACATTGCCAAATTCTTCAGCGAAGACGTCAAGGAAATCGACGGCAAGCGCATCTACGGGCACATGGACTACGGCAAAAAAGACCCATCCCTGGGCTGGCGTTTCACCGATGCCTGGTTTTCCATGGCCGGTGGCGGCGACAAAGGCCTGCCCAACGGTTTGCCGGTGGACGAGTGGGGCATTCGCGTAGAAGACTGCCACCCAGTGGGCTCCAGCGTGACCCGCGGTGGCGACACCAACGGCCCGGCCGCGGTCTATGCCACGCAGAAATACGTAGACTGGATGAAAGCCTATGCGCCACCGGAAGCGGCGGGCATGACGTTCTCCGAATCCGGCCCAGTGCCGTCCCAAGGCAACATTGCCCAGCAGATCTTCTGGTACACCGCGTTTACCGCCGACATGACCAAGCCGGGCCTGCCGGTGGTGAACGCCGACGGCACGCCGAAATGGCGCATGGCCCCATCGCCCGTCGGGCCTTACTGGGAAAAGGGCATGAAGAAGGGCTATCAGGATGTGGGCTCATGGACTTTTCTCAAATCCACCCCCGAGAAACAGAAACTCGCGGCCTGGCTCTACGCGCAGTTCGTGACGTCGAAAACCGTCTCGCTGAAGAAAACCATCGTCGGCCTTACGCCGATTCGTGAGTCCGATATCAATTCCCAGGCCATGACCGACCTGGCGCCAAAACTCGGTGGCCTGGTGGAGTTCTACCGCAGCCCGGCGCGGGTCGAGTGGACCCCGACTGGCACCAACGTGCCGGACTATCCGCGCCTGGCGCAACTGTGGTGGAGCAACATCGCGGCCGCCGCCAGCGGCGAGAAAACCCCGCAGCAGGCGCTGGACAACCTGGCCAAGGAGCAAGACGCGATCATGACGCGCCTGGAACGCTCCAAAGTGCAGCCAGTATGCGGCCCGAAAATGAACCCCGAGCGTGACGCGCAGTACTGGTTCGACCAGCCGGGCGCGCCGAAGCCGAAACTGGCCAATGAGAAGCCGAAAGGGGAGACCGTGAGTTACAACGATTTGCTCAAGTCGTGGGAGGCGGCACGTAAGTAACGGATAGGCGACAACGCGGTATCTGTGGCGAGGGAGCTTGCTCCCGTTGGACTGCACGGCAGGCCCCTTTGTTTTGGGGCCGCTTTGCGGCCCGGCGGGAGCAAGCTCCCTCGCCACAAGGGTCGGGGAAGCGAGGGTTAGGCAGTGGCTTGGGGCTGGATGTGCAAGTTGCCCTCCACATCCTTGACCAACCCACTGGCCAGAAACAGCGGCGCCAGGCGCTTGTGCAACGGCGGCTCGACGAACTCCTTCACCGTGTCCAGCACCAATACGCCACTGAGCGGCAACTCGGCCTTGGTGTACGACAGCCACGCTTGTTTGAGCTTGATCAACACATCGCTGCCCGCCGTGGAGGCGAAGCGGCGGTGGGTCGGTTTACCGTCGAAATTGAAGGTGTGCTGGAACGCGTAGCCGGTTTCATCGCCATGGCTGGCGGCGCAGCGCACGCAGGTGCAGGGGCCGTCGCCGAACGCGCTGCGCAGGTAGGAATTGAAGTCCACCACGGGCTTGAGTGACAGGCGCTTATCCACCTCGAACAGGTCCCCGGTCATTTTATCGTCAGTGTTCAACGTCCATTTCCTCGCAGGTCGGCAGGTGCATTTCAAAGCGCGGCACAATACCAGCCGAGCGGCGCCCATGGGGATTTTTTGCGCGAGAGGCGCTCGCTTCAGTGTCGACGTCCATTCGCCAATGGCCTTGTTAGCGTTTCCCCCATCAAACCCCACAGGAAACGCAGAGGCCCACCCAGACGTGTATCTATAACTGTGGCGTGGCCTGGGAAGAGGGCAACAGCGTCAACGGTACGATTCTTATCACTGGGCCGTTTTCCCACATGCTTAACGCTGTCCTCAAGGACGTCGGCCAAGTATTCAACTAGCTATTGAGCAGCGCCAGGATGATGCGGCGCCTGAAGGCATTGGGCGACTCGCGGCGGTGGGAAGCAGGAGGCCCCGGAAATCGACTTCACCTTCGTGCCGCAGCGTACGTATATCAATGCCGAGAAATTGCAGGAACTGGGGGAAGAACAAGGCGGCGAGTTGGAAGGATTACTTTTTTGAACAGGCGCATGGGCGCGAGCAAGTTGCTCCCACCGTTGATCCTCATCGCCCAAGCATCAACGGAAGAACTCCCCTGGCGTTGCATCAAACTGCTGACGAAACGCATTGATAAACGCCGACGTCGACTCATACCCACACCCCAACGCCACATCCGTGACCCGCTCACCTTGTTCCAGGGCCGGCAGGGTACTTAGTAGCCGCAGCCGCTGGCGCCACGCGCGAAATGTCAGCCCGGTATCGTTCAAGAACAACCGGCTGAGCGTCTTCTCGCTCACCCCCAGCTTGCAGGCCCAATCCCCCAAAGTCGTCTGCTGCTCCGGGTGCAGATTCAAGCTGCGATAGATCTGCCGCAACCGCACGTCGTGGGGCAGCGGCAGCATCAAGTCCACCTGGGGCGCAGCCGCAAGTTGGTCCAGCACCACCTGGGCCAGACGCCCATCGGGCCCATCCTCGGTGTATTCCACCGGCAACTCGCTGAAGCTGCGGATCAACTCGCGCAATAAACTGCTCACCGCCAATACCTGGCAACGCTCGGCCGCCCAGGCGGTAACGCTGCAGTCGAGGTACAGGCTGCGCATTTCCGTGTGCGGTGAACTGAACACCCGGTGCGGCATGCCCGCCGGGATCCACACCGCACGCTGGGGGGGCGCGACGAAGCGGCCGACGCTGGTCTGGATCTCCAGCACCCCGGAAATCGCGTAGGACAGTTGCACCCACGGGTGGCTGTGTCGCCGGGTCAGCGCACGATTGGGCAACGATTCAGTGCGCCCATACACCGGCCGTGGCAGGCTGGAAAGCCCGGGCACACTGCGGCGGACTGTCTTTTCATGTCCTTTAGGCGGCATTTACTGGCTCATTGGCGTTAGTCGGTAATAAGGGGTTACGTTAGAGTCGCAGCGATGCGCTTGGCAACCCCTGGAAGATTTGTTTATGACCCGCCCACGTTTTTTGCCCGACAACTTCACCCTGACGTTGATCGCCACGGTGATCCTCGCTTCATTGCTGCCCGCCAGCGGCCAGACTGCCGTGGCCTTCGGTTGGGTGACCAACCTGGCCATCGCGTTGCTGTTCTTCCTGCACGGGGCCAAGCTGTCGCGCCAGGCCATCGTCGTCGGCGCTGGGCATTGGCGCCTGCACCTGTTGGTGTTCAGCCTGACATTTGTGCTGTTCCCCTTGCTGGGGCTGGCGCTCAAGCCGCTGCTGTCGCCGCTGATCGGCAAAGACCTGTACATGGGCATGCTCTACCTCTGCGCATTGCCGGCCACCGTGCAATCGGCGATTGCTTTCACTTCCCTGGCGCGTGGCAACATCCCGGCGGCGATTTGCAGCGCAGCGGCCTCCAGCCTGTTCGGCATCTTCCTCACGCCGTTGCTGGTGACGCTGCTGCTCAACGTGCACGGTGACGCCGGCTCTACCGTCGATGCGATCCTGAAAATCAGCGTGCAGCTGCTGCTGCCGTTTGTTGCCGGGCAGATCGCCCGCCGCTGGATCGGCGAGTGGGTGGGCCGTAACAAATCCTGGCTCAAATTCGTCGACCAGGGCTCGATCCTGCTGGTGGTCTACGGCGCGTTCAGCGAAGCGGTCAACCAAGGTATCTGGCACCAGATCCCGCTGTGGGAACTCGGCGGTCTGGTGATCGCGTGCTGCGTGCTGTTGGCGCTGGTGCTGGTGGCGTCCACGCTGTTGGGCAAGGCCTTTGGCTTTAATCAGGAAGACCGCATCACCATCTTGTTTTGCGGCTCGAAGAAAAGCCTCGCCACCGGCGTGCCGATGGCCCAGGTGCTGTTTGCTGGCGCGACCATGGGCGTGTTGATCCTGCCGCTGATGCTGTTTCACCAGATCCAGCTGATGGTGTGTGCGGCGTTGGCCCAGCGCTATGCCAATCGGCCGCAAAGCATTCCCGAGATGATGGGGCAGGTGGATCCGTGATCTAGATCACACCCTTGGCCGAATCTCCTCAAGTTAACGCCCGGGCAGACGACTACCCTTATTGAGAGCCCAATAAGGAGTGTCGGCATGAACGTTAAAGGTATTTCGGTAGTGACCGGCCTGTTTTGCCTCTGGGCGGGTGCCTGTACGGCGGCACAGACAGTGGGGCAGGGCACCCTTCACTTCACCGGCGCTATCGTGGAGCCTGGGTGTGCGACAAATGCGCGCAGCGGCGCGGTGATGGAACTGACCGGGTGCGCCATTTCCAGCCGGGGCAGCCACTTCGATGTGCGCAATGTGGCGCCGGTGCCCAGCGTCAATGCTGCCCATGTGAAGCTGGTGGCAGACAGCGGCAACGGGCGCTATTACGACCAGCAATACCTGCTGGTCGACAACGCGGGTCAGCCGATTCAGTCGGGTAACTATGTGATCACTATGACGTCGCCTTAAGCCTGCGGGCGACGATCCGCGTCAACAGCGGGGTGAGAAACCTATAGAATGTTCGGCGGCGGCGCTTGTCCTGCGTGGCCGTTTGATCACCGCCAGAGTACCTCGCCCGTCAATGAGCCTTTCAGCCGCAACGCCCCAAGCCAACTGGCAACCGGTCATCGCCCTCGCGTTGGCCGCCTTTGTATTCAATACCACCGAATTCGTGCCTGTTGGCCTGCTCAGCGCCATCGGCGCCAGCTTCGACATGCCCATCGCCAGCGTTGGCCTGATGCTCACCATCTATGCCTGGATCGTGTCGCTGACCTCGCTGCCGGTGATGCTGCTCACGCGTAACGTTGAGCGGCGTAAGCTGCTGATCGTGTTGTTCGGCTTGTTTATCGCCAGCCATATCCTTTCCAGCGTCGCCACCAGCTTTGGCTTGTTGATGGTCAGCCGCATCGGCATCGCCTTGTCCCACGCGCTGTTCTGGTCGATCACCGCTTCCCTGGCCGTGCGCCTGGCGCCGGAAGGTAAACAGGTGCAAGCCCTCGGCCTGCTGGCCACCGGCACCTCACTGGCGATGGTCTTGGGCATTCCGCTGGGCCGCCTGCTCGGCGAAGCCATGGGCTGGCGCACCACGTTCCTGGTGATCGCCGCCTTCGCCGCCGCCCTGGTGTTCTGGCTGGCGCGTACCTTGCCGGCGCTGCCGAGTCAGAACTCCGGCTCCCTGCGCAGCCTGCCGTTGCTGTTCAAGCGCCCGGCGCTGGTGGCGCTCTACGTGCTGACCGCGATGGTGGTGACCGCGCAATTCACCGCCTACAGCTACATCGAGCCCTTTGTCGAAGGCGTTGCCGGCCTGAGCGGCAATGTGGTGACCCTGTTCCTGCTGGTGTTCGGCGGCGCGGGCATCATCGGTTCGCTGCTGTTCAGCCTGGTGCACCGCTTCAACCCGCACCTGTTTGTGGTCAGCACGGTGTTCCTGCTCGCCGCGTGCCTGGCGCTGATGCTGCCGTTGAGCGGTGCCGAGTCGTACCTGGTCGGCTTGAGCGTGTTCTGGGGCATGGCAATCATGGGCTTTGGCCTGGCCATGCAATCCAAAGTGCTGGTGCTGGCACCCGACGCCACCGACGTGGCCATGGCGATGTTCTCCGGTATCTACAACATCGGTATCGGCGGCGGCGCTCTGATGGGCAGTTGGGTCGGCAGCCACTTCGGCTTCGCCTGGATCGGCGCGGCGGGCGGCTTGCTGGCTGCGGTGGCGTTGATGGGTTACTGCCTGGCGATTCACCGGTATGGGCAGGGTGTGGCGCGCAACTGATGCGCAAAACGCCGCATATTGAGTAAAAACAGGAAAATCTTACAGGGCGTTTTGATGCCCATTGCTACC
This sequence comes from Pseudomonas sp. 1152_12, assembly GCF_052850675.1. Taxonomy (NCBI): domain Bacteria; kingdom Pseudomonadati; phylum Pseudomonadota; class Gammaproteobacteria; order Pseudomonadales; family Pseudomonadaceae; genus Pseudomonas; species Pseudomonas sp. 1152_12. The sequence continues at coordinate 21,587 of NZ_VXCW01000020.1, read as the reverse complement.
GTCGCGCCGGGCCTGCCACATCCCGTGGCGACGGCGATTGCCACGACCTTGAACCAGGGCCGTGGCACTTGGAAAGCAATGGAGTCGATTGTGCAAAAGCGTTTGACCGCAGAGTTTCTAGGTACCTTCTGGCTGACGTTCGGCGGCTGTGGCAGCGCCATTCTGGCGGCGGCATTCCCGGAGCTGGGTATTGGGTTTGTCGGCGTTTCCCTGGCGTTTGGTCTCACCGTGTTAACCATGGCTTACGCGGTAGGCGGCATTTCCGGTGGGCATTTCAACCCGGCGGTGACGATTGGCCTATGGGCGGGGCGCCGCGTTCGCAGCGTTGATGTGCTGCCGTACATCGCGGCGCAGGTGGTCGGCGCGATTGTCGCCGCGGCGGCACTGTACCAGATCGCCAACGGGCAGCCGGATTTCGCGGTGGGCGGTTTTGCCGCCAACGGTTACGGCCCGCTCAGCCCAGGCAAGTTCGACATGCTGGCCGCGTTGCTGGCCGAAGTGATCGCCACGTTCTTTTTTGTGCTGATCATCATGCGGGTCACTGTGCCAAGTGTGGTTGCCGGCTTTGCGCCGATCGCCATCGGCCTGGCGCTGACCCTGATTCACCTGGTGTTGATCCCCGTCACCAACACCTCGGTCAACCCGGCTCGCAGTACTGGCCCGGCGTTGTTTGCCGGCGGTGAGTACCTGTCGCAACTCTGGCTGTTCTGGCTGGCGCCGATCGTCGGCGGGATACTCGGTGCGCTGGCCGCCCGTGGGTTGGGTGAACGCAACTAAACGCGCGGCTCACTGATGGACGGGCAGGCTGCCTGGCTCAAACTGCGGCGAACGTGCGGCGCACGGGTGAGTTGCTTGAGTGATGCTTACACGCAACGGATTGGAATGCTGCGCGGGTTTATTGATGAGCGGGTGATGACGATGGGGCCGTTCTAAACCCTTTCGTCATGCGACACTCAGTGCTTATAAAGCGGTCAATACCGCCTCCAACTTCTCCTGGTCCCGCGCAAACTGGCGGATGCCTTCCGCAAGTTTTTCGGTCGCCATTGCATCTTCATTCGATGCCCAGCGGAACTGCGCTTGGGTCAATTGCTGACGCGCTTCGCCTTCGGCACCCGGCACCAGTTTGCGTTCCAGTGTGCCCCGGTCTTCGTCGAGTTTTTGCAGCAGGTCGGGGCTGATGGTCAGGCGATCGCAACCCGCCAGCTGTTCGATCTGGCTGAGGGTGCGGAAGCTGGCGCCCATGACCACGGTCTGTAGGGCGTTGGCCTTGTAGTAGTTGTAGATGCGTGTCACCGACTGCACGCCTGGATCTTCAGCGCCGGTATAGTCCAGACCGGTGTTTTTGCGATACCAGTCGTAGATGCGCCCTACGAACGGCGAAATCAAAAACACCCCCGCATCGGCGCAGGCCACGGCCTGGGCGAAGGAGAACAGCAACGTGAGGTTGGTTTGGATACCGGCCTTTTCCAGGCGTTCGGCGGTGCGGATACCTTCCCAGGTGGAGGCCAGCTTGATCAGCACGCGGTCGCGGCCGATACCGGCCTGGTCGTACAGCGCGATCAACTGGTTGGCCTTGGCCCACAGTGCGTCTTCGTCGAAGGACAAACGCGCGTCGACTTCGGTGGAGATGCGCCCAGGGATCACCTTGAGAATCCCGGCACCGACCGATGCAGCAAAGTGATCGCAGGCCAGGCCTACATCGCCTTTGGACAGGGTCACGGCATTGCGCAGCAGTTCGGCGTATTCGGGGATAGCGGCGGCCTTGTGCAGCAGCGACGGGTTGGTGGTGGCGTCGACCGGGCGCAGGCGGCTGATGGCTTCCAGGTCACCGGTGTCGCAGACCACAGTGGTGAATTGCTTGAGTTGTTCGAGCTTGGACGTCATGAGCGGCGGCCTTAAGGAAGGGTAGGCAAGGGCACCTGTTGTACCACTTCCTGGACGGCTTGTTTACCCGCTCGATAATCCATCAAGCCCCTGGAAAGCCGACTTTTTGTGGTCAGCGGTGCTGCAACAGCTGCGCATCCAGGCGGCGAGACGCTCGGTCACGTCGGCAACCCGGTGGGGTTGCCAAATGAACCCTTTCTCCTTCCATTCGTAACGGCCTCCCGTTAGCCCCTCTTCAATTTGATATCCCTTGTAGGTTTCGACGACTGCCAGGGTGATGCTCCTTGCGTGGTGGGTTTACCGCTACGGACTCAACAGCATTGCAGGGGCCATCTACTGTGATAATTGACAGGTATTTCGCCGTGAGCGTCTGGGGCTGGCTGATTTTCACAATTAAGTGTGACGAAGGTTTTGGTGAAACTGGGGGAAAGAGGTAGGGAATTTCCGAAAGAAAAAGCAGGAGTTTCGGCGAGCGGCCGTGGGCGTTGGCAATGGCCTCAGTAGGACATATCTAGACAATGGTATCTGCTGGTTTTCTCGAGTGCGGATAGAGATTCTCTGTCGTATGAATTTTTGGCATGGAGGCGCGAATTCAGCCTCCAACAGCGATTTTTCATATCTCGGTAATAAATCAATGATCTCCACGACGACTCGCACTGCCCATACTCACCAGCTGTCGCAAACAATTCCCGCTGTAACACCTGAAACGGTGGATAAATTACCTCCTCAATCGGCTGATGTCAGCACGCCCTTGCCAGAGGGTGGGGCTGAGGTTCCATCGCAAACTTCGATATCAGATGAGCAGAAAACACCCGGTGCGAAGGGTAAACCGGCGCTTCCCGAGGGAGACGCTCGCGAGAAAACAATTCTGCGCTCCAAGCGTTCTTTTGCCGACACGGACCAGACCCTGGTCCTGCCGGGTGCCGACTCGACCCGCGCGCCGGCTCAGGCGCAGGCCAAAGGTGACAGTGCTCTTGCACTGCGCTTAAGCTCGGTACTGACCCAAGCGGCAAACTCACCGACGCCGTCTCTGACTGCCCCTGTTTCTTTGCCAAAAGACGCTACGTTCACAGCCTGGTGGGAACACTTTTTCAGCACGTTCCAAAGCCCGGATTACCTGGACTGGGTGGGGCGTGTTGGGCTTGATATGTCCACTGTGGTCTATTCGCCCAAGGACGGCAGCCTCAGCGGGCAGGTTAATGGCAAGCACACGCTTTTCCAGCTGGGTGATGACTCTGGCTGGACGCAAGTGAGCACGCCCATACGGGCTGCCGGCAAAATCGTTGCGCCTGGTGCCACGGCCTTGCCTGTAGACGCCTCGTTTAAAAGTAATGCAGCCCCCGCCGCTGTCATTTGCGATTTTTATGGTCCGCCACTCCCCTCCGTTATCACGCAGAACGTCGTTCGGGAGCGGGCCGATGAGTTGTCCAGAAATAACGCATTTTCTGCGCTCGCCCTCAATGACTTGTCCCGGCAACCCGGCGATCGCTCTTCACAAGCGCTCAAGCGTTTTCAAGAAGCACTGAGCACACATCAGGTCAGGTATGCCGATCAAAAAAGAGCTGATAATCAGCTTGTCGTGCTGTTTACGCTGACGATTCTGCAGAACAACCCAAGCCTTAGTTGGAAGCAAACTACGGTCGAAAACATTCCGCCCAAGTCAAGCTTTGGTCAGTGGTGGAGGCACTTCAACAACGTACTGCAGAGTCCGGAGTTGTTGGGCTGGAAATCACGCAATGGGATTGACCCTGGCACCCAGATGAGGTTGGCGAGCGACGGAACTCTGCTAGCGAAAGTCAACGGCGTATTGACGCGTTTCAGCCCATCGGATAACACGGGTTGGGGGGATGTGTCACAGCAGATTGTTGCGGCGGGTAAGTATATGTTTCATGGGGCTCCCCACGTCGATATTCCTCCGTCATTGAGCAATGACGCAGCCCCTTCTAAGTATGTGGCCGCTTTTTATGGCGAGGACTACAGCTTCGAAACGGAGCAAGCTGTAAGAGTGCACATGTTAGCGTTGAGGCGTAACCCAACATTTTCGGCGAGCGTAGGGACTGAGCATACCTGGGAGGCGCTGGAGGTTCAGCAGAATGCACTCCATACCCGTGAGCAGCGATACACTCAATACGTGGCGATGCAAGCAGCCGATAAAGAACTGACGGACGCCTACCGTTTGGCATTACTCGAAGCGCGGGGCGGGGAACAGCGTAACAGTAGCGTGATATCAGGTATTCCCCGTGAGTCCAATTTCGGCCAATGGTGGCGGCACTTTTACGACACGCTCCAGAGCCCCGACTATCTCGACTGGGCAAAAAAAACCGGTATTGACACCTCTACAGTGACCCTTTTCGCAGATGGTGGCCTCTCTGCCACGGTCAATGGCCAACTCAAACGATTTACCCAAACTGACAATTCCGGCTGGGCTCAAATATCCGAGCCTATAGTGAAAGCTGCGAAAGCGGTGGCGCCTCAAACAGACAGTTTGAGCACCCAACCTCCCTTCAATGCCAGTACCGCGCCCTTTGAGGTCATCGCCGACTTCTATGGCGAGCAACACGACATCACCCCGGATCAGGCTGCAGCGCGGGCAGCACAACTTGAAGCAACCTCGGCATTTGTCCCTCTGGATGCCAATGATCCACTGAGGTCGCCTGCCTCGCGCAACCTTCAGGTGCTTGAACAGCGTAGCCAGGAACTCCTCGATCAACGTGCACGCTACGCAGTGCAGGCCGCAGCTGACAGTGACTTGGCTGTTCTCTATGGTGAAATGCTGAGCTATGCACGGGGCGGGCAAACGCCTCGTGAAGCTCACATTGCGCAGATTCCTCCCGACTCGCTGTTTGGCCGCTGGTGGCAACAGCTGCGTACTGCATTCCAGAACCCGATCTATGTGGGTTGGGCGCAGAGAAATGGTATCGATATGGCCACGGTGAGTTTCTCTCCTCAGGACGGAACGCTCTCAGCCAATGTCAATGGGCAACTCAAAACATTCACTCAAGCGCAAAACTTTGAATGGGCCTACGTCTCGCAGTCTATATGGGCTGCCGCAAAGGTCGCCGCGCCTAAGGCATCAACGATCCACACGGACGCAGCGTTTAGCCGAGGCAGTGTGCCGTTTGAGCGGGTGGGCGAGTTTTATGGCGAAACACCCGAACTCAGCCCAGACGCCGCCAACCGGCGCGCCGCAACACTTGCGGCCAGCAAAACCTTTGTTGACTCCGACCTCGACAATCCGTTGAGAAGGCCGGCAGACCGCACGCTAACCGCTCTGCAAACTCAACAAATGCAGACGCAGGGGCGCAACGACATCAATGCGACGGACAGCGCGAGCGAAACCGAGTTGGTCGCTCGTTATGCCTCGGGGCTATTAACCGCACGAGGAGGAACAACGCCTCAGAGCGCGCGCATAGATATTCCTGCCGGTTCCTTATTCGGGCAATGGTGGCGCCTGTACAATGACGCGCTGAAAAACCCGGATTTTCTGGCGTGGGTTAAAGAACAGAAACTGGACACCAGCGCCATACTCCGCCTATATCCTAGTGGAGGAACGCTAAGAGCTCTTGTTGACGGCCAAATTAAAACATTCACGCTGGATGACGATTCGGGCTGGGCTCAGGTTTCTGGGCCATTACTTCACGCCGGTCGATTGGTGGTTCCCGCTTACGCCGATGACAAAATACTACTGGCTAACATCAAGCATGAAACTGCACCTGCCGAGTCCGTTGCCACCTTCTACGGGGAGCCGTTCCGTGTGTCGCCTGAGGCGGCTCGGCAGCGTGCTGAAGCGCTAACCGCAGGCAAAACGTTTGACCTGATGACACCGTCTGCCGCCCGTTCGCGGCAGGCGTTGGAAGCCCAACGACAAACGCTGGAAGAGAGAGGTAATCAGCAACAGGTAGTGGACGGTCTCAAACAACTGTTGGCCAAGGTCGAGACTTCTCCTGCCCTTAGCATCGTTGCAATTTTAGAGCTTCACCACGTCAGACTTAGCGCTGGCTCTTCCCACAGCACCCACCTCTCGCTGCCCGCGGAGCGGTGGGTTAGTACCAAACAGTTCCTCACCGACAGAGGGATCAACGTACCGCAAAGTCAGGCGCAGCTTCGCAACCTGATCCAGGTGATGAGCAATCCTCTGCCGGTGCCTGTGGTAAATGACAAGCTTGCGGCACTCGACAGTCATCAGCGCACTACCATGCTCCGACTTCGCGAGAACGCCGACAAAAACCCGGAAAAAGTTGCAGGCTATGAACTGAGCCAGTCTGCCAATTGGGGCGCGACACCTGCAACCATTGTCCAGCGGCTGGCGGACCATCTGAGGGCAGCGCACAACGTTGATGCCTCTTTTGCTCCGGTGGCGGCACGTCTGTTGTTGGCTACCGCAGCCCCAGAATTCCTGGTCAAAGGCCTGCCTTTCGACATCGTCTACGGGTCACGTGAATGGACCGTGCTGAGTGCGGCCGTCAATCGAATAGAGAAAATGCAACCCGGCGCCAGTGCTGTGATGAGTTTTAACGCGATCATGGCATTTGCTGATACTGATGCGGTGACGGCGACCGACAGTATCGAACAGGAAAAAGCCCAGGATCGCGCGTTCACGCATTGGGCGCTGGTCAGAGGTGTGCTCCAGAACCGTCCCGACGGTATTTATTACCCGGAAGAGATTCAGGCGGCGAAAGACAGCTATCGGGAAAGCGGGGGCGATCTAGGCAATACGCAGGGGCAGCGCGCAAGCCAGCCGCTTAATGATTGGAAGTTTTGGCGCAAAACCGCCACTCAGACAGAACAACAAAGAGCTGCACAGAGAAAGCAAGAAAGGGCGGTACGGGAAGGTCAAGAACGTCTTTTCGAAGTAAAGATGGAGATGGCAAAAAATGACGATCGTGTAGCTTATAACAGGGGCTTTGAAACGGGACCCTCGACAGTACAGGGGTACGCCTCTGATCTAACGATTAATCAAATCGTCGACCAGGTCGTGGGCGGCAACCCGACACCAGAGGAAGTCGGCAGGGCAGTAAAGCGCATAGAATATTTACAAACGGGTTGGGTCACGGATGGGGTTGTAAAATATCGAGACATGATGAAAGGGGCTGGGGCTGAAGTAATGCCTCACACCCAATCTCACTATCTCAGCCGGGCCGATTTATTTAGCGACGGTAATTGTGCTGGCCTCTCGTACGTGATGGCGCTTGCGACGCTCGATAATAAACAGAAAGCGTTTGTTGAAAACCTTCATTTCGCTGCGGCCAACCCAGAACATCCTGAATCTCGATTGATGATTAAGCAAATTATCGACCTGCACCAGGTGGTTAAACGTGAGAATCCCTATCATAACCCCATGGGCGGAGCGACCGTCATAGAGCAACGTTCATACACCGTCATTGCACCACGACTGGAGGCGGCCACTCAAACAACAAGTTTGATGTTGGAGATAGAGGGGCATGCGATGGTGACCGGGGTCCGTATCAGCCCCACAGGTGAACGTTCGTATTATTTCTATGATCCTAACTTTGGCTATGCAACCTTCACGTCGTCGGCCGACATGGCGAAGGGAATGAAGGTGTTCTTTACCGTGCTTAAACCTCCTAGTTATCGTTTTTTTGGCGAAAATCGCGCCGATCCAGAAGTTAAACTCAGTGAGTTTTCCGGCGTATTGCCAACCGCGCACCGTATTGACCGCAAGCGTATTGAAGGCATGTATTCAGTGGCCCTCAAAGACTTAGATACGGGCACATTGATCGATACGGCCGATGTCCCCACTGGCGGAGCGCTCACCCGTGATCCCGACCTTGCAAAAAACGCAGGCCGCCAATTTGATGACTTTAATAATGTGCTCAGCCGTGTGAGCAAACTTCATTCCACCCGCGGCGTTCAGCAGTACGATTATGGGGTGCAGGCTCTACTTTCGATTAAGCATTATCGTGCCGACTACGCCAACTCCATTCACGACGCTGAAATGAGTACGCTGTATTCCAAATTAAGCGCAGCGGTTAGTGCGGCGCTGCCGCCGCCTGGTGGCTACGCCCATGTTTTCGAATGGATGGAGAGCGTTCGTCTGGCACAAAGCGTCGACAAAGTCGGCGGGATGAGTGGACTAAAGTTTTTACCTTCCACCACAATCGACGGCGTAGAAGTCACGACTAAGGAACTTTACTCCCAGCCTCGCCCCGACAGGCAGAAGAAGGTGGCCGACGCACTCAACAGTGCTTTGGCGACGCTTGTTACTGCCCGACCAACGCTGGCCAGGCACATCAGTAAACTCGAGGTAATTATCAGCCCGGAGAATACCGAGAGTCATACTAAACTGTATTTAGGCTCTCCCCCTACCCTGGTAATAGGTGAAGATTTTTTTGATGCAAAAATGGCCTCAAAAGGTCAGCAAAGCGTTGCTGATCGGGTAGCCGAGCAGCGTGCCAAAAAAGGTAACGACTTTGCCCTGGCAAAACAAGAAGCGCTGTTGGTCAACCAATTGGCCACTGTCCTTAACTACGAAAGCAACACGGTCGCTTATCTGAATGCCGCCCATTCGCCCCCCAGTATTGATGCCGCAGCGAGTGCGAAACTCAGTGACGTGGCAAGCAACAGTCCGAAGGACTTTATGGCGGAATCGTTAACCGCCTTGATCTACGACGGCAAACTCGATCCCGCAGTGACTGCAGAACTGTCGAAGCTGGCAGTGACCCACTTCGTTCCTTTAGATGGTCAACTGGATAACGCTATCGATACAGGCCGTACACCTCATCGTCCGCAGCCTGCTCCCTTTGCCCGATCTGAAGTTCAGAGGCTACAAGCACTCGACGCCACGTTGCCCGCCTTACGCATCGGCACTGCCGAGATCACCCGCGTGGAGGCTTATCAGATGGGTTTGCGCATCAATGGCAAGGCCATTGAAGCAGCGCTCCCCAATGACCCGGATGGCAAGAAGCTAATCAATGCTGCCCAACTGAATGTCGTCGAATATTCAAGCCGCATCAAGGCCGTTCAGGGGCCCGCCAAAGAGCGCCTGATTGCTGCATACGTCGAGCTAGGAACGCATCGCGATCCCACGGGCCCCGCGTTGATATACGTGCCCGCCGATGCGTCTCGCGAGGTGATTGAGTTAACTACGCTGCTGGACCCTCTTACTAAAACACTGCCTGCTGATTTTAAGCGCTCGCAAGCGCCTTCGAGCGATTCGAAGACCGCAGCATCAGGGGCCGCAATGCAGATGTTTGGCACCTATCAAAGTATTAGAAGCATCTTCGATAACTTCAAGAACGGGAATACGACGGACGCCCTTTTTGATGCCGGGGCGCTGACAACTGACTATGGGAGCATGGCCGCTGAGGTTGCGTTGAATAAGCTATCGAGCAAATTGGCTGAAAAGGCCGGGCAATCAGCCGAGGCATTCGCCGCTACCAGCATTGGCAAAAACCTAAAGCTAGGTGGTGCGGGAGTAGGATTAGCCGGCATTGTATTTGACATCAGGAGTGCGGTTAACGCTTTTAACGCCGCCGCCGCCGCTACAGAACCAAAAATAAAACAGGATCACTATGTTGCTGGCGCACTCTCGATTGCTAGCACGCTGTCATCCATTGCCTTGACCATCGCCATGTACAGAGGTTCTGCGCATGCTGGGGCTGTAGGTATTGGGATAGCTGCGGCATTGATGACAGGGCAGGCGATTTACACCGCGGTGCGTGCGGTTGACGATATTGACGACGTTATAGATTTGACACCAGGGCAACGGTTGAACGCCGGTTGGAACGCGTTCTGGGGAGTCCCTCTCGACTACGATATTATGAAACCGTACTTTGATAAACTCCACACGGATCGCTACATAGAAAGCAGTCGTGTTGAGTTGACAAAATTACTCAATGGCGATTTGAAACAAACCTATCAAACTGCTTATTTTGGCAATGTGGACGTGGTGGTTTCCCAGCCTGTCAGAGAGTCAACGTCCTTTTTTGATGATCTTTCCGCCGTCTTAGTCGGCCCTACCCGAGCCGTAAACTCCTTTACGCCTTCTACGCCGTCAGCGGTCACCGCGCTGAATGATAGCGACGACTCTCTTACCCTACCGGATGAAGCTGTTTCTCTGGTGCCGGTATCGCGCAATGGCAATGAGTTCAACCGTGTTGATGGCACCGCCGGGCCTGGCAAGGGCCTGATATGGAGCCTCGGTGGAGGCAATGATACCGTGGAGGGCGTAAAGAGTAGACCTAACCTGTTTTTACTGGGCGGGGGCAAAAAGACAATCAAGGGCGGAGATAAAGATGATGTCTTTATGATGAGCCCCAATGATCTATTTACCCGATTCATCAGCCAGTATAAAAGTGTGCTCGAGGGCGAACCTGTTCACAGGGTTTTAAATGCCCCCCGCTTTATGCCTGACTTGGACGCTGGCAATGGAAACAATACATTGATTATGACCGCCGTCGATCCAGGCGCCATCCGGGGTATTTCCGATCTGAGAGGAGAACGCCTTGAACTGACGATTGACCTCGCCGAATCGTTAATCTCAGTGGGCGCGCGTGAGCCAGCCCGACAACCCTATCAAAGTTCAGGAAACATCCAGTCATTTTCCAATGTGGCGACGATGAAGGGCGGGCAAAGTCGCGTGATAGGCAGCGACCGAGATAATCAAATAACCCTTAACGGACAGAATGATTATGTCAGTACTGGCAGGGGTAAGAATACGATAGTTATTAATGGCGGAGGGGTCGTCCGGGGAGCCTACAATGCTGCGATCGACACGGCGGAAAACTGGACAGGCGAGAGCAATTCGTACGTCGTCATGAAGGGCAGCGCGGACGTTATCATCTACGATGCCAACAAGAGCTTAGTCACCCTTGATTACACTGACGCGGAAGTTGTCTTAACGTCTACGAATGCCTCCGGCGATGTAACTCTCGTTCTGAGTGAAACGGCTGGCACTAACAGAAGGACGGTCGTGTTCAAGTCGGCACTCAAGGTGCCCTTGTCTGGGTCTGGCGCAGAAGGAAGCAATATTGCATTGCCAACACTCCTCACCAAAGATGGCAAAGTGATTACCGTCAGAGGTGTTCCCAACAATCATTACCGGTCGCTGAGCCCTACGCTCCAGGTTATTCGCGAGGACATGATGGCTCCGCTGCCCAATACATCCGTAACGTGAAAGAACACGCTCTCCTGCTCAAACGACGTACCTTGCTGACACGCACTGTACTTGATCTATAAACCGGGTATCACAACAGGGCGCCATTGCGCGCCCTGTTGTGTGTGCCGATCCCCTCCCTCCTGACCGTCCAAGCGCTGAGTGGGTAGCCGGAAGGCTTTATCCGGTCATACCCGAGGGTTCATGGGCCGCATAAGATTCAGCGGCGCAGCTGATCCTCGCCCTCGATGCACCTCACGAGAAACTCCATCACCCCCTTCACCGACGGCGAACGGCGTATATCCGGGTACACCGTCAGCCAGATATCGCGCATAGGCCCTTCGCTGGCCGTGGGCAACCGGACCAACAGCGGGTCGTGATCACCCACCAGAGTCGGCAACACCACCGCGCCGACGTGCGCGCGGGCGGCCATTTGTTGGGTGATCAGGTCGCTGGCGGCAAATACGATCGGGCGTTGTCCGCGCAATTGGTGCAGCCACGCCTGCTGCGGCAAGTGGTTACGGCTGCTGTCGTAGGCGATGAAGGTCCATTGACTGGCCGGCAGTTGTTTGAATTCAGGCGCGCCATACAGCCCGAAGCGCACCGCGCCGACCTTGCGGCGCACCAGTGCGTCTTCGTCGGGGCGCACCGTGCGTAAGGCGATATCGGCTTCGCCTTTGTCCAGTGCCGCCAGTTGCGTGGATGGCATCAGCACCAGATTCAACTGCGGGTACTGGGCGCGCAACCGCGCCACATGAGGCGCGATGCAGTGGTTGGCAATGGACGGCGGGCAACTGACGCGCACGGTGCCGGCCAGTTCGATGGACGCCACGCGCGACAGGCGCATGACTTCGGTGGCCATCTCGCCCATGCCTGCGGCCAATCCGGCTAGCGCCAGGCCTTGAGCGGTGAGTGGCCGGCTGCGTGGCAGGCGGTCGATCAGTTTCACGCCGAGGGCTTTTTCCAGGGCGTCGACCCGCCGTCCAACGGTGGCGTGTTCCACCTGCAGCTCACGGGCGGCCGCCGACAGTGACTGGGTGCGGGCCAAGACGGTGAAGTAATACAGATCCTGCCAGTCGAACATCGGGTTATTTCCGCACAGAGGCTGGGAGAGATTGGGGAATATTCCTACCGAGTCTGTCCTTTTACCATGGCCGCTTCCCAGTGCAAACGGAGTTGTTCCCCGATGAAAGCCATCACCCTGCAAGCCTACGGCGGCCCCGAAGTCGCCCACCTGCGCCACGACGTTGCCAAACCCCAGGTCACGGCGGGCCATGTGCTGGTCAAAGTGGCCTGCGCCGGGATCAATTTCATGGATATTCACACGCGCCAGGGCAAATACGCCTGTTCAGTGACTTACCCGGTGCGCCTGCCGTGCACCTTGGGCATGGAGGGCGCCGGTGTGGTGGTGGAAGTCGGTCCGGGCGTGGGTCACCTGGCCGTGGGCGACCGTGTGGCTTGGTGCATTGCCTGGGGCGCCTATGCCGAATACGCCAGTGTGCCTGTCGAAAAGATCGTACAAATCCCCAATGCTATTAGCTTCGATCAAGCAGCGGCGGCGATGTTTCAGGGCTGCACGGCGCACTACTTGATGGACGATGTGGCCCGTTTGCACGCGGGCAGCACCTGCCTGATTCACGCCGCGTCCGGCAGCATCGGCCAGTTGCTGGTGCAAATGGCGAGACGCGTGGGGGCGACAGTGTTTGCCACCGGCAGCAGCGTCGAGAAATGTGCGATTGCGCTTCAGCGTGGCGCCCACCAAGCGTGGATGTATGACCGGTTTGCCGATCAGGTACTGCACGCAACGGATGGGCGAGGGGTGGACGTGGTTTTTGATTGCGTCGGCAAAAACACCTTGCGTGAGAGCTTCCGCGCCTGTCGCACACGCGGGTTGATCGTCAACTACGGCAACGTCTCGGGCTCGTTGACGGACCTGGACCCGATTGAACTGGGGGAGGCGGGCTCACTGTTTTTGACCCGACCACGGCTGGCCGACCATATGGCCGATGGGGCGACCGTGCAACGGCGTGCCAATGCGGTATTTGCAGCGATGCTCGAGGGGGCGCTGACGGTGGACATTGAGGGGTATTACAGCCTTGAGACTGTACAGCAGGTCCATGCGCGCATTGAGGCCCGGCAACAGATCGGCAAGGCGGTGTTGTGGATAGACCGCAACCTGGATTAATCGCAGACGAAAAAAACCGGCTGATCAGGCCGGTTTGGGGTGCCCCGCTAACAGTGCGGGGTTATGCATTGTTGCCCTGCAGACGATCCGCGCCGCCTTCAGCCAGGCCGCGTTCCTGCAGACGATCCGTGCCGCCTTCAGCCAGTCCGCGCTCCTGCAGACGATCCGCACCGCCTTCAGCCAGTCCGCGCTCCTGCAGACGATCCGCACCGCCTTCAGCGACAACAGGGTGAGCAAAAGCGTTTGCAGCGAGTACTGAGAAAGCGAGGCTAAGCAAGAGTTGGCGTTTCATGGGGGTGTGCTCCAAGTGTTTTAGTTGGGTGCCGTTTGGCATGGGGTTGATGTTACCCGTTGGTTTTTTTAAGAGAACTTCATTGCGCTGATGGTGACTATCGACGCCAGCGATGGTCCGTGATCGGTGGGCCATCGTGGACACATTTATGGCATCTGCGGCCGTTCCTGAGGCGCAGGTCAAATACCAGCACTTCGGCAACTACGCTTTCCTACGTTGCTCACGATCCGAATAGGTAGGTAATCCCTTGTGGGAGGGGGCTTGCTCCCGATGACAGTGTGTCAGCCAAAGTCACAGTGACTGATCCACCTCTATCGGGAGCAAGCCCCCTCCCACATTTGATTTGTGGTGCTGCGACGGGCCGGTTATAAAACAAGCCATCGTCCACTGAGAAGCGACAATGAACCCCTACGAAGACATGCGCCTGTTCTGCCAGGTCATGGAGTCCGGCAGCTTCACCGCCGCCGCCGAGCAGCTGGGCCTGTCCAAACAGTTCGTCAGCCGCCGCTTGATCCAGCTGGAAGATCGCCTCGGCGTACGCCTGCTCAACCGCTCCACGCGCCGCCTGGACGTCACGCCACTGGGCCAGAGTTACTACGAAGCCGCCATGCGCTTGCTCAATGACGTCGAGCAAGTGGAGCAGGGCATTGCCGGCCAGAACAGCGAACCGCGCGGCACCCTTCGCCTCAGCGCGCCGCTTTCGTTTGCCATGGCCCACCTGGGCTGCCTGTTGCCCTCGTTCCTGCAACGTCACCCGCACGTGTCGGTGGAAGTCGACCTGAGTGACCGCCCGGTGGACCTGATTGGCGAAGGCTACGACCTGGTGTTACGCATCGGCACGCTTGAAGACTCCACCCTGATCGCGCGGCGCATCGCCAGCGTGCAGCGGGTGTATTGCGCCAGCCCCGAGTACTTGGCCCAGCGCGGCACGCCGCTCAAGCCCGAAGATTTGACCGACCACGATTGCCTGCCCTATGGCCACGGCCGCCAGGTGCAATGGCGTTTCCAGACCAAGGGCAAGTTGCACTCGGTGAATGTCAGCGGGCGGATGCGCGTGAATAACGGCGAGTTGTTGCGCGACACGGCGATTGCCGGGCTGGGCATCACCTACCTGCCGACGTTTATCGTCGCCGAGGCATTGAGGGACGGGCGTTTGGTGACCATTCTGGAAGACTTCGCCCCCGAAGCCCTGACCCTGTCGGCGGTGTATCCCCAACATCGGCAAAGCGCCAGGCCGGTGCAGGCGCTGGTGGAATTCTTGCGTGAACGCCTGGCGGGCGGCTGCTGAGTCACTGACACAACACCTCACTGCTCAATCACAGCATGCTCAAGGGGCGTTTAGGGCCTTGAGCAGCAACGCCTCGAACACTCGCTGCAACTGCGCCTCATCACTGTGGGCCACATTAAAACGCATCGAGTTGAGGTGCGCCGGGTCGTAGCCGAACAACGCGCCGGGCGCCAACACCATGCTGTGTTTCAACGCCTCCTGGGCCAGCCGCTCACCGTTCACTCCCGGCGGCAGGCGCGCCCAGATAAACATCCCGCCTTCATACGCCATCGGCAGCTCGCAGCCACAACGTTTGAGCCATTGCTCGACGCGCCCTGCTGACTCTGTCAAACGCTGCACCATGCGCTTGCGGTGCTTGGCATAGCTGCCTTCGCTGAGCATGCGATAGACGATCTGCTCGAGCAGTTCCGAGGTCACGCCGCCGCTCATCAACTTCATATTGGTCAGGTTCGCCGCCAGTTGCGGCGCGGCCACCACGTAGCTGACGCGGCTGTTGGCACTGAGGATCTTGGAGAAGCCTGATAAGTAGGTGACCTGGCCCAGGCCGGCGAGGGCGGCCAGGCGCGGTGGCGGGTTGGGGTGCAGGTCGCCGTAGAGGTCATCCTCGACGATATGGCAGTGGTATTGCTGGGTCAGTTGCAGCAGGCGAAACGCCTGGCTGGGGCTGAAGGAGTGCCCGGTGGGGTTATGCAGCACGCTGGTGGTCAGGTACAAGCTGGGGCGCTGCTCGGCCAGCAGGTGTTCAAGTGCGGCGAAGTCAAAGCCGTCGGCGCGCCGCTCGATCGTCACCACCTTGACGCCATGCAGGGCGAGGTTGGCGTGGAAGTTGAAGTAGCAGGGCGCGTCCAGCAGCACCGTATCGCCGGGGCGCACGAGCAGGCGCATGAGCATGTCCAGGCCCTGCACGGTGTTGGGCGTGGTGATGATTTGTTCCACCGGCACGGACAGACCTTCGGCGTGCAGTTTCTGTTGCAAGGCCTGGCGCAACGGTAAAAAACCGGCGGGCGTGCCCAGCCCGGCGATGCGCAACGATGGGGCGCGCACCACGCTGCGCATGGCGTGGCGGATGGCTTCGCCGTTCAGCCAGTCTTCCGGCAAGTGGCCACTGCCGGGGCGCAGCTCGCCGCTGGCGGTGACCAAGGGGCGGCGCAACACGCTGAGTAAATCCTGAGGTAACAGGTCGACCCAGGCCACCGAAGCGGGGCGGGCGGTGTCCACCGCCACAAAGTAGCCGCGCCCTTGGCTTGAGGTCAGCAGGTTGCGCCCCCGCAGACGGTCCAGCGCCTCATTGAGGGTGAACTTGCTGACGCCCAAGGTCTGGGTCAGTTCACGCACCGATGGCAACTTGCTGCCCGGTGCCCACTCACCGTTCTCGATGGCCTGGCTGAACGCCTCGACAATCTGCTGCACCTTGGGCGTGCCTGGCTCAAAAGCGATGGCGGATACAAACATAAGCCTCCCTGGTTTTTTCGGAAATTTTACCGGTCATTTTTACCGGTGAAGTTAGGCCGGATTAGGCATTACTTCACCTGCCTTGCGCAAGGTTAGCGCCCTAGACTGCGCGTCATTGAAGACAGGAGTCACGCCATGCAAGGCCAACTGATCAATCCCGGCGCGCCGTTTTGTATCGCAGTGGCCCAGCACAAATACCTGGGCGCTGAAAAAGGCCTGCAAAGCGCCATTGAAGGTGGCTGCACCCACTGGTACATCGACGGCAGCCTGCCAGGCGAGAGTGTCGAGGACTGGACCGATGCGCGCATCGCCAGCCTGCAGGAGAGGATCGCAGTCAGCGGCGTTCAGCCGCTGTTCCACAGCAACTTCAAGGCGCCGTTGGGCAGCGATGTCGGGGCTTTCCGCGCGGCGGCTGTGGAATACGTAGAAAAAGAGATCGAAATTGCCAGCCGTTTGGGGGCACCGTTGATCATCCATGGCGGCTGCATCATCGGGCCGCAAAGGGCGCCCGAGGCCAAGAAGGTCGCGCTGGAACACTATCTGGAGTCGGTGCAGAAACTGGCGCGGTATGCCGAGGGCAAAGACACGGATATCTACGTGGAGAGCCTGTCCAACTACGTCAACTACCGAATTTTCACCGATGAAGCGCAATTCGCCAGGGTGTTCGAGCACCTGCAAGCGCACAGTAACGTCTACTGCTTGCTCGACGCCGGGCATGCCCACATCGACAACGGTTTGCCCGCGCACGTGGTGCGCACGTATCACGCCCTGATCAAAGGCATTTCCTTTAGCTACAACGCGGCTATGCAAGATGCCGGCAACTGTGACTACGCCGCGGTGGTGCAGGCCATCGCCGAAACCCACTGGAAAGGCCTGGTGGGTTTTGAAACCGGTCATCAGACCGCGAGGGCCGCCCTGGCTGATCTGGCGCTGATGTATCGCAACGCCCTGTCCACCGCAATCACTGATGCCTGACGGGCTTCGGGGCGGGATTGCATTCACTGTTGTTTCTTTCAACCAAGGTCCAGCCATGACAAGTGCGTTAACGCTGTCTTCGTTTCTCTACTTTCTGCTGTTTTGCGCCACCATGACCTTCAGCCCCGGCCCGATGACCTTACTGCTGTTGGGCCTGGGCTTGAAGGACGGGCTGCGCAGTTCGATCCCGGCGCAGCTCGGCGCCAGTGTGTCGTACCTGATTTCGATCCTGATCTTTGCCGTGGGCCTTTCGACGTTGATCAAGGGCAATCCCGCCATCACCCAGACCCTCCAGTGTGTGGGGGTGGCCTACATCCTTTACCTGGCCTATAAACAGTGGACCAGCAGCGGTGTCTCGATCAACCGGGGTGCCGACGTGGAGGGCGCGCGCAGCCTGTTCGGCAAAGGCCTGTTGACTGGGTTTTCCAACCCCAAGACCCTCATCATGTTCAGCGCCGTATTCCCGCAGTTTGCAGGCGGCGGGGCGCACACATCTGCGGCGGATATCGCGATCCTCGGGCTGACGTTCCTGACCCTGCAATTTGCCAGTGGTTGCCTGTACTGCTATTTCGGCCAGCGTATCAAGCACGTGCTGGAAAACCCCAAGCGGCGGCTGTTGTTGCAGCGGGTCACGGCGCTGCTGTTGCTGGGTGTGGCGTTGATGTTGGCGCGCGGTTTTTCGCACTGATGCGCTTCAGCACGGGGTTATGAGCGGTAGTGGCGCATTGCCGTTACCCTGATAGACTCCAGGCATTCGTCCAGGATCACACCAGACCATGTCAGCCGCCGGAGCAAATGGACTTGCGCTCGCTTCACGGTTGTATAAATCGCGCGCCCTGGGGTTGACGCTCGGCTTTGTGTGCGTGGTATTTGGCATGTACCCCTTGCATCCACCGGCGTGGGTGTGGGCGTGGATGGTGATCAACGCCTTCGTCTGGCCGCACATTGCCTATCAATCGTCGCGCCGGGCCAGCAACTCACTGCGCAACGAACGGCGTAACCTGCTGTTCGATTCCTTTTGCGGCGGTTTTTGGGTCGGCGCGATGCACTTCAACCCGCTGCCCAGCGTCACCACGCTGTCCATGATGACCATGAACAACGTCGCCATCGGCGGGCCACGCTTTATGCTGGCCGGTTGGGTGGCGCAGGCGTTGGGCATCGGCACGTCGTTGCTGCTGTTCGCCCCGGCGTTTATCGCGGTGACCACCGAGGTACAGCTTTATGCCTGCCTACCAATCTTGATGCTGTATCCGCTGGCCTTGGGCTGGATCTGCTACCGCCAGGCCGTGACGCTGGCCCGACACAAACGCGAATTGCTGGCCCTGAGCCGCACCGACAGCTTGTCCGGCCTGCTCAATCACGGTGCCTGGAAGGATCATCTGGAAATCGAATTCCAACGCTGCCGTCGCGAGCAGGTGGGCGCCGCCATTGCGCTGATCGACATCGACCATTTTAAAACCATCAACGACACCTACGGCCACGTCACTGGCGATATCGTGTTGCGCCAACTGAGCAAAGTGCTGCGCCAGAACCTGCGCGCCACCGACCTTGCCGGGCGCTATGGCGGCGATGAGTTCTGCGTGATCCTGCCGGGCATGCCCCTGAACCGCGCCACCGAAGTGATGGACGCCTTGCGCGATCGCTTCAACGCCTTGGCGTATACCCAAGACCCGACGCTGCGCGCCAGCTTGAGCATCGGCCTGGCGCCGTATCAAGCTGCGCATGCTGATTCCACCCGTTGGCTCAACGACGCTGACCAAGCGTTGTACGAGGCCAAGAGCAGCGGGCGTAACCGCGTGAGTTCGGTGCAGGGGAGTTGGTTGCATTCGGTCTAGTGGGGTAGGGTGTTGCAGCCCCTCCCAACAAAAACAAGGATCGGTTTATGCTCTTCACCTTCTCCCGTACCCTCCTGGCCGCGACCCTGGCCTTGTCCTTCGCCGTGCCGGCCTACAGCGCCGAACCCCACAAGCAGATCCAGGCCGATTCCGAACAGTACAAGGCCGATGCCCTTAAGCTGCTCGAACGTCTGGTGAATATTGATTCGGGCTCCGGCTACGAGCCCGGCCTGACCCAAGTGCGCGACATCGCCGTGGATGAATTGAAGCAGTTGGGTTTCAGCATCGAACTGGTGCCGGATAAGGCCGCCAACAACAGCCATGTGATCGCCACCCTCAAAGGCACCGGCAAAGCCAAGATCCTGCTGATGGCCCATATGGACACCGTATTCAAGGAAGGCTCGGCCACCGAACGCCCGTTCCACATCAAGGACGGCCGCGCTTACGGCCCCGGCGTGATGGATGACAAAGGCGGTATCGTTGCCGGCATCTACGCGCTCAAAGTCCTTAAAAAACAGGGCTTCAAGGACTACGCCCACATCACCTTCCTGCTCGACGCCAGCGAAGAAACCGGCTCCGAAGCTGCCTCCGAGCTGATCCGCACCACCGCCAAAGGCCACGACGTCACCCTTAATCTTGAGCCCGGCCGCCCAGCCGACGGCCTGGTGGTCTGGCGCAAAGGCAGCGCCACCGCCGTGGTCGAAGTCAAAGGCAAAGCCGCCCACGCCGGCGTCGCCCCGGAACTGGGCCGCAACGCCGCTATGGAAGCGGCGCACCAGATCCTGCAACTGGGCAAACTCGGCGATGAAGAAAAGAAAACCACCATCAACTTCACGGTCATCAAGGCCGGTGACCGCACCAATGTCATCCCCGACCAAGCCACTGCGAAGGCGGATGTACGCGCGGCATTGCCGGAAGAGTTTGATCGGATCGAGAAAGACCTGGCCCGTGTATCAGCGAATAAGTTGATCCCGGAGACCGAAGTGAAGACCCGTTTGCTGCGCGGTTTACCGCCAATGCCGCAGACGCCGGAGTCGGACAAGTTGGTGGCAATTGCCCAGGGAATCTATGGGGAACTGGGGCGTAAGTTGACCATTGAAGGCAGCGGCGGGGCAGCCGACGCAAGTTTGTCCGCTGGGGTAGGGACGCCGACGTTGGATGGGTTCGGGATTGTCGGTGGCAACATACATACGCCAGAGGAATATGCGGAAGTGGAGAGTGTGGCACCGCGGATTTATCTGCTTAGCCGGATGATTATGGAGCTTTCGACACGGTGATTTGGTTGCCGGGCTCACCCATTCTCTACGAGTGGGCCTGGCTTTGTGGCGCGTCATTGAGGCAGGTGGTACTCACCATGTGGATTGGTCTTCGAGGCTGGCTTTTTGGAGGTCGTCTTTCCAAATAATCTGTGCGAGCTGGTAAACATCATTTAAAAAGTCCCTAGGACTCTCCAGCTCGTACCATTCCGCTCTTGGCCATGAAGCTGCCTCGTCTTCGCCAATCGTGAATAAGCTTTGAAAGTCATAATTTTCAGCATCCAGGCTGCTTTTTAGGGCCTGAATCAAAGCGAATTTATGTCTGTAGGAAAGGTAATCCAAATTCAACGCGTGATTTCTTATGAGCACCTCTCTGCTCAGTTTTTCATTCGGGTTGTATTTTTCTAGCTCTTTACCAAGCTCGTGCTCTCGATCATAAACATCAAATACGCCTATAAGCCATTTGAGGTTGGGATCGAATGGTTCATTTAGGAACGGATCTTTCAACATTACTTTTTCTCCGCAGGAAAGGCAGTAAATGGCCTGTCGTTATCTTTTTTATCGAATTTCACCTCGAACCAATCCAGGTCTTCATTAAGGTGTGGGTTTGCAGCGTCTGCTTTGTTAGGTCGATAGCCTCGTCCTGCTCCAGGTAATTGCAGCTTGAGTATGGGGTTTTGATTGTGGTCTTTTCCATTGAAGGGCTCTAATCCAAGCGATTTGCGTGTCAACGCTTTGTTCAAAGCGCTTAGTTGCATTTTCCAACTATGAAACTGGGAGCTTAAATTTCCCTTCGCTCCTGGCTTTTGTAATCCAGTGCTTGGATCGGTTCCATCAATTGCCCTCTGTTTCAGCGCCGGATCAGTGATTTCGGGACCGTGTTTGGCGACAGTATGCATGTCATATCTATCTTCTGACTCCAACACACGCCGTTTGGCGTTTGCCTCAGCTAGTGCATCTATTCGCGCCTGTCGATGCTCCTGTGACAGTTGCGGTATTGCTGGTTGTCGCTCATCAACCTTCGTTTTTCCAACCGGATTTTCGAACCCTGTAGTGGGTTTACAACCATCCCCACCTGGACACGAGTTCAACCCCAGTGGATCTACCCACCCCGTCGGATTGGGCACGTACTGGTACGCGTTGATGCCACCCGCCAGCTTCACCGGATCAGGCGTCAGGTAACGACCAATATCTGGATTGTAGTAGCGATGGCGGTTGTAGTGCAGCCCGCTTTCTTGGTCGAAGTATTGGCCTTGGAAGCGCAGCGGGTTGTCGACTTTATTGATGTCGAGGCGAGCAATTTCA